>JASJCB010000116.1 GCA_030066195.1 Acidobacteriota bacterium
CCGGTCCGTTTCCTTCATTTGCCGGTCCGTTTCCTTCATTTGCCGGTCCGTTTCCTTCATTTGGGCGGCAACTTCCTCAATACGGCGATCCGTTTCTTTCATTTGGCGGGCAGTTTCTTTCTGGAAAAGTGCATTCTCTTTTTGAATGCGGATAATCTCCTCTTGCCGAAGCGCGTTTTTGTTATTCAAGGCGGCCACGGAAGCTACCAGGTCTTTCAGCTCTTGGTCGGTCATGTCATACCTCCGGTTCAGGGGTGAAAAGCTTGGTGTTGTCAACGGACCGGAACTGATGTCGACGCTTCCCGGTCATGGCCACAAAACCACCATACCCTGGCTCGGTTCGATCGCGCCAGGATTTTTTTCTATTTTTTTAAAGATTTCCGGTTATGAAAAAGCCAGGGACTATTGACCTTAACTTTAAACAGCGGTTTTTGGGCCGGTCGACCGGCAGGTCTTCTTCATGCAGGCGCCCGCTCGGTCTCCGTCCGGTTGCGGCTTTTAATTGCTACCGATTCATGGTATGTCATTCTTTCGGCCTGGTGACAGGTCTCCCAATCACCCTTTTGAATAGGAAGGATCATGATCATTCGAATAGCTGCCTTATCGATTTTCCTAGGCCTTTTCCCCGCCGCATTCGCGGAAAAGAAGGTCGTGGTGCTTGGCTTTGACGGCGCCGACCATCAGATCGTGGAAGAAATGATGGCCGCGGGTCAACTCCCCAACCTGACCCGCCTCAAGGAAATAGGCAGCTATGCGCCGCTTATGCCCACCAACCCGCCCCAAACCCCGGTCTCCTGGTCTACTTTTGCCACCGGCCTGAACCCCGGCCGCACCGGGATTTTCGACTTCATCAAGCGGCAGAGCGGCACCTATACCCCCGACTTCGCCCTGCGCGGCGAGACCACCCGACAGTTAATGTTGGGCACCCGCAATCGCGTCTTCTTCCCCGCGGCCGCTTTTCTGATCGTCGCCGGCTTGCTGTTCCTATTTTTGCGCAAGCGGACAAACAGCCTGAAACTGGGCGCACCTCTTGTCTTCGGCGGCCTCGCACTCTACGGCGTCTATTTTGTCTTCGCCAACTGGATTCCTGAAAGCGTGCCCGCCGCCTACATGGTCCGGCAAGGGAAACCCATGTGGACCATCTTGGAGGAACAAGGCAAGACGGCGGCTGTCATCAGGTTGCCGGTCACCTTCCCCGCCCAACCCTTGAACGGTGAAATGGTTGCCGGCCTGGCCGTGCCCGATATTCGCGGCACCGTGGGCAAGCCCTCCATCTTTACCAACGACCCGGAATGGCAGCCGAGCGATAACCAGTTCTCCATCGAGATTGCCCGGCTTGAAGGCGCGGGGCCCTACGAAACCCAACTACTGGGACCGCCCAACAAGCTGTTCTACAATGCTCAAGACGCGGAAAAAGCCCGCCTCGAGGGACTGGACTACGACCAACCTCGTGATTTCCACAAGCCGTTTCAACTACGCGTTGCCGACGGCAAGGTGATCGCCGCTATCGACGGAACGGAATACGCTTTTGAGCCCAAACAATGGTCGCCCTGGATTGAATTCAAATACAGGGTAAATCCCGTCATCACGCTTCGCGGCGCCGGTCGTTTCTATTTGGACTACTTGAACGGTGACCGATTCAAGCTCTACCTGACCCCTGTCCATCTCCATCCCTCCAATCCGCTCCCTCTCTCCTGGCCTCCCGACCTGGCCCAAAAGGTTTGGGACAAGGAGCCCTACAAGACCATGGGCTGGGCCCTGGATACCTGGTCCATCGGCAACGGTTTGATGGACGAGGATCACTTCTTGACCGATGTCAAAAACACCGTCGATCGTTATGAAGCCATGATGGAAGACTTCCTGGCCGATAATGATCGCGACCTCTTCATCCAGGTTTTCAGCTTCACCGATCGCGTGGCGCACGTGTTATGGCGTTATTGGGACGAGGGTCATCCCCTTTACGACCCGGAGAAGGGGCCCAAGTACCAGGAAGCCATCCGCGACAGCTACCGCCGCATGGACGAACTGGTGGGCAAGGCCATGAACATGGTCGACCTGAACGAAGTGGTCTTCCTGGTTTGCTCCGACCACGGCTTCTCCTCCTGGCGGCATCAGTTCAGCTACAACACCTGGCTGGTCAAAAACGGCTATATGAAACTGAAACGCAACGTGTTGGGCGAGTCCATGGTTCTGGACGACCTGGAGAACCGATCCACTCCCCTGGATTATGTGGACTGGTCTCAAACCAAGGCCTACGCCATGGGCCTGGGCATGATCTTCATCAACCTGGAAGGTCGAGAACCTGAGGGCTCGGTGAAACCGGAGGAATACGACGCGCTCTGTCGTCAACTGCGCGAGGACCTGACGGCCTTTGTCGACGAGAAAACCGGATTGAAACCCATTCGCGAGGTCTACCTGAGAGACGATATTTATAATCGGTACGACGAGGAGGTCACCCCGGACCTGCGCGCGGCCACCGCCAAAGATTACCGCGTGTCCTGGGAAACCACACTCGGCGGCATGCCCGCGGACCTGACTGAACCGAACCTGCGCAACTGGTCGGGCGATCACTGTTCCAACGATCCGCGTGATGTGCGCGGCATTCTCTTCAGTTCGGTGCCCATGAACACGGATGCGCCCCATATGGCCGATCTTTGTCCGTCGATTTTGCATGTTTTGGGCGTGTCCCACGACATAGATATGGACGGCAAACCGCTGTTCGATCCCTAATCATACGGAGGGCCCGAGCGTGTTACTGCAACGGGAGTTCGATATTGCCCGCTACCTGAAGGGGCATCGCCGGCGAGTAGAAGCACGCCTGGCCGATTTGCCCTTATCGGGCGCGGAGCGGAAAACCGTGGCCTTGAAAGCGCTGAAATACGCCCTGGAAACCACGGGCAAACGGTTTCGTCCCCTGCTTACCATTGCCGCGGCCGATGTCTACCGTCGCGGCGATGACCCGCTGATTCTGGATTGTGCCGCGGCCGTGGAATGCATTCACACCGCCAGCCTGATCTTCGATGACCTGCCCTGTATGGACGACGCCGTCATGCGCCGCGGTCGGGAAACGCCCCATCGCATCTTCGGCGAGGGCCAGGCGGTTCTGGCCGGCATGTCCCTGATTGCCGAGGCCAACCGCCTGATCACACGCTTCCCCGGAACCCGCAAATCCATGTTGCGCAAAAAGCTGGCCTGTCTGGATGTACTGAACGCCGCTTTCGACCTGGGCGGGCTCTCCGGCGGGCAAAGCGACGATCTGCTGAACCGCACCGACCTGACGGTGGAAGAGGTGGAATACATTCACGCCAAAAAGACCGGTTCCCTGTTCATCGCCTGCGTGGAATTAGCGGCGATTCTATGTGATGCGCCGGAGGCCGAACGCCGGATGCTGGTTGCCTATGCCAAAAACCTGGGGCTGGCCTTCCAAATCCGCGACGATCTGTTGGATGTGGACGAAACGGCAGATACGGGCAAGGACCACGGGCTGGACAGCGGTAAAACCACTTTCGTCGACCTGGCGGGTGTGGAAAAGTGCCGACGCCTCTATGAAGACCTGATGGATGTCTCCCTCAAAAACCTGGAACCCTTCGGCAACGCCGCGCAACACCTGGTACAGCTCACGCATGTCATCAGGAAGCGGGTTTCCTGAAGCGGGCCGCCAACTTTTCCGCCACGATACCGCCCAGGGTTTTGTCGAACGAGTTCAGGAACATCCAGAAATAAAGCACCGTGAATCCCAGTAACACAAATAACAGGGGAATCAGGCTGAGGTTGACCAGGGGCACCAGGCCCCTGTCGGAAACCCACAGGATGAGCCTGAAGACCAGAAAATTCAGACCCAGACAAAAGACGAGATCGGCCAGATAGGTGAGCACCAGGGTCAGGCGTCGTTCTCGGGCGCCGCCCGCATCCAGTGTATCAACGTCCAACACCGGGTCGTCCACGGAAAGAATTTCTTCCTCGGCAACGGGCGGCGGTGAGGCCTTGGGCTTTTTCACCACCTTGGGCGCCGGTCTGGGGCGAGGTGCGGGTTTGGGGGAGGCTTCAACCGGCGGCGAAGCCGGTTTCTCCTGCCGCACACTGCCGAAGAGGAAGCGAGGACGCTCCGTAATTTCGGCCAGACCTTGGAGGACGTCCAGATCCGTTTCGCAGTTTCCGCAACGCTTCCAATCGGACTCCCAGGTGACGGCGCAAACGAAACAGGCTTTCATGACACTCCTGACTCAATTAAGAAAGAAGAAGAACCATTGATCCTTGTCGGATGCTTCGATCTTGCCCTGGTAGAACCGATTGATGACCTCGGTATGGTGCCGGGAACGATCATTGCCGGATTGCAGGACCGTTGCTCGTTTGAAGGATTCGTAGGCGCTGTCCAGTTCCCCGTTGCGCAGGGATTGGAACGCCAGTTTTTCATGTGTATCACCCAGCATGTCGCGCAGGTGGGCATTATCCCTGTCGTTGCTGAGCAGTCGATGCAGTCGCTCCACGGCATCCTGGAAACGTTCTCTGTCCAACTCGCCGCGAGCCCGCTCCATGTCCTTGTCGGTGACATCGGCGGGTTTCAAGTCGGCCATGGCCTTACTCAAACCGGTTCGCGCCGTTTCCAGGGCTTCCTGTATCCGTTCGGTTTCCTGGGCGATTTCGGGATTGGTTGCGGGGTCGGATCGTTGCAACGCGGCCAGACGCGGTTCGGCGATATCGATCACCCGCTGATAGGCAATCGAGGCCAACAGGGCG
Source organism: Acidobacteriota bacterium (assembly GCA_030066195.1). Classification (GTDB taxonomy): domain Bacteria; phylum Acidobacteriota; class Holophagae; order Acanthopleuribacterales; family Acanthopleuribacteraceae; genus JASJCB01. The sequence goes on from JASJCB010000116.1 coordinate 4,738, forward strand.
TCGCCGCTATCGGCAAATTCGTTGCCGAACTCGACGAAATCGATGGTTTGTTGTTCGGGACTGTTCCAGTGAACATCGCGATTCAGCAGGATGATGGGTCCCTCGTCACTGGTTTTCAATTGCTTGTTGTAGAAATCCCAGCCGAACCATCCGCCCACGCTCAACACGATCAGCGTGACCGGTACACCCACAATCAATTTCAAGTTGAGCGGCTTGCGCTCCCGTTTGGCCTTGAGGACCTTGGAAACCTGGCGCGCCTTTTGGCTTGCATCCTTAGGCTCATTGAAGAACTCGCCCAACTGGTCCTCGGATGCGGAATGGCTCTCGTGGTGGTCTTCCTCGATGTCCGGCCGGATAACCTCGCGCGGGGACACCGCCGGGGTATCGATCTCCAGGGTGTCGATGCCTTTGACCTTCGGTTCAGCCGGTTGCTGCGCCTTGCGGATGTCTGCCTGTAACTGGTCCAAGCCCGGCGTGTCCGGTGCGGTAATCGCCAACTGCGTGGCCAGCCTTTCCGCCTCGGAGATATTTCCCGATGATAAATGTCCGCGTGCTTCCTCCACCAGGCTTTCCTCTTGTTTGGTCTTCATCATCTGCCTGGTTCGCTCTACACATTGCAGGGTTTCCGCGTGTGTGGGGTAGAACTTGAGGATGGATTCCCATTTGTCCAGTGCCTGTTGGTAATCGCCTTCTTTGTAATGAGCCATCGCCTCGTTATAGATGCGGATCATATCATCCTTGCCGGGACGGTTGGATTCCGGCGAGGGCTCAGGGGCCTCGGCTTCGCTTTCGGGCTCCATCTGGGACTTCACATTGGTAATGTAATCCCGGGCAATGCGATTATCGGGGTCCAAAGCCAGGGCTTTTTCCCATGCTTTGATGGCCGCGGCAAAATCGTTTAGCTCGTAGAGACCGACACCGTCCTTGATATGCTTTTCAACCAGAGCGGCTTTATCGGCGCCGGTGTCTTCATCCACGGATGCCTCGGCGGCGGAGGCCATGAACATGGTGCTCTTGGCGGCGGGCGGCGCCTGTTGGGCCGCGGGAGCCGCGCCGGATGCTTGTTTGACACGGGCTTCCAGTTTCTTTTGCAACCCTTGCAGGTCGGTGTTATCGGGATGTTTCTTCAACAACAGGTTACAGAGCCTCAATGCCTCGGCAAAATTCTTTTCACCGTACAGGCGTTTGATGTCCTGGAAGACCTCCTTGGACGACTTCTTGCGGGGTTTCGCGGCGCCCGCGGATAAGTCGGCAAGTCCCTTTTTCGCCTTCTCGTGGCTGGGATCGACAGCCAGAACCTGTTCCCAATACGCTTTTGCCGATTCGTAGTTCTTGGCCGAAAAAGCCATAAAACCTTTGAGATAGAGATCTTCCACATTGGTGCTCATATAACTGGAAAGCCTCCGAATAGATTGAACGGACAACCCCTTGACTCGGTTCCCGGACCGGGAGACATGTTGCCCCAAGCCATAATCATAATATAAACTGGGCACTTAGGCCAAAAGGCAATCTTGTGAGATCCCTGCAGGGCCTGGGTTTTTGCTTGTTTTCAAGAAAATCCCGAGCGTAAGATGCTTCTTTGTAGTCATTTGCGCTCTCAATCGGGACGGCTCTTTTTTTTTCGGGATTTTGAAGGTATAATATTTCCAATTTGGATCTTCGATCCCTTGGGATGGAAGATTAGGGGATGCAAGACCGCCACTATTTGGCCCACCCTTATTTATCCCTCCACTAAATTTCCCACCATTTTTTGGCCCACCTATTTTTTCCTCACATTTTCGATTGCATCCCTTTCCCTTCCCAATCATTCAAGAAAGCCCGTGCCCACGGGCTTTTTCTTTATCCGGTTTCAGCATTGGGACAAATCGCCGGCAAGCTTCCTGGCTTCCTGCATCAGGTCCCGGTCCAGCCAGGGATCGCCGAAGCGGAACGCCGTGAGACCGGATTGACGTTTCCCCAGCAGTTCGCCCGCGCCTCTTTGTTCCAGGTCGAACGCCGCAATTTCAAAGCCGTCGTCGCTTTTTTCCAGCAGGCGCATGCGTTTCAACCCGTCTCGATCGATATCGCCGGGAATCATGAGGAAACAGAAGGCGTGCCGATTGCCGCGACCCACGCGTCCGCGTAGTTGGTGTAGTTGACTGAGACCGAACCGGTTCGCCCGCTCTACCACCATGATGGAAGCATCCGGCACATCCACGCCCACCTCGATGACCGTGGTGGCCACCAGGACGCGAATCCTGCCGGCGCGAAAGGCTTCCATCTCGGCGGCCACCTCTTCTTTTTTCATGCGGCCGTGAACCAGGCCGACGCCGTAACCCCGAAAATCCTCGTCGCGGAAGCGTTCGTACATGGCCGTCGCCGAACGTTCCTGCGCCTCTTCGTCACCCTCTACCAGGGGAAACACCCAGAACACCGATTCCTTCATATCCAGTCTTTGACGAGCGAAGCGAATCACCTCGTCGCGGTTATCCACCTTTTTGAGAATGGTGCGCACGGGAACGCGTCCGCCGGGTTTCTGCTTGATCTGCAGGACGGAATAATCGCCGTACAGGGTCATGGCCAGGGAGCGGGGAATCGGCGTGGCTGAAAAAGCCAGGTAATGGGGCGTGTTCCCTTTTTTGAGCAGGGCGCCTCGCTGCTCGACGCCGAAGCGATGCTGTTCGTCGATGAGGGCCAGGCCCAAACGCGCGAAACCGATATCGTCACTCAACAGGCGGTGGGTGCCTACCGCCAGGTCGATCTCGCCGGATGCAAGCCGGGCCAGTGCCGTGTTGACCTCCTGAGTCGGCATGGAGCCGGTCAGCATGGCGACTTTCAGACCCAGCGGAGCCAGTAATTCCTCGGCCGTGCGGTAGTGCTGTTCGGCCAGGATTTGCGTGGGGCAGAGCAGGGCCGATTGGTAACCTGCCCGGCTGAAAATCAACGCGGCGGCCAGGCCGATGATGGTTTTCCCGCAGCCCACATCGCCCTGGATCATGGCATGTAAGCGCCCGCCTTTCAGCAAGGTGTTCATCAAGGTTTCCAGTACCTCGCCCTGATCGCCGGTGAGTTGGAACGGCAGCGCCCCCGTGAAGTCGTCCAGCCAGGCCCATTGTGGCTCAACCACGGGGTGATTACGCTCCTGGCCGGCTTTGACCATGCGCTGCATCTTCTTTTGAAAGGCCAGGAACTCTTCAAGCACCAAACGGCGTCGGGCGGGGGAAGTATTGCCGCGGATCGCCGCAACGGTTCCGGCGTCCAGGGGTTGATGCAAGGTCTTCAAAGCCTCGCGGCGAGAGGGAAAGTGATGACCGACGGCAATATGAGCCAGGGGGTCTTCTTCCGGCAAGCTCTCAATCAGCGCCAGAATCCAACCCGCGATTTGCTCGGTCCGCAACCCGCCCACCTGGCGGTAGACGGGTTTGATGCCGCGAATCTCCTCACCCTCGGTGATGATCTTGAATTTGGGCGATACCATGGTGCGGCCCAGGCGTTCGAACTTGATCTTGCCGAAGAAGCTGACGGTTTGGCCCTTGTCGATCGACTTGTGGAGGAAGGGTTGATTGAACCACATCATGCGCAAGGTGCCGCCGCCGTCGTCCACCAGTATCTCCATCAGCGGCATTTTCTTCTTGAAGGTTTTCGACACCTTCTTGTCGATCACCAGGCCGCGAACGTGGACATGGCGCTCCAGGGGCGCCTCGCTGATGGGAACGATGCGCGAATAATCAAGATATTCCCTGGGCAGAAAACCCAGCAGATCCCCGACGGTATCGATGCCGGCAGCGATCAGCTTTTCTTTGGATTTGGAACCCAAGCCTTGTAATTTCAGTTCTACCAGGGGCATATCATCCATGTATCGGTTGCGGACCTCCACCACGAGTACACCGGCCCATGGTAGCAGCAGGCAGGCCGGCGTTCAAGGTTGCTCGGGTAGGCGGGGTAGGCGGCCGGGGTCACAACCGTTTCGAATCATCGACTTTGGTTGTGATCGCCACAAATAACTTGAAAAGAAAAGTTGTGGATTATGAAATGTCGGATGCGGTACGCGATGGACGCCCTACCGATAGGTTTAAGGCGTTTAAGGTCCATGCTACAATTAGCGATATACAATTGAGTGCTTTGGGCACAGCCATCGATATGTATTGTCTGGAAGCAATACCCGTTCTAAACCATTGAAATCTCTAAGCTCAATCGATCGTTTATCTTTCTGTTTAACAATTTCAGAAACTTCCCATCGAGCATAACGTATCTGCCTCTTATAATTTGCTTCATGCTCACCTAATTCCTCAAGGTCTCCGGTCCAAAGAGTATTGCTGACCTGGATTTTATCCATCTGCTTACAGATATTTTCCATTAACTGGATTTCATCTTTCGCCTTATCCCACTCCTGGCTTCCTAAAAATGCGTTTACAGCTCCTCGAGATAAAGGTATTCCAACGGACAGAACTTTTGAACAAAAAGAGACCAGTGGTCCAACCTTTTTCCACCATTCTCTTGTTGCACGGAATTGACATGACCAATCCCAAGGATGTGGGCCTCCTTCATGTTCACAATAAAAGCGAAGAGAGTATTCTTGACTAAACCAGTTAGCCGGGTTTATACTTGTTGAATCTACGGGAGTTAGAGTAAAAAAAGCAGGTACCACGTTTAGCTCATGGAAGTCTAAAGCCTGGAGAGTCTCCCTGAAAACTTGATTTAGACGTTGTTGCAATGTTGGTAACATAGAAAGACCACTTCCTTCTTCTTTCATTGGTGCATCTCGGATAGCTTCAATTCTGGTTTGTATAGCTGTAAAGCCAAGGCCGAGAAGCGAGTCATTTTTATCAAGGCCCTTCAATCGAGCACTAAATGACCTTTTGTTATCTCGGTCTCCAAAGCTGTTAAATCCATAAACGAGAAAATGAGGATCAACCTGATGATGTCCTTCTCCGCAAGGGATAGGATGGCTTCCACTTAAAGCATATGTTAGTAACTTTTCGCCATGGAAACCCTTGCATAGACCACCATTAGGTCCAACACATCCGTACTCTCTTTGCGGGTTCAATCCAGAAAAGAAGGAGAACACAGAGTTGATATAGCCATTTAATTGTTCGATCATGTTCTGAGGGAAAGCTGACCTCACCACAAAAATCAGAGTTCGATCCTCCTGGCTATACTCACATATCGCCTCGCTAATTAAACTTCCAATAGTAGATCTCAGAAAAACACCATCTCTCCATATTATGCCACATGGAAATTTCTCATTTTTTACTATGTAGTGGTGAACTTTTACGATAAACCTACTCATTAAACCAGCTGGTGGGGTACGTCTAAACCTATACAGAACGCGTCTCTCTTTTGATTCAAGGTCGAGCTTTAGAGACCAATCAAAATTTGGTTTTGAGGTGTGAAAGCGGAGGGGGACTAAAGCAAGGTCGCTCGAGTCCTCTAAAGGGTAACAAAGTTCAAACTCTCTCATGCAATTATAGAACTTATCTTGATATCCTGAATAGCGTTTTTCCCACACATCAAAAAGCCACGATTTATCCATTTCTCCGTTTTTTCTAATCAACGTTTTGTGTTCAAGGACTTCGCTAACTGCCTTTGTCAGCCACTCTGGCTTAAGAACAATAAAGTCGTTGAGTGTGATAGAGTCTGGGAAGTGAGTAAAAATACCAAGATCCCCCATTAACTGCATCGCGTTGCTGTGATCATATTCATATATACCGCATTCATCAAGGATTGCTTTTAATTCATTGCGAGTCATTGCTACTTTGCCACGTTTCGCTATATCTGTAATTACTTTTTCGGCTTTCACAAAAGACCCTGGCCAAAGTTGTGGTATCAAACCAAGGGTTTTTGATTTTTGAGCAAGATAGTTCTTTAACTTTGATACTCCTTTTCCATTTTTGCACCCAACTACATGAAAAGCTAAGGACAGGCTTGGGAATTTATTCATTAAGCTATGCTCATTATAGACAGGGCTCCGGTCTTCACATTCAGTGAAAACTATTGTCACATTTACACCGGGAGCCCGATGATGTATGGTGTCAAGCCAATAATGTATCCTGGGTTCATTGATAGTACGCCTACCATTTACAACCAAAACGTAGATGCTTCTCCTTGTTAAGAAAAAGTGATGGGATTGATGATTGATTTCTTGTCCCTCAAAATCCCAAATTCTGAAAGCGACATCTTCTCCTTTCGTTACAGGTATCTTACATACATTAACTTCAACACCTTTAGTGTTTACTTGCTCCTTGAACTCCAATCCCCTCAGGGCTCTGGATAAGCATGTTTTGCCTTCTCGTCCATCACCAAGTAGTATCAACTTCACCTCATTCCTTTCGCTTTGCTCTTTTAAATATTCTCGAAGAAATGATAAGACGTAGGTTGCCCCTCTCGCAACAATCTCTTTTGGTGGAAAAGTAATGCTTTTTGGATTCCCAATATATAGGTACTCTAAACTTCTTATGCTAGCTATTTCGGGAGATATGGTTTCAAGAGGGTTTCCATCTATCTGCAAAAACTTCAAGTTTACAAGCTTTCCAATAGAACTTGGTATATTTTTTAGCTCATTATCTCCTAAGTCAATTTTCTCGAGTTTGTTTATTTTCTTTAAATCATTTGGTAATGTCCGTATACAGTTGTTTCGTGCTTTTAGTTCTCTGAGAGAAGGTAGATTGGTGGCCTTTTTGGGAAAGCCTTCGATATAGTTTCTACTGACATCAAGAAAAACTAAACCCTCAAACTCAAATGTGCCTGGAAGGTATTTTATACCATTGTCGTTTAAATGAAGAGATCTTAAACGTCGCATCGAAAGTATAGGCAAAGGGAAGTCGATGATTTCGTTGTTCTGGAGAAATAGATTCTCTATTTCCTCTAGTTGATTCATGCTTTTTGGAAGTGCATAAATTTTATTATCTTGCAAGTACAGTGTACGAAGCGAATTCAACTCATCAAAGGTATCCGGCAGCTCTATAATACCACTTCCAGAAAGATCAAGAGAGGATTTGCCCTGAGATCTTGTAATTATTCCACGGAGTATCTCAATTTTATTCATTCTGGTAACTCGCAAACATATTTTTTTTACATGGTATCACAATGTGCTCCAAGAATCTGGTCGAAATTGTTGTAAAACAACTGAAAGTTGGGTGCGTCTTAATCCGAGGTGGCTCTTATTGATTGAGGTTGAGGCATAGCATCTCTAATCTAGTTCAGAGCTCAGATTTAAGTTTGTTAACGATTTCACAGAAAAGCAAAAATGTAACCAGCGACAAAATTCTTGGGCTCAACACATGCGTCGAGTGCTGTGTGGTGGTCGGAAAGGTGCAGCCAGGTGAAGTTGGGCGCGGTCATTAAGGTTACCTCATCAAGGTCCGTTGCCGTCGATTATACGACAGTTCTGCCATAAAGGTTACCCCGTGCTAATTGATGGAACCCCATGCGGGGTATGGGCTCGGCGGGCTACCCCCGGTGGTCTCCGAATAACATCGTTCCGTTCGTTCGATATTGCCGGAGGGTCGGCGGATATTGGATCAATCGGCGCCTCGTTAAGCTCTCGTGAAACGCTTGATTTCGGCTTTTCCTCTGTTCGAGGCTCGTCTTCATCGGCCGTTGTGGATTGCCCGGTATCATTAGCAACCTCATCGATTTCTCGGTTGGAGTCCAGCTCTTTGCGCTCGACTGTTTCTTCAATTTCCTCTTCCGGTCTACCTCGGAAGCGGAAGCCGTAAGTTCGCATGATTCGGCGGACCGTGGGGGTGTCTTTGTCATGCAGCAGCACCCGCAAGTTGGCGGCCAGGCCGCGTGCGGCCAGTTGGGTTTCCTTGCGTAGATCTACCAGGACGTCCTGGGCTTCCCGATAGCGGCGGTCGGCGATCTCGGCATTGCCGCGTAGATCGGCATAGGCGTTCAGGCTTGCAGTCAATTCGTCCGCCGTGGGATTGGTCATGGCCGGAAAGCCCTTACTCAAGGCTTTGGCCTCTCCGTCCAGCAGCCATTGTCCCAATTGGTGCCAATCATCGCCATAAACCGGTTTTCGTTCATGGGGCATGCGGTAGTATTGCAGCACGATTTCAGGCTCTCCGTTGCGGCGCACACGACGCATCAGGGCCGAGCGGAAGTCGCGCACCGTGTGCTTCATGACGGTAACCACCTTGTTGCGCGCGGCGATTTCCTCGGCGCGTTTCGCATGCGTGTGCAACTGGGCGAGCATGGCCTTCTCGAAAGGCCCGACCAATCCGGCGATTTTTCCGAACCAGGGCCGCAACAGCAAATCCTTGCCCTGCTCTATACGCAACGCACCGTTTTCCGATGCCCGCCTCAAAAACGAGAGGCATTGTTGATTACTTTTGATGGTGACAAGTTTCAAGGTCATGGACATCCTCCGGGTCGGCGCATCGCCGTTTGATACCTTGCTTATGTCAAAACCCGTGCCAGGTTTGCCAAACAATCGCTCGCGTTGAAGAGTGGAGTCTCCAAGTTACTTGTTTTATGTCTGTTGAGATTTTCGCTATGCGTTACTCGGGAGCCTCGAAAGCGTAGCGAACAGCATGGAAACCCCTGTACATTCTTCCACTTTTTTGGAAATCTTACAAAAAAGTGGAAAACGGTCACACATTCATTATAAATGACGCCTTATTTAACCGATTTTCATGCCCATGAATATCATGGAACAAAGACTTTATCAAAAATTACCCTGCTGTGGAGACTCAGGCCTATCGAGGCGTTCTTTTTTACACTTTTTTGGAAAATCCCCTGTTTGACGGCCGAGATTCCACAAGGGATTCGGGCAACCCCCATGGTTTTCCAAAAAAAATCGAGGGCTCCCGGGCATCGCTACAGTCATCACCGATATAGAAGCCGGCGGCCGGGACACCGCTGAGTTTTTAGAGAAAAATCCATCGGCGCCCGGGCCGCCTACCGATTTTCAGGGTAGAAGCATGCGGTGCCCGGGCCGCTACCCGATTTTCAGCGTGGAAGCATGCGGTGTCCGGGCCTCTGCCCGATTTTCAGCGTGGAAGCATGGGGTGCCCGGGCCGCCGACAGGATTTCAATGTGGAGGTCCGAGGTATGCGAGATCGGTAGGCCGCACGGGGTAGGCGGCCGGGGTCACAATCGTTTCGATTCGTCGATATGAGGATCATAACGTTTGATATTACCGTCCGCATGAATATCGGGGGTGACCCGGGCCGCCAATCCCGTGCTAATCGATAGAACCCCATACGGGGTACCGCCCTTACCACCATGTGGTTATATCCAATAGCCGGGGGTTGCCCGCCGAGGACATCGTCCGAGGTTTGCGAGGATATGGCCCTGGCGGGCTACCCCCGGCGATCCAACGGTCGATCGATGCGGTCCGCCGGTCGATCAATACGATCCGTCGGTCGATCAATGTGTTTCCCGGTCAATCCATGCGATCCGCCGGTCGATCAACGCGACCTACGGTCATCAATCTATGCGATCCGCCGGTCAATCCGGGCGACCTCGGCCCGGAAAAATTTTGCCGTTGGCGGATGTATGTGATGGGATGATCCGGGCCGGGGCCGCACGGGGTAGGCGGCCGGGGTCACAATTATTTCGTATTATTAATGAAAATCAAAACGTTCGACATTTCCACGCACACGAATATCGGGGGTGACCCGGGCCGCCAACCCCGTGCTAATCGATGGAACCCCATACGGGGTAGGGCCTACACCACCATGTGGTTCAATCCGATAGCCCTACAGCAACCCTTTGCTTTTGATGTCCAGGTAGTTGTTGACCAGGTGGACCGGTAATTGTTCCGGTAATACCTCCACGCAGATGACGCCCTTGGTTTTGAGGGCCTCGAAGGTTTGTTTACGGCGCTTCAGGTAGGTATGCACACCGGCCGTTCTCAGGGCGTCTTCCAGGTCGTGGATCGGTTCTTCCAGCACCTCGTGCAGGATGCGCTCGCGCGTGCCGGCCAGCAGTACCAGGTGTTTTCTGCGCAGCATCTTCAGGGCTTTGTTCAGTTCGCCGTCATCGTCGTCCTTCAGGTTGGTGACCAGCACCAGCAGGCTGCGTTTCCGGCAGTGGACCAGCACCTGGCGCGCTACCTCCAGAAAGTCCGAGGTTTGCAGGCCCGGTTGGATATCGTAGGTTTGGCTCAGCAGCAGGTTCAGTTGCCCGGAACCCTTGCGGGCGGCCAGGCGGCGTTCCTGCCCGCCGAAGGTGATCAGGCCCACCGCGTCGCCGCCGCGCAGGGCTACCGCGCTCAGCATGAGGACCGCGTTCAGGGCGTGATCGAAGTGAGAAAGCGCGCCGTCTTGCGAGCGCATGCTTTGACCGCAGTCCAGGAGGAAGATCACCTGTTGGTCGCGTTCGTCGCGGAACTCACGCGAGATGATTTTGCGCATGCGCGAGGTAGCTTTCCAGTCGATCAGCCGCAGGGAATCGCCCTGCACGAACTCGCGCAGTTGGTGGAACTCGCGGCCCTCGCCCCGGCGGCGCCGTTTGTGGACGCCCATTTGGGTCAGGCGCTGGTTGGTATCCATCAAGGCCAGATTGGCCGCTGCCTGGAAATTGGGGTAGACCTTGACCTCTTCGGCCTCGCCCGGTCGGGTGCTCAATTCCCACAATTGCAGGGGGGAGCTTAGTAACAACTGCGGGGCTTGGAAGCGGAACAGGCCCCGTTGCTCCGCCCTGACGCCGTAGCTTCGCTCCAGCCGGCTTTTGGGAGGCGTCACGGCGCTGAAGGGCAAATCGCGAACCCTGAACTCGGGCGGGTAGAAATCGGCGACGCGCACGCGCACCTCGGTGTTCCCGGCGTTTTCCAAGGTCAGCAGCACCTCGCGCCAGACGCCTAACGGCAGCGCGTGTTCCACCCGGCGCCGCGCCGACGGCCTGGGCAGGCGCAACAGCAACAGCATGTCCAAAAGGAGAAAGAGCGCCCAGATCGCGACCAGCATCATCCAGACCTGGAGCCATAATCCGCTGAAAGGCGCCCCCAGGGAGAGCAGCGCCAGGCCGGCGACCAGTCGAACGGAGCGGGCGGTGGGTTTCATAGACGCGGCGCCTCGATGCGGGTCAGCAGTTCCTTGACCACGTGGTTGGTGGTTTTGCCCTCGATTTCCATGTCCGGCGTCAGCAGCATGCGGTGGCGCAGTACGGCCGGGGCGATGTGTTTGATATCGTCGGGCACCACGAAGTCCCGGCCGTTCAGCAGCGCGTAGGCTCGGGCGCTACGCAGCAGGGCGATGGAACCTCGTGGACCCGCGCCCATGGCGACGCCCGGCCATTCCCGCGAGGCGCGCACGATGCGCACCGCGTATTCCGTGATGCGCCGGTCTACCTGAAGCGCGGTGACGGCCGCTTGCAGGCCGGGAATGTCGGCGATCTCGGCGACCTTTTCCACATTGCTGAGGTCGAAAGCCTCGCCGGTTCCCCCGCTGATCACCTTTTCCACCAGGTCGAACTCGTCGGCCTCCTCGGGGTAGTTGATCTGTATTTTCAGCAGGAAGCGGTCCAACTGCGCCTCGGGCAGAGGGTAGGTGCCTTCCTGCTCCACCGGGTTCTGGGTGGCCAGGGTCATGAAGGGCTTGGGCAAAGCCAGGGAGCGGCCTTCCAGGGTCACCTGTCGCTCCTGCATGGCTTCCAGCAGGGCGGCCTGGGTTTTGGCAGGCGCGCGGTTGATCTCGTCGGCCAGAAGGAGGTTGGTAAAAACCGGGCCGCGTCGAATCTTGAAGCTGCCCTGCTGCTGGTCGAACATGACGTGGCCGATGACGTCGCTGGGCATGAGATCGGGCGTGAACTGAACCCGGCCGTGATCACCGCCGAAGGTTTTGGCCAGGGCGCGCACCAACAGGGTTTTACCCAGGCCCGGCACGCCCTCGATCAGAACATGGCCCCCGGCCAGCAGCGCCGTCAGCACCAAATCGATCACATCATCCTGGCCGAGGAAAGCCTTGCGCACCTCCTCGCGGATGCGGGCGGCGGTGGTGACGGCCTGATTCAGCCGGCCGCTCAAGGGCTCGGCCTGTAGGGGTTCATCAGGTTGGTTCATAACGATCTCCTCACGGTTTCTATGTCTGCAATGACCTCGGTAAAGGCATTCGGGTCTCGGACGGGGCGGGTATCCAGCAGTCCGTCGATACGCAATCGTTCCAGGCCGCTGCAATCGGCCAGGACCGTCACCAGGTCTGTTCGCTCCAGGCCCAACCACTCGGGTCTGCGGTGTCTCAAGCGGTTCATCATCGCCTCCCTGGACGCTTTCACCATCAGTTCCGCCTGGTAACGTTCCCAGTAGAAGACGGCCGCGGCTTCCACGTGTTCCATCAAACGCCTGCTGCCGGCGGGCGGGTCGGGCAGGATCGGACCGAAGCGAGGAGCGCGGCGCCAGATGACGAAGATCAGCAGCAAGGCCAGGGAGACAATCACCATCCAGGCGTAGCGGCGCAGAAGCGTGGCGACGTCCGGGTAGGCTTCGCGGCTGACCATCCAAACTTCCGGGTCCGGTCCCGTCATCTCGACCATGCGCAGTAGGATCGCCGCGTGGTGTTGGTCGTCGATGCGTCCGTTGTACCAGATGTCCAGCTTGGGGAACATGGTCATGCGTCCCTGTCCGGTGATGATGCCCAGGTAGTAACGCCGCTCCGGCTCGCTCGGGTCGTCCCTATGCTCCGGCGGTTCGAAGTAGATGCCGCCGGTGGTTTCGTAGATATAGGTAACGCCTTCATCGCCGAATTGGAGGTTCACCTCGCGGGATTTCTCCTCGAAGTCCCAAACGGCCTCACCCAACGCAAACTTTTCCAGGAAAGGATCCTTGCTGCGCTCATCGCCCGGCATGAAACGCGGCTCGGTGATCAGGTGCCCGCCCTTGTCTACCCAGGCCAGGATTTCCTCATGGCGTTTGGGGCTGAAGGTCTGTCGGGGTACATCCAAAATAAGCACCGCGTCGGTAGGCGGCATTTCGGTAGCCGGAGTGAGGATGGGAAGGGTCTTGACCTCAATGCCCTTCTCTTCCAACAAGGCCCTGGCGACATACAAGCGATTGTTGCGAGCCTCCTCGGTGAGCGTCCTGGGCTCGGTAATTTCCACCCGTTCAAACAGGATCAGGAAGATGATGACCGCCAGGGTGATCATTCCCAGCACGACGAGGATCGGCCAGTGACGGTTGAGCAGGGTTCGGATCATACCGTCACCGCCATGTGTTTCAGCCAGGCCGCGTGCAATTTCTCGAACGTCTGGGTAGACGGCGTTCGGTGCGCCCAGGCAACCGACTGCCAGGCCAGGGTCAGCTGTTGGAAGAAGGCGTAGAGGCCGTCGTCACCGGCGTTGCGCACCTGGGCCAGGCATTCCGATTCGGTGGCGCAAGCGGCAATGTTCAGCCGGCCGCTCTCGTGGAAGCCGAGCAGCGCCCCGCGGTAGAGATAGCTCAAGGCCCGGCGGTGCTCGCCGTCGCGCCAGGCCTGCATGGCGGCGCCCGGGATGTCGTCGGGCATGGTTTCCGGTTCGATCAAGGCTTCCAGGCTGTTGACAGGCGCCGGGTCCAAGGAGCGATCGTCCTTCATGGTTGCCGCGGGTGCGCCCTTGCCCAGGGCCCGGACCAGGAAGTAGAGCAATGTCAGCACCAGCAGGCCCGCAACCAGGTACATCAGGTAACCGGCAATTTGCCCCAGGGCCTGGAAGCCTCTCAGGTTCCTCTGGTTTCGTTGTTTATCGTCGCCGAAGTCACGCAGACGCCACACCTTGGATTTTTTTTCGCCCCGGCTGTAGGAAGGGCTGTCTTTGATCCGTTTTACCGCCTCTTGAGTCAGGAGCCGGTCATCCTTTTCCTCCAGTTGTTGCGCGGGACTTTCGTCTTGTGCATGGGCGGGCGGGCTGAACGCAGGGAACAGCAAACATGCCGTGACCAGCACCGTTGTTTTGGCCAGCCTCGCGGCCAGACCTTTGAAGGTCAATTCTACATCCCAGCCTTCCAGGATGGTGCGCGTATTCAGGTAGAGGCCGAAGGCGGCGCCCACGAAGAAGGGCTCCAACAGGGCGACGGTGAGGAAATAGAACAGGCTCCACACGAACATGCCCGCAGTGGTTCCCGGGTCTGTCGGCAGCAGGTGAGCAAACTCTTGAGGCAGCAGTTGCATGCTGAAGATCCAGAGACCGGTAAAAACGACGAAGAGCTCACATAACAAGAAAAGGAACGTCAGGAAAAAGGATTGCCCGACCAATTCGCCGGCCAGAAAGCGCATGCGCCGGGCTCGGGGTTTGCCTTTTTGGCCCTCCAGCATCAGCACGGGTTCCAAAACGCCCCGGTTGGGACTCAAGCGGAAGATGGTCATCCGGCTCAACCAGGCGAAGCGCAGTTGGCCGGGGTAGGCCTTCAAGGTTTGCATGAGTGACGGGGGCGTGTCGAACATGGCGCGGGAAAGGACGAACAGGGGTAAACGGGCCAGGAGCGGTTTCGACCACCAGAAGAAGAACAGGGCCCAGCCCGGCGCCCGGTGGAAAATAAGGGCGAGCGTTCCCCAGACCAGCGTTACCAACACCAACCAGGGCGGATAAACGGCGGTGCACCAGCGGCGAGTCATCATGAGGCCCAGGTCCATGGCTTCCCAAAATTCGCGCGGGCGTACGGCCACTTTCAGCGATTCAATCTTCATGGCCGCGCCCCATAAAGGTGAAGTAGACGATGACCGAAAGCCACATCAAGGCGGCAGCGGTATATTTAACGACCGGTGCGAAATCTCGCGGGGACCAGAAGGCCTCGATAACAGCGGCCAGGGTAAGCATGGCCGCCATGCCCCACACGATGACGATACCGGTTTTGCCGGCAACCACGAGAGCCTGTTTGCGCGTAAGGTTTCCGGGGAAGATGAAAGCCAGGCCGAGGCGCATGCCCGCGACGCCCGCCAGTACGATCGCCGTCAGTTCATAGGAACCGTGACCCGCGACAAAAGTAAAGAAGCTGTGGTAATAGGGCGCGTGGGTCATATGTCCGGCCAGGGCGCCGATGACCAGGCCGTTGTACATCAGCGCGAAGATACTGCCGTACCCCGCGAGAATGCCCAGGCCGAAGGTTCTGAAACCGATGCCGACGTTGTTGCGGATGTAGTAACCGAACATGAAGAAATCCATGACGGCCGTGCGCTCCTGCTTTTGGGCGGGGTCGTACATGGTGTCGAACTGGTCTACCTGTTGGGCGTTCATCACACTGTAGATGAGATCCGGGTTCAGGTGGACGGCGGCGGCGAGGCCGAAGAGGGGCACATAGAAGATCGCGGTACACAGCCAGAAGAGTCGCGCCTCCTTGCGCACCGCCCTGGGGAAGGTTCGGGTGAAGAAGCGGAGGATCGCCCATGACTCCACCTTGTTATCGCGGTAGAGGATGCGATGGGCGCGAATCACCAGACGGTTCAGGCGATCGACAATTTGTGCGCTGTAGCGTCTGTCCCTGGCCAGGGCCAGTTGTTTGCACAGGTTGCGGTAGTTACTTGGGAAATCCTGAAGGTCTTTGGTCTCGATGAGTGCGGTTCGCTTTTCCAGTAATTCCAGCGAACGCTCGAATTGTTCCCAGCGGGGGGTATAGGTTTCCTCGAACAATTCCTGGTTCACGGCCGCCTCCCCACCAGCCAGGCCGCATTGCTCCAGAGGAGCTGTACGGCGTCCTCGCCTTTTTTACCCGTGGCCGGCTCAAGGATATCGGCCAGTTCTTCGACGCGCTCACCGCTCAGGCGCTCGGTTCTTTCACTGAAGGCGATCAGGGCGCGCTGTTCGTTCAGTTTCAAGGTGACGAAAGGTGGGGCGGGCGTGCATTCCGGGATTTGGTAGATGGGTTGATCCTCGCCGGCATAGACGACCAGAGTACCGGCAACCATGTCGCCCAGGCGTTGGAACCGGTTGCTGAAAAGGACGGCGATCAGGCCCAAACCGTTGAAGAAGGGCAGGAAATCGACCACGCGCAGCAGGTTGCGCAGCATGGACCCACGCCAGCCGACAGGGGCGCCCCCGGTGGTGACCACGCGCAGCTTCAAGGCCATTTTGCCGGGGGTTCGGCCCTGCTTATAGACCTCGAAAAGCACGGGATAGAACCACTCGCCGATAAAGGCCAGTAACAGCAGGGCCCCTTGCGTCAGTTCCGGTGTGGCCAACAGGCCGAGCATGCCCAGGAAAACCGCGATAACGGTGTAGGCTATAATCCTGATGATCAGATCGATCAGCCAGGCAAGGCCGCGCGCAAGCGGCCCCGCCAAACTGAAGTCAATGCCCACTCCCTCGGGAGTTTCTACGGAATACGCGGTATCCAATAACGCCAAGGGCTTCTCCCAGACTAACGGAAGATGGGATTATAACCCGGCGGCGCCGATAACGGCCCCCAAGAACATCAATCCCAACAGCAAGGCATACAGTGCAAACACAACCAGCACCATGATACCGACCAGGCGCCAGAAGGATTTCTGATAGGACAGGGCCTCTTCCATGTCCGAGGCGCTGCCGGTATTCAACAGTCGCCTGATGGCAGCCGCGTAGCGGAACAAAAATAACGACGGGAAGATATAGAAAAGCGCGGCGACCGCGTATACCAGTCCGATTAAGATGCCGCCAAACGCGCCGAGTCCCGGTAATTCACTTGTAAAGCCGCCGATACCGCCCACTGCCATGACAATAAGCGCCATGATCAGAAGAAACCCGGCAAAGATAAAACCTATGATGGATATAAAGAGTACCCACGGCCTGGTTTTTCTCAGGGATTCGATCATTTCAGGGGTAATACCCGACATGGACTTTCGGACGGGCGGCGCATCGAGGTTGGACGCCGGCGGGGCAAATTGGTCTAAATCGCTCATCGATTCACCTCAAAAACAAAACTACGTACTCAATCATAAGCGCAGAACCGCGACAAAACGTGCAAAACTTTTTTCAGATCCCCTATAGGTCAGAATAGTTCGGCAACTTCCCGGGGGTAAAAAAGAAAAGGCCGCGCTAAAAACGCGGCCTTCGGTAAACTTTTAATATGGTGTCGGCGATCAGACACCGGACATCCTTTTCTTCAAGTAGGTGACATAGGCGCCGGGACCGCCCGGGCGATAGCCGGTCTCCATTACGCGCTCACCGTACTTGTCCAACAGGAGGATGGTAGGAAAGCCGCGCACACGGTATTTGCGAGCCAGGGCCTCGTTGCTCTCACGCTGACCCTCGGGCAATTTCTTGAACTTGGGGAAGTCCAGTTTCAGCAAGACCAGGTTGTTGTCGGCAAAGTCGGCGAATTCCTTCTTGCTGAATACTTCGCGGTCGAGTCTCTTGCACCAACCGCACCAGTCGGAGCCGGTGAAGTTGACCAGGATATATTTGTTGTCTTCCTGGGCTACTTTTTGCGCTTCGTCCATATCGGTGATCCATCCGCTATCGGCTGCCGAAGCCGTCAGGCCGAAGGTTAGAAGGACAAGGGCCGTCGCTTTTTTCATATCCTTTCTCCCGAAAAATTACTGTGATATGCCGAGGTCCCCGTCCGGGCTTCGGACGGCTCATTCTCTAATACATACGCGGCCGGGGTTGAAAAGACCCGGTTATTGAGGAACAACCTCAATATCTATTATCTTCCTTTTTAACGGATACGGCTAGCAAAAACCTACAGCGGACTGCCCGGAGGTCGGTGAAAAGCGTCTTGAGTCAAGGGTTTATATCAAGCCGCTATTCGGCAAGAATCAGGAACCGAATGACCAGGTAACTGGTGGTCGAAGTGATCCCGGCCACAAAAAGACCGATAAAAAAGGGCATGAACCCAATACCCTTCAACTCCTTTAAGTCCGTGTTCAAACCCACGCCGATCAAGGCTACAAGAATCATGAACTTGGCGACCATTGTCAGATCTTTACGCGGGTCACGATCCACCAACTCGCCCACCATCTCGAAGAAGCCGAAGGTGTTGAGCAGGGCCATGCATAAGAAGCCGATGACAAAAGCAGGGATGGAGCGGCGGATCTTTTGGGTCAGGGTCAATTCCTCGCCGGTCTGTTCTTTTGCGTAGATCAAGCCGACGGCAATCAGCACGAATCCCAGAAGCGCGTTGCGGGTCAATTTCACCGCTACGGCAATATCGCCCGCGGTCTCTCCGTAAGTGAAACCCGCGGCCACGACCTGGGACGTATCGTTGACGGCGGTGCCGGCCCAAATGCCGAAGAACTCAGGGCTTAATCCCAGGTAATTGGCGAAGACGGGATAAAAGAACACCGCAAAGGTCCCGAACAAGGTATTGGTGGCAATCGCGAACGAGATTTCCTCGTCCCTGGCGTGAATCAAAGGAGCGCTGACGGTAATGGCGGTATTGCCGCAGACGGCGGTGCCCACGCCGATCAGGGTACCCAATTTACAGGAAGCGCCCGCCGAGATGCAGAAGGTTCGCGCCAACAGAATAGCCATGGTAATCAGGCCGATAATCAGCAAGAGCACGCTGCCGCCGATTTCCACGATCTTCTGTAGCGAGAATCGGGCGCCCAGCAACACGATGGAGATCCTTAAAATAGCATTGAAACAAAAAGCGATGCCCGGTTGCCAGCGATCCGGTAATTTGATCAGGTTCCCCAAGATCAATCCCAGGCCCATGCCCAGGATGACCTCACCCAACATCTCGCCCTGCTCCGGGGGAATCAGGCCGTGTACGAATCGCGTCATCATCGCCAATACCAATACAACGGCCAGACCGGGAAACACGGATGCACCCCGATCCTCCCCCAAACTATCCTTCTCCATCGTTCCCCCGACCATGCATTTACGGTAAATGCGGAACCGCCCCAAACCCGATAATATCAGGGGTTGCCCGATACGAAAAGCCTATCGGTAATGAAAGCTGAGGGATTATCGAAAACATTTCCGGTTCGCAATCCCGGCGACAAAGAATGACAGGCCCCGATTCGCCTCATATCACCGTGAGCGCCGAAACAAAAGCAACCAACCGGGCAAGGCGGGCCTGATGAAGAATAAAAAAAGCCCGTCGCCGCGCTCGGGACATTCATTGTCGACCTGAAAAACGGACTCCCCGAGCTCGGGCACAACCTATTGACGCGAAAAACGGACCCACCGCGCGCGGCGACAACGTTTTCAATACTTGTGAATTTCAAAAGGACAAACGATAATGAGGTAGGTTGAAGATGTTAGAATTCGCTTTTCAGGAAGTATCGCCCTACCCTAAAGTCATGCTCTATAAACGAAAACTGGAAATCAATTTCGACCATTCCGACCTGATCGTCGGGGTGGCGTCCCTTTCCAAGTTGGTTCGGGTGAAAATTCGCCAGGCCCTCAAGGAGCGGGTTCTGTCCATTTATGAAACGGCCGATATGGTGGAGCTGGTCACCTTCGTACACCAATTCGATCCCAAGGTCCTGATCCTGGGCTTTCGCTTCTTCAGTCAGGACACCTTTCCCGGCGAACTATTGGAAATGCCCGACGGAAAACGGCCGCGGATCATCTTGACGGGCTCCCAGCAGGAATTGGATCAGGCCATCGACGCCAAGGGAGTCGACGCCCTGTTGTGTCAACCCTTCCTGGCCGATATGTTGCTCCTGAAAATCAACTCGGTCCTGGACCCCAACCGCAGCTGGAAAGGCGAAAACGACGTGATGTTGCACATGATGCGCAAGTATCAGCGTTTCCAGGTAGAGAATGTCAATATCGTCTTTCAGAAACCGGTTCAGGAACGAACCGTGGTTACAGACATGAGCTACCAGGGCTTGAAGGCCGAAACGCGGGAGATCACCCGGGAACACGTCGGCGAAACCTTCCAAATGCAGATTGCCTGCGAAGGCGCTTATATCTTGATTCACGGCAGGGTGCAGTGGGTGCGTGAGAATCACGTGGGCATCATGTTCACCAGGCCCAAACCTGCCGAATTCAGCGACTTCTTCCTGAGGATCATCGCCAAGGCCGTTGACATGGACTAACCGGGCAACTTCTTGCCTTGTGTTTAGAACGTCAGTTCCTCCTCGTCTTCCAGGGCTTCTTCATCCGGGGCGCTCCAGTTCATTTTCCGGGCGCGCAACTCGTCCAAGTGGGCGGCCAGGGCTCCCGCGGTGGGGTTGCGGAAGAGATCGGCCGCGGAAGGCGTGACGCCCAGTTGCGTTTCGATTCGCGCCAGCACTCTGATGGCTAACAGGGAGTGCCCGCCCAACTCGAAGAAATCGTCGTTCACTCCGATTCGGTCGCGGCCCAAGACCTCCTGCCATAGCCGCGTCACCAGTTGTTCGCTTTCGGTCCGCGGGGCGACGTAGTCGGTGTCCGGTCGGGCCTCCTTGGGTGAGGGCAGGGCGGTTCGGTCGATCTTGCCGTTGGGCAGGGTGGGCAGATCGTCGAGGAAAAGGAACCGGCCGGGGATCATGACATCGGTGAGCAGGCGTCTCAGCTTTTGTCGAAGCTCGGCGGCGGTGGGCTGCTCACGGCCGACGATATAGGCGACCAGGTATTTGGCGCCGCTTTCATCATGGAAAAGGGTGACTACTGAACGGTCCACAAAGCCGGCCAGGGCCGCTTCTATCTCAGCGGGTTCGATGCGAACCCCACGCAGTTTGATCTGGTGATCGGTGCGGCCCATGATCTCCAGGCAGCCGTCCGGCGCATAGCGACCCAAGTCGCCGGTTCGGTGCCATCGGTCGTCGGGATCTTGACGGAAGCTGTTTTGCTCGAAGGTCGCTTGCCTACGGTCAAGATAACCCAGCGTTCGAAAGGGACTGCGAATCAGCACTTCACCCGGCTCTCCGATACCGCATCGCCGGCCGCTTGTATTCAGGATAATCCCCTGGTTTCGGCCGATGCCCCAACCGCAGGGCTGCACGCCCGGTTTCAGCTTTTCGGGCACGGGGTAAGCAAATTGGGCCAGGGTGTTTTCGGTGGTGCCGTAGTAGTTGACCAGGTTGCCGGCTGCCGGGAAGGTTTTGCGCCACTTCTCCACCAGGCCGTCGGTCAAGGGCTCGCCTACCAGGATAAGCGTCTCCAGATCTTGCAGGGTGAGGTTTTCGGGAACCTGTTCCAACCAACCCGCGACAACGGAGGGTACCGCATGAATCAGGTTGACGCGAAGAGATTGCAGCCAGGTAAGTAGGCGCTCGGACGTTGCGGTCTCGTGTTCCGCGGGGATGCAAACCGCCGCGCCGTGACACAGGGGGACCAGGATCTCGCGCAGGCAGGCGTCGAAGGAAAGCGCCGCCAACTGGGCAACGCGTTTGCCCGGTTTCAAATCGAAGGTGCTTCCCTGCCGGTCGACGAAATGAGCCAGGCCCTTGTGACAACCCAACACGCCCTTGGGCCGTCCCGTGGAGCCGGAGGTGAAGAAGATATAGGCCGGGTCATCGGACTCAGGCGGCGGTGGTGCTTGAACGGTCGCGGGTTTCAGGGTTTGGGTGAAGATCGGGGTCGTGACATCAGTCAAAGCATCGGGCGGGGTTCCCTCGATAACCAGCAGGTGGGCCGTGTTCGCGTCTTGCATCATGGCGGCGATGCGTTCCTCGGGCAGTGTCGGGTCCAGTAACAACAACACGCCGCGTCCACGCAACACGGCCAGGCATGCCGGAACCAGGTCGCGACAACGCCCGCCGTAGACGCCGACTACATCCCCTGGCTTTAGTCCGTGTTCCAACAAGCCGGCCAGAACGGCTTCGGACCTTGCCGCGATCTCGGCATAGGTGTACTGTGCATTGTCATGGATCACGGCGGTTGCGGCGGGGTGCGTCTCCGTCATGAGTTGGAAGCGTCGGCAAACGTCGGGATATTCCGGAGCCGGAATCGGCTCGGCCGGGTTCGGCAAGGTTTGCCGTGCTTGGGGATCGAGCAGGGAACAACGGTCAAGCGGAAGTTCGGCGTCTTCGGCAACTTGTTCCAAGAGCCAGGCGAACTGGCGAAGCATACTCTCCGCGCGCTCGGCGCTGAACATGCCGCGTCGGTAGACCAGGGTCAGCTCCAAATCCTCACCGGTTGAGAAGGCATAAAGGGAGAGTGCGGTATGGGCTTCGCCCTCTTCTCGCTGCAGCGGTTTCAGTTGTAAGCCGGGCAGTTGCATGGACGGCAGCGGCACATTGACCATATTGAATTCCACATCGAAGAAGGGGTGCCGATCCAGATCGCGTTGGGGCCGAATCTCCTCGACAAGCTTTTCGAAGGGAACAATGCCGTATTCCTGGGCGTCCAGGGCCGTTTCGCGAACCCGATCCATCAGGGCGATGAATGACGGATTGCCGGTAAGGTCCGTTCGCAGGGGCATGGGGTTGATGAAACAGCCGATCATTTCCTCGGTCTCGGGCAGAGGCCGGCCGGCCAGGGGGGCACCCACGATGATGTCCTCGGCGCCGGCAAGCCGTCCCAATTGAAGTTGGAAGGCGGCCAGCATCAGATGGAACAGGGAGGCGTTCCGGTTCGCGGCGATTTGTTCCAGGCATCGGACCAGATCCGGCGACAGGGTTTTTCGCATCAGGTCGCCGCGCTTTTGTCCCGTACCGTCGGTGGGTAGGCGCAAAACCGGCAGGTTGCCGCCGAGCTTTTCCTTCCAATAGGTCATGGCGGTTTGGGTGGCTTCTTGTTGCAGCACCGTTGATTGCCAGGCGGCATAATCGGCATATTGAACCGTCAACGGTGCGGGTTCGGGCTTGCCGTCGCGCGCCGCCAGGTAGTAATGTGTCAGGTCGCGAATGAAGACGCCCAGCGACCAACCGTCTCCTACCGCGTGGTGAAGGGTCAGACAGAACAGGTGATGCCGCTCGGCAATTTTCAAGAGCCTGCCGCGGACCAGGGGACCCTCGGCCAGATTGAAGGGCCGGTCGGCTTCGGCCTGAACCGCCTCTCGGACGTTTTCCGATGAAGCACCGCACAGGTCCGCCATGGTCAGGTCGACATGAAACGGCTCCATGAGAACGATTGTCGGCTCGCCGTCTTCTTCGGCGAAGCGGGTTCGCAGCACCTCGTGACGTTCACAGACGTTTTGGAACGCCCGTTTCCAAAGGTGCGGGTCCAGTTCGCCCTCGACATCCAGGGTAAGCGCGATGTTGTAAGCCGAGCCGGGGGCCAGCTTATCCAAGAACCAGAGACGACGCTGGACCGAGGACATGGCAATCCCCGCGTTCCGATCACGCGGCGTCAACGGCGGCAGGCCCGGACCGGGAGCGGCGGCGTCGATTTTTTGCGCCAGTGCCGCAATGGTAGGTGCGGCGAAGAGTTCGCGAACGACAAAGTCGGTTCCGAAAGCGGCGTTGACACGCGCGATGACCCTGGTAGCCAGGAGAGAGTGTCCGCCCAATTCAAAGAAACTACGGTCGAGAGCGGGCGCGGAGGA
>JASJCB010000117.1 GCA_030066195.1 Acidobacteriota bacterium
ATAGGTCTCCAGAAAATCATGCTGAGCAAGGAGTTCGAAATGGCGACCGAGACCATCACCAGTGAAGAGATCAAAAGAATCGGCAGGGCTTGGGCCGAAAGAATGATGCAAGATATTCCCGTCGAAAAGCGCCTGGAAGGTGTGTCGCTGGAAGAGCGTCTTAAAGATGTTTCTGACGAGGAACTTTCGAAGTTACTGGAAGCCAGGAGAAAAGCTGCAAGAAACCGTTGAGGAACCCTTTCCGGCCCGACAGTCCAAGATTTCGAAATGGAAACCAAGACCATCACCAGTGAAGAGATCAAATGAATCGACATGGCCTCGGTCGAAAAAACAATTGAAGATATTCCTGTCGAAAAGCGTCTGGAAGGGTCGAACACCCTCTTTCTTTGGAAAACAACCCCCTTTCCGAATGATCTCAATAGCTTTTCCGGGCGTGATATTGTTTTTTGAAATTTCACAATACCGATACCCGGGAATGGAACCTCTCGCGGGAAAAACGTCGGTTCTTCTCCCAAGAAGGAAACAACTGTCGGACGTTGTCCACCTACCTTCACCTCGACCTTTCTCGGCGCCATTCTCATATTCTATCAGCACCAAACCTTCTTCGTACTTACTCAGGCGGCGAAGAGCTCTTGCAAGTCGGGGGCATCCAAAATAGCATCGGTCCAGCGATCTAAAGTATCGCTGTCAGCACTTAGGAGTTTTTCCTGAGCCCAGTCGGGAACCGGACCGAATTTCTTTTTGATTTGGCGAAGAAGAGTGTTCAGCCGGCCTTTCTCCAAACCTTGTTCCAGACCTTTCTCTATGCCTTTCTCAAGGCCTTCCTCATATTCCATCAGTGCCCAACTGCCCATGTACTTCTTCATATTCTCCTCTCCTATTTCTTTATTTAGTTCCTGCTTCAGTTGTTTGTCAAGACCCTTGGGGAGAAGCATCATCAATGAGGTATGTAGGGCACCTCAGCAGTTTGTTTCGGATGCCGGCCGAATGTAGAAATTCCAAAAAACCTCCGGCCTTTTTGCCTCGGTTTTGCGGCGACATAAATAGAGGGACAGTCGCAAATACACCCTGGAGGATTATCATGGCACATGCGACAGTTCGTCTCTGCCTTGCTTCGTTTTTACTTCTAGCTATTATGAGCGCCGCCGGCCTGGCGGGGCACTCCACCCGATCGCCTCTCGCCCAACTGGATAAGTTCATCTCTGCCGGGGTTCCCGATTACGGTCACTTCGGTGAACGTATGGACATAGACGGAGACATCCTGGCCGTGGCCGCCGGAAATAAGGACGGCGCTGTTTATATCTACCAACGCGACCTCGGCGGTCCCGGCGCCTGGGGCCTGGTGAAGATGTTGGTCGGCAGCAATACGGGTCCGACCGGTTATTTCGGTACGGATCTGGCTCTTAGCGGCGATACCTTGATTGTCAGTGCGGCTAATCATGGGGATCCGATCAAACATGGCGCGGTTTATATCTTTCAGCGCGATCAAGACGGCGCCGATAATTGGGGCGAGGTAATTACGATTGACAGTCCCGACACCAGTTTTGCTACTAAATTCGGTTTCAGTGTCGCCTTGCACAATGATATTGCGGCGGTCACCGCACCGTCATTGAACAGGGTTTACATTTATTACCGCGATCAGGGAGGCCCCGATAACTGGGGGCTCGTTTCCTCACTTACCGATACGGAACCTGCTGTCTTTGCCAACCGGGATGTCAGCCTCTGGGGCGATACCCTTATCCTGGGTGCAAGCGCTTATCATCTGCCGGGCATCAATAATGCGGGCGCCCTCTATATCTACCAAAAGGATCAGGGTGGAACCGATAATTGGGGTTTGACCAGGCGCATCGTCGCGCCCAATCCACGCAACGGCGGCGAATTCGGGGGCTATACGGATATCGAGGGCGATCGCATCGTGGTCGGCTATCCCTTTTCAGATAGTGCCGCCACCGGCGCCTTTTATATTTTTGAACGCGACCGGGGCGGCCCCGATAATTGGGGTCAGGTAGTGCTGCGTCATCCCAGCGTGGGATTATCCAGTATGTTGTTCGGTTGGGCCGTCAAGCTGTCCGGCGACAGGGTCATCATCGGCGCCGATCATAACCCGTTTGGGGTTGTGCAAGCCGGTATGGCTTTTGTCTACGAGAAGGATCTCGGAGGCATCGATAATTGGGGAGAAGCGCATACCTTGTTTGCCGAGGATGAAGTTGCCGGAAACAAATTCGGGCAAGCCGTGGTTATTCAGGGTAATGATATTTTCGTCGGTTCCCCTCATGAAGATTTCCCCAATAGGGATTCCGGCGCGGTCTACAGATACTCGCTGTGCCTGGAGCCTGCCGTATCGGCTGTCAGCGGACCCACGGTCGCCTGTCCCGGCGATGCGGTCGACTTCAGTGTGACCGCAACCGGCGCCGCGCCGCTGACCTATCAATGGTACCGGGACGGCGCGCCGATGAGCGGTGAAACCAATGCAACATTGATGTTCAGTGCCGTCACGGGCGGCTCTTATTTCTGCCGGGTAACCAATGCCTGCGGGACCATAGATTCCGCACCCATCGATCTGTCGGTGCCTGTTCCCGTCGCCGTCAGCGCCCACCCGGAAAATGTCTCCGTCTGCCCGGGCCAGGGTGCGGTCTTCAGCGTTACCGCGGTCGGGGACGGCTTGACTTATCAATGGCGCAAGGACGGTAACCCCCTGTCCGGTGAAACCGGAGCCTCCCTGAACCTCGCCACGCCCACCGTCGCCGATGCGGGCAGTTATGATGTGGTGGTGACGGGTGTTTGCGGGGAAGAAACCTCCACCTCAGCCATGCTCAACTGGGAGGGTATCGTCATCGACACCCAGCCGGCCGATGTGGAGGCCTGCTCCGGCAGCGCCGTGGTGTTGAGTGTCAGCGCGACCGGACCCGACCTTACTTACCAATGGTACCGGGAGGGCGAGGCCCTGGGCTTTGAAACCAATCCCAGTTATACCATCGGTTCCGTAAGTGAGGACGATGTCGGCGCCTACCACTGCGAGATCACCAACCCTTGCGGTACGGTCGATTCCGATGTCGCCGCCGTATCCCTGGTTCCCGAGGTGACCATTCATCGCCATCCCAATTCCGTAACCCGTTGCCTCGGCGAGGAGGTGGTTTTTACTGTCAGCGCCTCCGGGGATCATCTAACCTACCAGTGGACACTGGGCCAGACACCCGTACCCGGTGCGACGGCCGATACCCTGGTTATCGATTCGGTTGCCGCCGAGCACGAGGGCGTCTATCGTTGCGAGGTGAGTCGCGGTTGCGGCTCCGTTGCCTCCAACCCTGCCGATCTCACCGTGATCGATTCGCCCTCCGAAACACCGACCTTCGGCTTCCAGGGACAACCCACGCAGCAGCCCGGCAACATCATCGCGGTACCCGTTACCCTGGCCAATGCCGGCCCGGCTGCCGTGATGTCGTTTGCTTTCGACCTGTCCTTCGATCCCGATATCCTTAATTTCGTCTCACTGGAGCAGCGGACCACATTGACCGAGGGATGGGATTTACGCCCGAAGTTGAACGGGTCCACCCTGACCATCGCCGGCACCCATTACCAGCCTCTGGATGATTCCGGCATCCTCTTTTTCCTCAACTTCGAGGTATCCGCCTCAGCCTCGCCGGAAAGTTGCAGTCCGCTTAGCTTCCACTACGTGCGTCTGAATGAGGGCGGCATCTGCACGGATACGCGCGACGGCGAGGTCTGCGTATGCCTGAAGGGCGATGTTACCGGCAACGGCGAGATCAACCCCTACGACGCATCGCAAATTCTTCGTCACCTGATCGGCCTGCCCACGCCCTTTGAACCACTGAGCTTGTGTACCGCCGATACCACCTGTAACGGCACCATCTCGGCTTGGGACGCCGCCCAAATCATTCGCTACAGCGCGGGCCGTATCGATCAGTTCTGCGCGCCGGTCTTCCCCTTCCGGGGTCCCGACCTCACGGTGGGCATTTCCGATCGGACCATCCAACGCGGCCAAGATTTCCTGTTGCCCGTCGAACTGGGCGATACCACGGGCGCGGGTGTTGAGTCTTTCTTCTTCAGGGTAACCTATGACGAAGACCTGGTGATGTTTGACGGCATCGACACCAACGGCTGCATCGTCGAAAGCGCCGGTTGGACTATTGTGGTCAACGCGGAAACGCCCGGCACCCTTCTGGTTGCGGCAGCAGGCGAAAATCAGCTTGCCGGTGAGGGCCCTCTGCTTTGCCTGTCCGGCAAACAGATCGACGGCTGGGGTCGTGCAAGCGTCCAAATCGACCACATCGAGTTTAACGAAGGTCAACCCTCCGCCTACACCCACGGCATGCCGGCCACCATCTCCATTCCGGGCGCGGCGATTCGACCCAAGGCAAAAGCGGCGGGCCTGGCCCGGCAAATCACCTTCGAGGCGGAAGAACTGTGTTGCGATGTGGAACAAACCGAATGGACCGACGACAGCACCGGCATGCACCTGACCGCGGATACCATGTTGACGGTGGCCGTTCCTTCAGAGACAACGGAATACCGCTTCCAATGGATCGATCGAAACAGTAACGATCCGTTCTCGATTTTCGCTACCATCCTGGTCCCTCTGGACCCGGCTTTCAACGATATGAACGGTGACGGCTGCAACACGATCGAAGACCTGCTGTTGTTGATCGGCGAATGGGGCGACCCGGCAACCCGAGGCGCCGTGTCGATTGACGCCAACGGTGACGGTGTCCTGGATATCTGTGACCTGTTGTACATCAATACAGGCAAGGATCATCTCGGCAAGACAGATTGTGAAAACCCTGAACCTTAACTTAAGACCGGCACTGTCGGTCATTCAACCACCCGGGCGGGGAACATCCCCGCCCCTTTTTGTTTTTGCGTGGTCGGCTGCTTATCCGCTTAGTTGAATGACATCGTAAAACAGTTTGGCAGCCGAAACAGCGACCACGGCCAGGAGGATTTTGCGCACCAATGGAGCGCCCTTTTCAACCGCTACCTTGCCGGCCAGCCAGGCGCCGCTCATATTGCCCAGGGCCATGATCAGGCCGATGGACCACATGACCTGATCCGCCATGACGAAGACCAACAGGGCCATGGGGGTGAAGCCCAGTACAATCAACACCTTGACCGCGTTGGCGCGCACCAGGTCATAACCGCTGACCAACACCAACCCCGCCAGCAGGAAGATACCCACACCCGCTTGAATGAACCCGCCGTAAACGCCGATCAAGAAGAAGGCCCCAAGTTCCATCAGACCGGGTTTCTCGCGATCTTTTGCCGCGCCTTCCAGCCAGCGGGACGGTTTGTAGAGGATCAGGAAGAACATGATCACCATGATGGCCCCGATGGTCAGCCGCATCATGCGTTCGTCCAGATTGACGGCCAGGCGTGCACCAAGAAAAGCGCCGATTAAAGCGGGTACCAACAGGCGAACTCCGTGCCTGGCGTCCAGGACCTTTTGTTTGTGGAAAGACCGCACCGCAACCGCATTTTGCAAAAGGATGGCCACCCGGTTGGTGCCGTTGGCGACGCCCGCGGGCAAGCCCAGAAAGATAAGCAACGGCAGGGTGATCAGCGATCCGCTGCCGGCCAATACATTGATAAAACCACAAGCCAGGCCCGCAACAACCACGGCCGGGTAAACCCACCAGTCCAATTGATCACCTCCGCGACCTTATTATGTGATCAATCGGACCGGTTTGGGAACACCCTCCAATCGTGTTTTATGGTTGAGCTTGTTCTTCGACTATGCTGAAGGTTGCCGCGCGCTTGTACTCTGACTTGTAGTTGTGGTCGATCATCTTGATCCATAAGCGGTAGGAACCCGGTTTCAGGTCCGCGCTTTGGATTCGATAGTGATAGTGCAGGGTGGTCTTGTCCTGGCGGTTCATATTCACCATGCCGAAGCGAGGCACCTTGAAGCCGTCTTCCGTTTGCAGGACCATGGACAGGTCCAGAAAGGGCACCTCATCCTCGAAGTTGGCGAAGTGGAAGAAGACATCGATATTTTCCGGTCGGGTGAAGGATCGGGTGGCGCTGGGCCTGAAGAAATGCCGGTCGATGGCGAAGGGGTCATTGGCCACGCGGGGATCATCTTCCCAGCCGTCTTCCTCGTCTTTCTCGCCCCCCTTCTTCTTTTTTTTGGTTTGCTGCTGTTCCCAAACCTTACGGGCGGCCGAGGCGCGGATGTGGTTCAGCGGAAAGACATTCGTACGGTCGCCCACGGCCATCATGACCCCGGACAGGTGCGTGCCGTAGATCTCCGTACCCGGATCGCTGACGCGTATCTCTTCGATGGTGGTGCTGCCCGTGATCGGGTTCTTGACCATGAAGCGCAGGAATTCCGGTTGGCGGTCGCAGATCAAAACATCGTATACTTCCAGCTTATCGCGCTCCGGCATGCGCTCCAGGGCGGTGAAGGTAAAATCGATCGGATCCCGTTGGGCGTCCAGGGCCGCGAAGCCGATATCGCATTGCTCGCGCTCACCCGGCGGCAGTTGAATGGTGCCGGTGACCGGCAGGCGGAAGGTATTGTCCTTACCCACGTACAGCGCGTAGTTCCATTCCGATTGCAGGTCCATACGACGCACCTGGCTGAACACCAGTTCGGCTTTGAAAGCCACCTCGCGTTCGTCCTGTTCCATTTTTTGGTAGGGTTGCTCCCTGGCTATTTCCTTACCGTAGCGCAGCACCACCTTGCCCGGCACGTCCTTGACCTTGACGGCGATTTTACTCTTGTTCTTCTCGGTCGCTGTCTTCAGATCGTAGCCCAGAGTGTAGTAATGGCCGGAGGCGTTGTGGATTTTGGTCAGTGCTTCCACGGCCGACTGATTTTTGGCGCGGGCGAAGATGCCGCCGGTATCGCGGGCGATCTGCTGCACGCCGGAGACCATGTGGATATTGTTCTCCACCACGGGATTGGCGGCATGGCGAATATCGGAGGTATAATTGGTGAATTCGGCCACCAGGCTGGGCATTTGTTTCAACTGATTCACGTTGATGATGGGCGCGGTGGAACCAAGGCCGCCCAAGATCTGGCTGAGATCGATCTCCTCGCCGTCCTCGGTGAGGACGCGCGTGTTGCCGCTTAGCACGCCGCTCAGGTAGCGGCCCAGGTCCAGGCCGGCCGTAGCGCCGGCGGTGCGAATCAAGTCCTCGGTATTGGGCTTGCGCGTGGGTTGAAACACCGAGTAGACGGTAACCCGGGCCTGGTTCAAGTCGGCTGCGAGGTCCTCGGCCAGGTCCTCGGTATCTTTATAATAACCGCCGCTTTCCAGGTACACGCCGCCGCTCAGGAAATAGACCTGCTTGGGACCGTCGACGGGCTCCAGCATCCTGGCCAGGAACTTCATGTTCAGATAGTAGGTGCGGAAATAACCGGCTTTCAGGAACTCCTTTTGCCGGACCAGGTTGTCTATATTCAGGGCGTACTCGTTGCGAACGTTTTCCATTTGCACTTTGGCGTTTTGCAACTCGCCCTTGACGCGTCCGTCCACCGCGATTATGGCGTCGTCGATGCGGTTGACCATGCTTTGGGCCTGTGCGAAGCCTGGGATTTCCTCGGCTATCTCTCGTTCCAGCGCACGCAGCTTGCGTTTCAGGCCGCCGGTGAACCGGGCCAGGTTGAGTCCTTCCAGTAACTGGTCGTTGTCGGTGGTGAAGGGGACCAGGTCGCGACCCTTGTCGTCGAACTGAACGATCTTGACGAAGTCCCGATCGGTAAAACCGGCGATGAACCCGCGCAGGTCGTCGATGACGCGATCGAAATCGGTGCGGTCCATATCCGAGGTGTCCAGGGCCAGCACGATCACGCGGCGTTTGCCCACACCCTCGGCCAGGGGATTGCTATTGGCGACATTGCCGAAACTGTCCGTTTGGGGGGACACGGCGTCGGAAGAGATGACATCGGTTTCCTCGAAGAAGGTGAGTTCTTGGGGGGCTCCTTCCTCTTCAAGGATGAAGTTTTCTTTCTTCAGATTGCGAATGGGATTACCTTGTTTGTCCAGGACGTGAACGCGAACCTCGCGTAGCACGACTTTTATTTTTTCCTGAACCTCCTGACCCGCCAGGGGTAAACCGACCAAAAACAGCAGCCATACGAAACGCATGCAAAATCCTCCATTAAAACGCTCGGCCCATGGTCCCTAATCTGGGAAAAGAATCAATCGGCGGGCCTCCCGAGCATACACGGGGCCGGCAATGGCGTCAATGGGAGGTGAAAAGCAAGAATCGTGCGATTTGAGATGAAAGATACGCGAAACCATCTGCATATTTTCAGCAAAAGAAAGCTTCGTCCTTTCCGGGTATCGACGTATTGTATCCGGAACAAGGTTGGTGACGTTCGGATAACCCCATATTCTCCTTAGACGTGGTTCGACACCTGCGTGCAAGCGGATAAATAGTCGGGAAGGAGGATAGGTCCCAAGGGGCAACCTTTGTTTCGACGAATATCTCGATCGCCCCGGTTGCCCGTAGATGTATTGTGATGCAAACAAGCATGGGCTATGCGGTGGAACGAGGTTTCGAAAATTTTATGCACTGTTACCGGTTCGTACAACGTTGTTCGAGATCCAAAACGCCGATGTCCGTCCGGGTCCATTGATCTCTATGGTGCATACCTCGAGGTCCGAACGGGCCGGTCTTTCTTCTCAGCAAAATCGCTCGATAGACGGGCGGGTGCATCCTTCTCTCGAGTAAATACATCGATAGACGAGCGGGCACATCCTTCTCTCAAGCAAAATAACTCGACGGCCGAGCGTGCCGACCTTTCTCCTACTCAAAAAAACTCGCCGGCCGAGCGTGTCGACCTTTCTCCTAAGAGGGCAAGAAACGTGCATTTTGCCGGCGACAACGGACATAAATCACATGGGTTCAGTTCAATTCGTCTACTTCCGATTTCAGGCTTCGGGTCATCAGTGAGTGCAGAGCCAGGTGCGGTTTCAACTCTTTATATAGGATGGCGTGGACCACGTTGGTGATGGGCAGTTCAACGTTTAACTTCGAGCCCAATTGGTAGGCCGACATGCTGGTGTGGACGCCCTCTGCCACCATACCCAGTTCGTTGAGAATCTTTTCAAGCGTGTAGCCTTTGGCCAGGGCCATGCCGACGCGTAGGTTACGACTTAACTTGCCGTTACAGGTAAGGATCAGGTCGCCCATTCCGGCCAGTCCGGCAAAGGTCTCGCGTTGGGCGCCCAGGGCTACGCCCAGTCGAGAGATTTCCGACAGGCCCCTCGTGATCAAGCCGGCCAGCGTGTTGGCGCCCAGTTCCATGCCCGTGGTGATGCCGGCCGCAATGGCGATGACGTTTTTCAGGGCGCCGCACAGTTCGACGCCGGTGACATCGGTGTTGCGGTACATGCGGAAGCGCGGGCTGTTGAGGTGACTTTGCAATGTTTTGAGAACTTCCGGGTGGGTTCCGGCCAGGACTACGGTGGTCGGCTTGTCCCGGGCTACTTCCTGGGCGAAACTGGGTCCGCTCAGGGTGAAACAGCGATCCTGCCATTCCTGACCCAATACCTGTTTCACGATTTGGGTGGGGAGCAGATGGGTGCCCAGCTCGATGCCCTTTGACAGCAGGACCAACCGATGATCGTTGCGCAGGAGGGGTTTGATTTGGGTCAGGAAACCGCGATAGGCTTGAAGCGGCACGGCCATGCAAATCAAGGGGGAGCGCAGGGCTCGTTCCAGATCCGTTTGGACGGTGATATCGTCCGGGAACGGAATATCGGGAAGGTAGCGCGTATTGCAACCCGCTTCGCGAAAAGCGACCGCTCGCTCGTTGTCGCGTACCCATAGATCGACCTGATGCCCGTTGCGCGCCCACATAATCGCCAGCGCGGTTCCCCAGGAGCCTCCCCCTAAAATACCCAGGTTCATCATCGCCTTCCCCCTCGTCTTTCGGTCTTCCCCGTTATCTTCACCGCGCAAGTATAGCAAGCCGGGCCGAGGTGAATCATCCAAAAGAATGATATCCAAGCGGCGTGGTTTGTGATACAAGAGTGATCATGATGAAACAAGCCTTGATTACCATTCTAATTCTTTGCAATACGAGCTTGCTGTTCGCCGTGGACCTGGACTTTTATTTAGGCAAGGAGGGGGAATACAACGATGCGATCCCTACCCCTGATAAGATCCTTGGTTACCAGGTCGGCGACTGGCATGTGCGTCACGACCAACTCGTCAATTACATGCGCGTCCTGGCCGATGCCTCCGACCGGGTAAAACTGGAAGTCATCGGTTACACGCATGAGCAACGCCCCCTGTTGCATTTGACCATTTCAACGCCCGAGAACCTGGCCGATATCGAACGTTTACGTGTAGAACATGTCAATCTGGCCTTGGGCAAAAACGGCAATCCCAAGGACATGCCCCTGGTGATCCAATTGGGTTACGGCGTGCATGGCAACGAACCCAGCGGTTCCAATGCCGCCTTGTTGGTGGCCTGGTACCTGGCCGCGGCCAAGGGCATCGAGGACATGTTGTCCAAAACCATCATCATCTTGGACCCCTGCCTGAACCCGGACGGTCTGAGCCGCTTCGCCCAGTGGGCCAATATGCATAAGGGCAAGGTGCTGGTGGCCGACCGCATAAACCGTGAGCACTCCGAACGCTACCCAAGCGGGCGTACCAATCATTATTGGTTCGACCTGAACCGGGACTGGCTGCTGTTGCAACACCCGGAATCGCGGGCGCGGGTCGCTCGTTTCCACCAGTGGCGTCCGAATATTCTGACCGATCACCACGAGATGGGCACCAACTCGACCTTTTTCTTTCAGCCCGGTATCCCCTCGCGCCAGAATCCCAAAACCCCGCCGGAGAATTTTGATCTGACGCGGTTGATAGCCACCTACCACGCCGATGCCTTCAATAAACGGGGCGTACTGTATTTCAGCGAACAGGGATTCGACGATTTCTATTTCGGCAAGGGCTCCACCTACCCCGATATTCAGGGCAGTATCGGCATTCTTTTCGAGCAGGCCAGTTCCCGCGGCCATCTGCAAGAGAACTTCTTCGGTAAACTGACCTTCCCGGACACCATCAAGAATCAGATCGAGATGACCATGTCCACTTTGAAAGCGGGTCATGAGAACCGGGACAAGTTGTTGACCTACCAGCGGGAATTTTTCCCCAACACCATGGAACTGGCGCGCAAGGACAAGTTGAAGGCCTATGTCTTCGGTTCTCGTACCGATCCCGTCCGCGCCTATGAGATGGCTCGCGTCCTGGACATGCACGAGATCGAGCTTTATCGTTTGGCCAAACCCATCACTCTGGCCTCGGGCCGCTTGGAAGAGGGTTACGTGGTGCCGTTGGAGCAGGGCCAGTACCGGCTCATCCAGTCTATCTTCGAAGAGATCACCACCTTCAACGACAACACCTTCTACGATGTCTCGGCCTGGCATTTCCCCTCCTTGTTCTGGACGACTTACGGCGGATTGGAGGGGCGCGCTTTTACCAAGGACCTGTTGGGCGAGCGCGTGGAAAACCCCGTCATGCCCACCTATCCCGCGGAACTCGATCACGGCGACTACGCCTATCTGGTCGAGTGGGAGCACTACTACTCGGCGCGCACCGCCTACACGCTGCTGGACAAGGGCCTGCGCCTGCGTTACGCGAACCGCGCCTTCTCCGCCGAAACCGCATCGGGTGAAGTGGAATTCAGTCCCGGAACGCTGGTGGTGCCCACGGGCATTCAGGAACTGGACAAAGCCTCCATTCGCAATATGCTCGCGGAATTGGCCGAACGGGACGGTGTGCGCATCCACTCGGTGAAGACGGGCTTGACACCCAAGGGCGGCGACCTGGGCGGATCGAGTTTCACCAATATGCGGAAGCCCAAGGTCTTGCTGCCTGCCGGCGTGAGCACTTCGGCCTACCGCGTCGGGGAAATCTGGCACCTGTTGGATGAGCGCTTCCGCATGCCGGTCACCTTAGCCGACCTGGATCGCATCCGCTCCTTCGACGACTATACTCACGTCATCCTGGCCGGCGGCAGCTACTCGGGCTTCAGCAAAGAGAGAGTGGAAGACCTGAAACGCTGGGTTCGCGGCGGCGGCACCCTGATTGCCTGCCGAGATGCGGTAAACTGGGTTAAAAACCATAAACTGATGGCGCTGACGATGGTAGAAGGAAGAAAGGACAAGCAAACCCCGGAGCGCAAGGCCTACGCGGACTATCGCCAGGACAGGGCGTTCCAAAGAATCGCGGGAACCTTGTTCGCGGCGGACCTGGACCTGACGCACCCGCTGGGTTATGGACTGGGCAACGGCCGCATCGCCACCTTCCGCACCAATACGCTGATGGTAAAACCGTCGGCGAGTCCCTACGCCACGGTCGCCCGCTATACGGACAACCCGCTGATTAGCGGTTACGTCTCGGAACGCAACCTGGAAAAAATCGCGGGAACGGCAGCGGTCCTGGCCGACGGCATGGGTAGCGGCGCGGTCATCGTCATGCTGGACAACCCCAGCTTCCGAGGCATCACCTACGGAACGAGCCGAATGTTAATGAACGGTTTGTTCTTCTCCAACCAAATCAGATCCACCCGCGCGGTTGAGTGACGGTTTGACAACCGATTATCGAGGCCGGGAGCTTGGGCTTCCGGCCTTTACGCTTTTGCCCGGTTTTCCGGCAACTGTTTCAGGCGGAGGTTGTAGCCGGTTGCTTTGATGAGTTCGCGCGCGCGGTCATAGCGCTCGGCGGCGCGTTCGGCATCTTTATGGGCTTCGGCCAGACGGGCTTCTTCAAGCAGGATGTCGACGATGTGGAGGCGCATCCTGCCGCGTTCGGCGATCTCGCGGGCCTCGGCCAGGTCTCGACCGGCTTCTTCCAGGCGATCGGTGTCGCGGTAAAAGGCGGCGCGGGCAATGAGGCCCTCGGGGATGGCTGTTTGTTTACCGGATTTCCTCAGTGTAGTCAATGCCTCCTTGATGGAAGATCCTATCTTTTTTCGAGACATTTCTCCATGCTTCCATGCCTGATGATTTGCCCTGGCTAGCAAAAGTTTACAAGTGCCGTCAAAGATTAAAGAAGAACTGATGATTCTCGACATTTGCCTTTGGGCTTCGCGGAATTGACCCAGCTCTAAAAGAAAGTAAGTGTGCCAGGGAAAGATAGAACTAGATATAGGTGCATGCTTTTTATAGATCCGATACGCATAATTTATCTGACCAAGGTTGAATTTTACCCAGGCTTGAGATAAGTAACTTACAACCTTTGATTTATCTGAATCTCCTGAAGTCCGTTCAGCCCATTGAAGACTAGACTCCAAATTCCCCAAATAATAATGGATATCTAACATATTAAGAGCGCAATAAGCCTGGTCTTCCGAATGACCCGACTCGGCGAATCTTTCATATGCCAGTTCCATGGGGGATTTTGCCTCTTCAAGCCTACCAAGTCCTAACAAACACAATCCGGCACGACCAAGTAACTCGCCTTTTTCGACCTCGGAGAATACCTCAGAAGGTTGATCCCAAGCTCTATAAAAAAAACCTTTCAAACCGGCAAGATCTTGACCTAAACCACCGAGTTTCATTACTGAGTACCCATTGTTTAAACCTCGTGCAATCCTTGGTATGTATACTTTCTGAAACGCCTTTTGCCAAAGGCAAGCCTTGCAACCATGATGAACGGCGCGATAGAGAGGCTCCAACTCTTGCAACGTATCGGGTTGCGCCTTCTCAGGGATACTTTGGTAATAATGAAACAAACGAGTGTGTGCTTCTCGAAAAGCTTCCGGGAGTATCTCTTCAAGACGACGCCCGAAATGTTCTCGAACCAGTGGGTGGGCGTCCAGAGAACCAGCGGGCCAATCGTCTGTGGCCAGTAAACGCAGGGTGCGTAATCGGACGATCACCAAATCGAACCGACTTGAATCCAGACCGTGAAGCCGATCAGTCAATCCGTCAATGGGCTTGTCCCGATACAGTATTTCCAGAGCACCATGTTCGGCCGGTCTATCAAACAGGCCGATGAGGTGAAGCAACGCCAATTCAGGGCCGTCGCCTAGCCAATGCGCGTAGGATTCCAAGATGCGGAACGTGTGATTGCCTTGTCGCGTTTCATCACGGGCGATTAAATCGATCCGATCACGCATTTGGATATTACCACCATGGGCTGCACCAAGAAAAGTGCCTAGAAGCGTCAGGGACAACGCGTGCCCCTCAACCTCTTTCACGGCTGCCTCTAGTTCGTGATCATTTCCCTCGATTTCCAGTTGTCGGAGTAATTGAGTACCCGCCTTGACATCGAGTTCTTCCAGGTCCATTTGCTTCAGAGATTTACCGCGATGACTTTCCAGATCCGACAGGTCAAGTCTCGAAGTCAGAAGACACAAACCGGGGTTATTATGGGCCAACTCGCGTAGCAAAGCGATAAGCCCCGCGTCACGCAATCGCCCCTCGGAAGGACCCGGCGGGTACTGTAACGGCTCGATACCGTCTAAGATTAAAAGCACTCGCTGTTCGGCGATCAGTTCGGCCAGGCGCTCACCCTTGACCCAGGGGTTACCTTCCTCAGGATTGGGGTCGCCGAACCAACGTAGTGCATGATCCAAGAAAGAATCGGCACTCGCCTGTCTGTCCTCACTCGCACCCTGACTGTAGAAGGACCAGCCGTAGACAGCTTGAGCGCCGCGCCAACCTTCATCGCGCACGTTTTGCAACCAGTGGTTCACCAGGTTGGTCTTGCCCGTGCCGCCCCAGGCGACCACACACATGATTCGGGTTTCCCGGTCTTCCCAAGCGCGGTCCAATACGGCCAGTTCCTTGTCCCTGCCGAAAAGATACGGGCTGCCGGCAGGTAAACGACTTAGCTGAGTTCGGATAACGGAGTTCCGGTTACTGTCTGACTCAACCCCCAATTCTTCATCTGTAAAACTTGCCGTGAAGTGCTTGAAATGATAGAAGTCAGGTGCTTCCAGGGCGATCAGGCTTTCAAGCGGTACGGGTAATATGAAAACGATCTTCAGCTTGTACTCGGGTATCAACTGCCGGTGGAGGTTGAAGGCATGCACCATATCGAGATAGTTTCGACGCAGCATGTCCGGGTCGGCAGCCAGGTGGGCATGGGGGAAACCATCCACCACGAAGATTTGATTATCTTCCTGAAAATTTTGCATATAAACCAGGGTCATGGAACCGTGGGTGTAGCCCATACGGTGGATTTTGAAATCGGGCTCCAATCGTTGCCGCAGGGCTTTGATCAAGGCCGTCTCGGCAGCGGTCGTGGCGCAGTTGAAATAAATGGTCGCGCTGGGCTTGAGGCGGAGGTTGATTTCGGCTTTTTTCAGGCGGCGTTCAACATCCGGGCTAAGCATAAGTCAGGCCTTGTTTGGGTCGATGAGCTTCTTTTCCGCCGGCAGCGTCAACGACTTGAAACGCTCCAGGCTTTCCAGCAAAAGAGGGTTGAGATCATACCACTCGTCGCCGTTGGTGTATTCCAAAGCGTATAAGCCTTGGAGTAGAGTTCGCCAGGTATCGGTATCGGCATTGGAAGATAGTTGTTTGTTTTCATGCACTTCTTGAAGGATTTCCCAGTGCCGACGCATCAGGGTGCGCGACTTGGCAATCTTCATCTCGTTGGCGGCATCCTTGACATGGCGTTCATTAATCCGTTCCACTTGATCCACATCGGCATTGACCGCCGCATTGGAAATCAGATCTACCAGGGTTCGGAACACACCGCCGGAGTAATGCACCGCCATGTCCAGCGCCTTTTCATCAATCAGGGCGGTGTCCATGCGTTTCAGCACAAAACCTCTCAGTATTTGTCGATTGGCCAGGGCTTCTTCATCTATCTCGCCGAACTGATCTGTCAGTCTTATATTCTTAAATGTATTGATGGCGCCGAATACCTTTTGAGCCAGGGCGGCGACGGGCGAATGTATCACTGAAATGGGCACGGTCAAGAGCATGCTTGCATTTTTGATCAACCCGACATAGGGAGCGTCCGAAGAAAAAAGTTTGGCGGCTTTTTCCACCGACATCTGATCCATGCCGTCAATCACAATCAAGGGAATGCGCTCATCGTGATGTGCTGTCAAAGTCAATAGTATGTCGTCCAGGATACGCGTGATTTCGTCAAGGCGAGGCCGGTATTCTTCCCTGATGACCTTGCGAAATTGCGCATCAGCTCTCAATACATTGAACAGGTTGACCTTTAGGCCCAAAACTCCTGAGGTTTCCTGGGAAACGCGAAGTCGACTGCGGAAAAATTCCTCTATCTGGGTAAAGCGCTTCGATAACTCAGCGGGTATGCGTATTTCTTTTTGCTCGGCGTGAGCGCGGATCTCGACATAGGTTACCAACAGGAGTTCCACAACTTCCAAGTCATTGGGATTGAGGAGTTGATTGACATCGAAGTCAATGATGAAAAATTTTTGGAGGATTCTGGGATGGCATCGAAACCGGCTGAGCTCGGTAGTTTTGCCGTTACCCGAATGGCCGCCGAAAAGTGCCTTGTAACCGGCAGTTTTCTTGTAAAAAGTCGACACCATGCGGTCGATATCCTTTCGACCGGAGGGCGTGTACAACTGTTCCCAGCGCTCGCGCTCCTCATACCGTAACGGACTATTGCTGTCCATACGGTTGATGACCTCTGAGATATTCATCGCTTTATAGACCGTCGCCATACACTTTCCTCCGCTGTCTGCTTCCATCATAAAGACTTAGAGCGCTCAAAACAAGCGACAACTAGCTCGAAGACCGGGGCCGATTCAGCGATCGAAAGGTTGTAGGAGAATCCTAACCGCCCATCAGTTCTTCGACGTTGATGACGTATTGTTCCAGCTTTTTGTAGAGGTTGCTGCGCGGGGTGTCGATGGCTTCCGCTGTTTTGGAAATGTTGCCGCCGTGTTGTTTCAGCTTGGCTTCCAGGAACCGTTTTTCCATGGTCTCCTTGAATTTCTTCAAGGTAGAGAAGTCCGTGAAGTCCATCTCACCCGTGCGTACCTTGCCGCCTTCGCCGAGGCCCGCGATGACCTCTTCCTCGCCCAGGATGATCATGCGTTCTACCAGGTTCTTCAGCTCGCGTATGTTGCCCCGGTAGTTGTGCCGCTTCAGGAAATCGACGGTTTTTCCGGCGAAGGGTTCGATCTTCATATTGTTTTCATTACCGAAGAGTTCCAGGAAATGGGCGACCAGCGCCGGGATATCGCCCCGGCGTTCGTTCAGCGGCACCGAACCTACCGGGATGACGTTCAGTCGGAAGAACAGGTCCTCGCGGAAGTTCCCTTTGGTGATCAATTCTTCCAGGTCTTTATTGGTTGCCGCGACAACGCGAACGTCTACCTGGTGCACTTTCGGGGAACCCACGCTCTGGAATTCGCCCTCTTGCAGCACGCGCAGTACCTTGGCCTGGGTGTTCAGGCTCATGTCGGCGATCTCGTCCAGGAACAAGGTGCCGCCGTCGGCCTGTTGAAACTTGCCCATCTGGTTGTCCGTGGCGCCGGTGAAGGCGCCTTTCACGTGGCCGAACAGTTCGCTTTCAATGAGATCGTCGGGAATGGCCGCGCAGTTGACTTGCACGAAGCGGCCCTTGCGGTCACTCCGCTCGTGGATGCGGGCCGCGATCAGTTCCTTACCCGTGCCGCTCTCACCGGTAATCAGGACAGTGGCTTTCGTGGGCGCGGCGCGGTCGATCACATTCAGGCATTTTATCAGCCGGGGATCCTCCCCCACGATCTGGTAGCGGTTGGTCACCTGTTCGCGTAATTCCTTGTTGGTAGTTTCCAACTCCTTGCGCCGGGCCGCGTTGCGACAGGAAATCAGCAGGCGCTCGCGATTGAGCGGCTTTTCCAGAAAATCGAAGGCGCCCAGCCGCGTGGCCTCGACCGCGGTTTGAACCGTGCCGTGGCCCGAGATCATAATCACCGGGGCGGTCGTACCCTGCTTGATCAGGGTTTCCAGTACTTCGATGCCGTCCATGCGCGGCATTTTGATGTCCAGAAGAATGAGATCGGGTTCCTCTTGCAAAGCCAGGTTGACACCCTGCGAACCGTTAGCGGCCAGAATGGGTTCGTAACCCTCATAACGGAGGATTTTGTCGAGGCTGCGGCGAATGGCCTCCTCATCGTCCACGATCAAGACCCGGCCTTTGCCCTTTTTCATGGAGCCCTCCTCCGCAACAACAGCAAGGTCATGTCGTCAACCATACTGTCCGAACTGAAATCCATAACCTCGCGAACGATATCGTCCTTTTCCTGTTCCACCGTCCCCTGGCCGCGTTTCCTTCGCAGGGTTTCCACCAGGCGATCATCGCCGAATTCTTCGCCCTCACGGTCGGTGACCTCGGACAGGCCGTCCGTGTAGATCAGAAGTTCGGTGCCGGGGTCCATCTTGACGGTGCCCACCTGGTAACTGGCGCTGGGGAACATACCCACCACCATGCCGCCCTTATCCAGCAACTCGAAGCTGTGATCCGGGTGGATGAGGATGGGCCGATTATGGCCGGCGTTGATGTATTGCAGCGTATGGGTCTCGGGGCACAACACCGCATAGAACAAGGTGATGAACTTGTTGCTTTGGGTGGACTGGCACATGTGCAGGTTCAGTTTCTCGATGACGTCCCTGGGCGACAGGCCCGAGAAGGAATTCAGCGCCCGAAGGGAGGCCTGGGCCGTGGACATGATCATGGACGCGGGCAGGGACTTACCGGAGACATCGGCCAGGCAGACGCAAAGGCGACCGTTCTCCAAAATGATGAAGTCGTAGAAATCGCCGCCTACCAGGTAGTAAGGCCGCATCTCCACCGCAAGCTCGTAACCGTTGATCACCGGTACGCTCTTGGGCAGCAACTTTTGCTGGATCTCGCGCGCCAGCTGCAACTCTTTCTCCATGCGCTTCTTTTCGGCTTCCTCTTTTTGCAGGCGCACATTCTCCACGGCTACCGCGGACTGTTGCGACATGGAAAGAATGAAGTCCTTGTCTTCCTCGCTGAGTTGCTTGCCGTCCAAGCGGCCGCCCAACAACAACAATCCCAGGCGATGGGACTCGGAAGCGATAGGCAGGGCGTATTGTAGACGATTGGAGCGCATGAAGTAGGCAATGGAGGGACATTGAACCAGGTCCATACCGGTCACGCCTCGAGGCCAGTCTTCCAATGAGCGCACCTCGTCCTGGCCCGGCACCAGGGGGTTGTCCATCTTAATGCCCTTTTTGAAGGAAACCCGGCAACCCGCTTCGTATTCCAAAACCGCGGTTCGGCTTATAAAGAACTGGCCCATCAGGTTGTTGGACAATACCTGCCAGACCTGCTCGTTCTCGTAGCAGCGGGCAAAGGCGCCGGTTATTTCATAGAGGGTATTCAACTGGAAGATGCGGCGCTGTAACTGGCGATTCACCTTCTCCAGGTCATCGCGGTAAAGGCTGTTGCCGATAATCACGCCGCCGAAATCGGCAATAGTGTTCAGCAGGCCCAACTTCAATTCGGCCGCGGGTCCCAACAGGCTGCGGCCCACGCAAATAAAGCCGACCAGCTTGCCGTCATTAAGAGCGGGGAAGACCACTTCAAATAAATCATTGTCCAGAAAGACTTCCAAACCGGCGGGCAAATCCTCGGCACAGCGGATTTCCTTCGGCAATTGCGTATTGGGATCGTTGGGCAGTCCGCTGAGGTCCAGGTTCTGGTTGCGCATGCCCTTCGCGATGCCCAGCTTCCAGCCCTCGGAAGTCATGATGTAAATGGCGGCGGAACGCGCGCCGTACTCACCCAAAACGGTGAGTAGGATGATGTCCAGGGTTTCTTCCAGGGTGCGCGCGGTATTCAGGGTGGTCAGCAACTCGGTGACGCCGACAAGTTCGTGAAGGCGCCTGCTGAAGGCAGGGTCTTTGACATTAAGCGCTTGAAATTGAGAAACCAGATCGGCGTAGGGATTATCCACCGGATTTGTCCACCAGACGGTATTTGGTCATTTGACAGCAGTGTTCTTTTCCTACCAGGAAGTCGACTTCATCCATGAATTGCTTCATGATATACAGCCCCAAGCCACCCGGCTTCTTGGCCTTAAGGTACTTTTCCATATTGGGCAGTTTCACGTCTTCGTTGGTAAGCGCCTTGCCGGTGTGGACGACTTTGACGGTCAAACTCTCGGGAGTGATTTCGGCTTTGAGGGTAATCAGCTTATCGTTACGGCCGTCGTAGGCATGCTTGATGACATTGGTTACCGCCTCGTCGGTAGCCAGGGCTACCTTACTGGCAATCGCCTTGTCAAAGCCCGCGATGGTTGCCGCATTGCTGGCCACGGTGATCGCCATGTGCACGTAAACCGTGTCACTGGGGAAGGTCACCTGGATTGCACCAGTTGGGAGCTCCTTCATCCTCTAATCCTCATTCACCGCGGAATCACTCACACCTTTCAAGGAATCTAAGGCCTCAACTTCAGCATCGAATACCTTGAACAGATGCGTGAAGCCGAGTGTGTCAAAGATATTGAAGACGGTGTCGTTCATATCGGAGAGATAAAGGAAACCGTTGTTGTCCTGAATTTCTTCGATCACGCCCATCAACACACCGAGACCGCTGGAGTTGATGTACTCCAGATCTTTACAGTTAATTAAAATGCGGTAGTTTTGTTCCGACAAAACCGACTGTATCGATCGTTCAAAGTCTTGGACGGTATGCGCGTTGATGAA
Source organism: Acidobacteriota bacterium (assembly GCA_030066195.1). Taxonomy (GTDB): domain Bacteria; phylum Acidobacteriota; class Holophagae; order Acanthopleuribacterales; family Acanthopleuribacteraceae; genus JASJCB01. The sequence goes on from JASJCB010000117.1 coordinate 20,637, forward strand.
ACCGTTGATATACAATACCTTCGCTTCATCCTTTTGAGTGGCATGAACTTCCAGTCCTGCTGCCATACATGAAACTCCCTGAAAAACTTTGACCTGGGTCAAAGCTAGTGTTGTTTTACGCGGCACGATTCAAAAGGTTGCACCCCTCGAAAACCGGCTGCCTGGCTGGCAAATGACCACTAGGCACCTATTCTATACCAGTTGTCTGCCAATCCACAAAGTTTTTAGACGGTCCCAGGTAGGGGAAGAGGTTCATGGGTTTTCCGTTTATCTACGGAAGGCGACCTGCCTCTTCCAGTCCCTTGACCAGAGCACGGAATGCGCGTCCCCTGTGGGAAATCGCATTCTTGGCTTCCGTTCCGTATTCCGCGGTGCTTGGACCGTCCTGCTCCGGGTGGAAGACGGGGTCGTAACCGAAACCGAGATCTCCTACCGGTCGGTCCCCGATAAAGCCCTCCAGCGAGCCTTCCGCGCTGATGTACTCGTGCCCGTCATGAAAGACGGCCGCGCAGACAAAGCGGGCCGTGCGCAGTTCTTTGGGAACCTCGGCCAAAAGCCCCAGCAGATAGGCGCATTTTTCCTCGTGAGTCTTGAAACCGCCGAAACGGGCCGAGTGGATGCCGGGCGCGCCGTTCAGGGCATCCACCTCCAAACCGGAGTCGTCGGACAACGTGGGAATGCCCGCCCGTTCGTAATAGAAGCGGGCCTTTTGCATGGCGTTTTCCAAGAAGGTCTTACCGGATTCAGGACTTTCCTCGTCGATGCCCAGGTCGCCCAAGCCGACGATATCGATCCGGGCATCTGCCAAAATGATCCGCAGTTCGCGAATTTTTCCGGGGTTTCGGGTGGCCAGCAGCCATTTTACGGAATCCATTCTTCTGTTACTCCACATTGCCGCAAGATATCGGCCTGGCGTTTACTCAATTCGGCTATAGCGGCGCCGCCGAGCGCTAGGATTTGGGTTAACTGTTCGCCCTCAAAGGGATCTTTCTCGGCTGTGCCCTGGATCTCGATATAGCGACCGCGCTGATCCATGACCAGGTTGAGATCGGTTTCGGCGTTGAAATCTTCATTATAATCGAGGTCCACCAGTACCCGGCTCTCGACGATTCCCAGCGATACCGCGGCCGCGCGGCCCAAGATGGGAATGCGGTCGAACTTTTCGGTGTGGCGGAACAAACACAAGATCAGCGCCGCACAACCGCCGGTGATGGACGCGGTGCGCGTGCCGCCGTCGGCTTGCAACACGTCGCAATCGACGGTGACCGTTCGCTCACCCAGGATATCCATATCCACACAGGTTCGCAGGGTTCGGCCGATGAGTCGGGAAATCTCTACGGTGCGGCCGCTTTGTTTGCCCCGGGCCGCCTCTCGCGGCGAACGAGTCAGGGTTGCCCCGGGCAACATGCCGTACTCAGCCGTTACCCAGCCCTTGCGTTGGTTGCGCAGGAACGGCGGTACGCGATCCTCCAGGAAGGCCGTGCACAGAACCCGCGTCTCCCCATAACTTATCAACACGGACGCATCCGCATTTTTGGTGAAATCGGGAATCATTTCTACGGGCCGGGTCTCTTTTTCGGAGCGATCATAACTACGCATAGGGACAACCTTTAACTTATTTTAAGTCGGCGAGGTTCCATTCATCAATGGAAAAAGGATGAAGAATGTGCTCCCCCACACTTCGGAAAGTTTTACCGATATCCGTGGTCCAGATACGGGTCCTTGGCGGCTCATCGGCATGAATGATCCGCCCTGAAGACAAATCGGCAAGAATCAACTGCGCAATGGCTTCCGCGGAATCCACCAGGGCGACCGAATCGCCCACCAGTTCCCGCACCAGGGGTTTGAGCACGGGGTAATGCGTACAGCCCAAAATCAGCGTGTCCACGCCTTCCGCCAGCGGCGCTTCCAGGTAGCGCTGCAAAACCTGCCGGGTCACGGGGTCGTCGATCCAGCCCTCCTCTACCAGCGGCACCAGCAGCGGGCATTCCTGCTGTACCGCATAGACTTCGGGCTCCATTGCATTGAGCGCATCCACATATGCCCCGCTGGTTACCGTGGCGCGCGTGCCCAGAATCCCGATTCGGCCGTTACGCGTCATGTCCAAGGCCTTTTTGGAGCCCGGGCCGATAACGCCGTAGATGGGACGGCCGGCCCAATGTTCCTCGCGCAGGACGGTCGATGCGGAATTACAGGCCACCACCAAAGCTTTGACGCCTTGATGTTCCAGGAAATCGATATTCTGACTGAGATAACGGCGAATGGTCTCGGGCGATTTGGACCCATAGGGTAGCCGGGCCGTATCCCCCAGGTAGTTGAACGATTCGGAGGGCAACACCTTCTTCAAGGCGCACAGCACGGTGAGGCCGCCGATACCGGAATCGAAAATACCGATGGTTGGCAAGCGGGCTCCTTATCGGGGCCGATCAGGACCCCGATTCCAACTTTTCAATCAAGGCAATATACTGAGTCTTTGCCTCTTCTTGGGACATACCGGCCAGCTTGCTCCAGGCATCGTACTTGGCCTTGCCGACCATGTCGAACATGCCGGGTTTCGGTCCCGACACATCGCCCTTGACGGCCTGTTTGTACAGGCTGTAGATCTTCAGCAGGTTTTCGTTGGACTGTTGGGGCAGTTGTTTCGATCGCGTCGCGGCAGCTTCGAAGTCTTGTTCCAGGGACATGACCCCACCTTCTTGATAACATGATAAAACGGCATCAGCCGCAATCCGCTATTCTATGCCCTGACCGACGCAAAGTCAAAGTGAACCGAGGTTGAGAGGTTGAGGAAGGATACATTTCACTTGTTCGACCGTTAATGCGGCTTGGGGATATGTTGTTTGAAGGCCGGCTTCTACGCCTTCCGGTCAGGATGCGACAGGTATCCGGCAAGATTACGGAGAATTCTCGATGTTACTTTATGCTGCTTTTGGTAACTTCCAGAACCCAGTCGCCGATCAAGGCCAGTGCCTTGGGGGAAATGGTTTCTTCTATTTTGGCGTATTCGGCGGGACTACCGGTTTCCGAGGTTTGGAAAAGGTGGTTCAGCTTGTCCAATACCTCGATGCGGTAATGCTTGTTGCCGGCCTTTTTCAGAGCGGACTCCATGACATGTCTGCTTTGTGCGGGCGGTACCTGTAGGTCGTTCGCACCGAACAGGGCGAGCGTGGGTATCTTCAGTTTCTCCAAGTCAACCACGGGATCGTGAAAGAGGAAGAAGCGAAACCAGGGCGAAGCCATTCTGGCCGCCTGGCCTTCCATTTGACCCTCGGTGGCGCCCAGAGCGGCCTTTTCTTCCTCGGTCATGTCCGCAACGGCTTCTTTCATCATCTCGATCAGCGGTTCCTTGAGATCCGTACCGGGCTCGGACCGTCGCACCAGGTCGAACATTTTCTCTTGCATCTCGCGATTCCCGGCGACAATAGCATCACTGATGCCCGCGGCGCGCATGATCAGTTTGGACTGTTCGTAGATAACGGCCTCGCCGCTGACGGCGGGTCCCGCCATCAAGACCACGAAGGCGATGTCCTTGGAGCGGCCGGCCGCCATGGGTGCGATCAGACCGCCCTCGCTATGGCCGATGATGCCGATCTTGGCCGGATCGATACCGGCTTGGGTTTTGAGCCAGGCCGCGGCGCTGAGGGTGTCGTCGCAGAAATCGGCGCTGGTGGCGGTCGAGAATTCGCCGCCGGATTCTTCCGTCCCCCGATCGTCATAACGCAACACGGCAATACCCTTGCGCGTCAGGTGATCGGCCAGGACCAGGAAGGGCTTGTGTCCCATCAGTTCCTCGTTGCGGTCCTGCGGGCCGGAGCCGCTGACCAGGATCGCTACGGGGAAGGGACCTTCGCCTTCGGGCATCGTCAGGGTTCCGGCCAGATCGAAACCGCCGGCCTTGTTGGGAAAGGTAACGTCCTTGCTGCTGTAGGGGAAAGGCGGCTTGGGTTCCTGGGGGCGTTTGTTTTCGGGAATGACCTCATTGCGAACCAGGGTCAAGGGCAATTTATTCCCCACCTGGGTCCAGGCACCTTCCAGGGAATTGCCGTCGGCTGAAAAGGTCCCTTCGAAACCGCCGTTGACCATGGCCACCTTGAAGGCGACGCCGTTTGATATCGCGGCAATGCGTATGGGGATTTCCTGAGGGCTCTGGTCGATACTGATCATGTGCCCGGTCAAACTGCGATCCTCGGCCCGCACCACGGAAAAGACCACGCGTAGTTCCAAACTCCCCGGTTTCAGGGTCCCTTGCCAGGTGCCTAGAATCTTGTCGGCGAACGCGTCATCGGCGACGAAGCCGACGGCTTGGGATTCGCCCGGGGCCTGCCGGGCCAAAACCAGCGGGATGGTTTGACCGCCCTGGGACCAGTTACCGGTAAGGGTCTTGCCGTCATCGCTCAAACTACCGGTAAAGCCGCCGCCGATACGGACCGACTTAAAGGAAACCTCGCCCTCGGAAAAGCTGACCTCACAGGGGATGCCGGTTGCGCCTTGATCCAAACTGTCCATGGCGGCCTTCAGGGCGTCGCCGTCTTTGGTCACGGTGAAGCGCACGCGTAATTCGGCGCCGGGCACTTTCAGGACGCCGTTCCAGACGCCGACGACCTTTTCCGGTGTGGTTGCATAGGTGTTCGGTAACAATAAATAACCCAAAGCCAGGGCCGTTAAAAAGCTTGATCCTCTCATGGGTCTGCCTCCATTCAAAACCTGCCGTTAATCTGACATGGACAGGCGGTCTTGTCACCTGCCAATACGCCCCGGTGAAACATTTATTCACCGTGCGGGCGCTCCGGCAGGCGCCGAGGCCGGGACTTTGTTCTACACCTTGGTTGAAACAGCCCGAGCAAACGGCTGGTCGCGCCACGCTTATCTTGAGCGGATGCTCGAAGGTTTGGCCGCAGCACAGTCGGACAAGAATTACCCGGCCCTATTACCCACGGTGACTCCTCCCACGCGGGGATAACAGTCCGGCGACCTCAGTCAAGGGTCAGGACCGTTTTCCATCTTTTGCCGCGCCAGGCCGGCAGGCGGGAAATCCTACCGTCGCCGGCAGTTGGGAAACCGGCCAGAAGTGCCTGACGGCCAAAGAAAAGGCGAACCCGGTGCACGTCGAATGGGTTTACCAACAGCCCGCGCTCCTTCGCAAAGACTGCGATGGTTGAAGCAGTGTAAAGTGTCTCGTCATCCAAGGCCTCAAGAATCCGTTCATAGCCCGTTCCATTTCGATTCATATGTTGACCTCCTCAGTCAGTAACATCATCGCAGATCCCGGGCTTTTAAGTCAGAGGGTCACTGAGCGACGCTTACGTAGAAACTACTTGACTATCTACATTAAAAATATGATATTCCTTAGAAAGAAGACTTCAGTTTCACCATTATCCATCCCTTAAACCTGTAACCTTTTCAGTCTAAGACCAAGAGTGAGTTATGACCAGCTTTATCATTTTTATGCTTCTCTGTCAGGATGTGCGGTCGGAATCCCCCAAGACTCCTTTCGAACTCTATAACCAGGATTCTTTCCTGCTGGGAACTTATGCCGAGAGAGTCGATTACGACAATATCGAGGAGTATCTACGCGGGTTCTTCAACTGGCGGCGTGGTGAAATTGCCCGCCTCATCCGGGAAATGCAGGCTTCAGGGAAACGGTATCAAGAAGGGACGAAACTCACGGAAGACGGCATCCTTGAAATCGATGGAAGCAGAACCAAATATCTAATCTCACCTTCGGGACCCATCAGTATGCTCAACCTCCAGCTATTCAGCGAGGCTTTTGAGGTTATCGAAAAAAGACTGCGTGACCGAGGTATGAGAGAGGTAGATATTGAGCACCTAAAGGATCATTTCGTAAAACTCGGTCCGTATGATGACTACAGAAGAGAGGCTGTCGATGCTTTTATGGAGGCCCATCCCCGGGTGATGAATCCCAAAAGGGAGATCATATCGAAGCAAGAATACGGGAAATTCCTGCAAAAGTTGAACTTCTACACACGGCACACTGCAAGTGAAGAATATGCTATCGCCTTTTTCTCAGGTTTAAAGCCTCGAAACGTGGCAATTATTATTTGTTATCTTGAGGAAAAGATACTTGATGGTTGGGGGCAACAAACCAATATCCCAGGTCCTCCAAGCTCTACTGACTTAGATTACACCTATAAGCATTATAAAGAATTCCTTGAAAAGAAAAAGCTAATTACGAAATAGATATAGTTAAGAGGAGGTCTTTGTGAAGGTGGTATGGATTATCCCATTTTTTGCCTTACCGGCAATATCCGGCGTGTATTTAGAAGATAAAGGCACGGATGTTCTCATTCAGTTCGACCGTGTTGTGGTGTCTGTGTTTACCCGTGGCAGTTGCTCTGCATGTATGGGAAGCTTAACCGTTGACATCGATGGTGGAACCGTTATCGGCTTTGTGTCGGATTCCTTCAGCGGCAACTCCAGCGGACCAATACCTACCAAGAAAAATGGAGGTAATCAAGAGGCGCGCATCGATTTAACCCATTACATCAGTATCTCCGGTGACCCTTGTGGGGACATAGAAGCTTTTTCCAGTCATACCGTCTCGGCAACTTTGTGTCTTCCGGGCAATAGAAGCTTAGTTACGGATGAATCCAATGGTTTCGATCGGGATGACTGTGGAGGGTGTACGGAAGTCTTGCAGAAAGCAGGGAAAAGTATCGGTTCAAATCCTTGTGATCACTCCCCCCTGGTTTTCGATTTAGGACGGGACGGGTTCACCTTCAGCGGCCCGGACCAATCTGTTTTCTTCGACCTGTACGGCTCAGGCAGCCCCCTCAACATTCAATGGGTAACACCAAACAGCAACGATGCCTTCCTTGTTCATGATGCCAACGGTAATGGGGTCGTAGATAACGGAAACGAACTTTTTGGAAACGGAACAACCCTGCTCTCCACCGGCGAGAAAGCCCCTAACGGATTCGTGGCGCTCGGTGAATTCGACGACCCGGAACACGGGGGTGATGGTGACGGGTACATTTCTCACCGAGACGGCGTCTGGCCGGAACTATTGCTTTGGTTGGACGGCAATGCGGACGGGATCTCGACCGAGAATGAAATGATCCCTTTAGAAGAAGTCGGCCTTGAATGGATCCAGTATACCCCGAGAGAACTCGATAGTTACGATCACCACAGAAACTGGTTGCGTTATTGGGCCGGAGCCCGTGCCGGCTCCCCCCTTCATGTGATTGACGTATTTTTCAAGAGTGTCCCTTGAAAGTTCGGCCGCCCGATCAGACGGCTTTTTGGATGATGGTTACCCCGAAGGGCGTGTGTACG
>JASJCB010000118.1 GCA_030066195.1 Acidobacteriota bacterium
CACCGTTTGTCCTGATGCACCACCGCGGTGGCACTGTCCAGTTGGGCCTTGTCTACGCCCTGTTGGACCCAGACGCCTTCCTGTAGGACAAAAGTCATACCGTCTACACTCTTTTTACCGTCGGCGGCAAAAAGGCCGGCGCACATCACCGTAAAGGCAATTAATGTAAGGATTCTCATGATAATCCCTCCATGCTTAGTGATCTGTCGACAGGTACAGATACCTTAATATCTTAATCCTTTCGACAGAAATTTCAAGGACTTAAATGAAAAAAGTAAGCCGAACACACGTCTTTCCAATAGGAATCACAATGAATTCTCCCCAAAAACCGAGCTCGATCGTCGATCGGCCGGGCCCAACGGCGGTGTCGATCCAAGTAGTTGCGCAATCGGAAGCAAGTCGGACAGGGAAAAGTGATTGCCTCCGAGACATTAGATGCACTAAACTTCTGGTCTGGTTTTGGGAACTCCTCCAACAACCCACGGGAGGCGCGGGCCATGACAGAAATCCTGCGTAATCACGGCGCACCGGTTATCGACAAACTCCGTAACAAGCTGGAAGACTGCATGGATTTCGGCGACAAGATCGGACTGTTGCGCTTGATCCAGGACGAGCACCACGCCGATGTCGCCGAGGCCCTGGACTTATTGCAGGCCGAGGAAGTGGCCCAGATCTTCAAAGCAATCATGATGACCGACGTGGCCCTCTGCTCCGAAATCCTCATCGAATTGGACCAGGGTACCGTCTCCCACCTCTACCCCTATCTTTCCAACCAGGAATGGGCCGTCATTTTCACCGAACTCAGCGATGACGACGTCGTCTGGCTGCTGGAGTTGTTCCCGGACGAGGCCCGCCAACCCCTGATGGCGCGATTGACCTCGGAAGACAAAGAAGACGTCTTGGAACTGATGACGTTTCCCGAGGACTCCGCCGGCCGCATCATGACCAATGAGTTCCTTTCCATGGATGTGAGAGAAACCGTGGCCACCGCCGTCGAGAAGATTCGCGGTACCCGTGACTTCGATCCCATGAACCTGTTCTTCGTCTACGTCACCGAGAGCGAGCGACTGGTGGGCATGGTCAGTTTGCGCCAACTGCTGCTGAGCAAGAAAACCGATAATCTCCAACAGATCATGCGTACCGACGTTACCGCCCTGGACGCTTGGATGGACCAGGAGGAAGTCGCCGAAATCGTGCGTAAACACGATGAGGTCACCATGCCCGTGGTCGACAAGAAGGGTCACATCCTGGGCATCATTACGGTGGACGATATCATCGACGTCATCGACGAGGAATCCGAAGAAGACATCCTCAAGATGGTCGGTACCTCCGAGGAAGAAATGGTCGCCGGCGGCCGTACCCGCAAGATCGTTGCCTTACGTCTGCCCTGGCTGTTTGCCGCCTGTTGCGGCAGCCTCATGGTGGCGCTGATCATGAAGTACAGCGACCACGGCCTGTTCGGCAACAAGGCCGCCGACATTTTCGTCTTCGTGCCCATGGTTTGCGCCATGGGCGGGAACGTGGGCGTACAGTCCTCGACCATTATGGCGCGTTACCTTTCGACCACCAATCCGGACTGGCGCGAGACCCGCCGTTCTACCCTCAAGGAAGCGCGTGTGGGCCTGACCCTGGGCCTGATCTGCGGTACCCTGGTGGGCCTGGTCGCCACACAAATGGGCGGCATGGGGCTGGCCTTTACCGTGCTCGCCGCCATGACCAGCGCCATGACCACCGCCGCCACCACCGGCACCATCATCCCCGTCGTCATGAAGCGCATGGGCATCGATCCCGCTCTGGCCACCGGTCCCTTCGTCACCTCTTTCAACGACGTCGTCGCTACCCTGGTCTATTTCGCGATTGCCTATACCCTCCTGGATTACGTGCATGTAACATGATTCATGAACAGCATCTGGCTTATGTCCTGGGAACCACCACGTTGAGTACAAGTCGGACCATTGTGCGCCTGTTCACCCGTTATGCGGGCAAGCGTCAGGCAGTGATGCGTCGCCGCGAAAAACGGACCCAAGCCTACCTGGCCCCGCTGACCCTGATCACCTGTCATCTGCGCGGCAGGGAACACCAGGAACTGATGACCCTGGAAGAACCGGAACTGGAGTGCCACCGCTTCGAACTGAGCGCCCGATACACGGGCCTGGCCCTGCTGCAACACTGGGCTCACCTGGTCGACCTGAGCCACGGCGACGGCATGCCCGACGAACAGGTCTTTCGCCTGCTGGGTCACGTACTGGACGGCCTGGGTCAAGGCGAACGACCCGAACTGTTCCAACCCGCCAATCTCTACCTGGAAACCTGGATGCTGCACTTTGCCGGCGTGTTGCCCCGCGCCGTGCCGCGCGGTCCGAAACCTGAGAGCATCTCCAAGCACGCCGACGAACAAACCCTGCATCGCTCCCTGAATCCGGACCTCTTACGCGCCGTCTTTCAACATCCTGTTGAGACTTACCTCGTTCTTGCGCTAGACTTGGGTGATTTCGGACAAACACAGCGTGCTTTGGGCATGCTGTGGACACGATTTCTAGGCCGAGAACCCAAGACACGGAAGCTTCTCGAACAACAATTCGAGGCCGGGTGGTCAGCGCCATGAACATGCATAAAGAACCAAATCGCAATTCATGCAGAATATTCAAGATGGACTTCCCGCGTACATTCCGACGATGCGTTAAATATTACGAATTCGTAAGGCGTCCTAATAGTAAAAGCTCTATCGGCCGAATAAGTGCATTACCGGGATTTGTTTTTGCATTCCCCACAAAAAAAGGAAGCGGTTCGCTTCATCCACTTTACGGAAGGAGTATGTAATGACTCACGTTTACCGGTTCTCCAAGGAAGTCACCGACGGAAACGGTGGCATGAAAAATATTTTGGGCGGCAAGGGCGCGGGCCTTGCCGAGATGTGTCGCCTGGGTATTCCCGTACCACCGGGATTCACCATTTCCACCGGGGCTTGTTTGGACTACCTGGAGAACGGCATCAGCGACCAACTGCAACACGAAGTAGCACAGAGCGTAACCTGGCTGGAAGGTATATTGGGCAAGAGTCTTTTCGGTGAAGGTCAGCCGTTGTTGCTTTCCGTGCGCTCCGGCGCCCGCGTTTCCATGCCCGGCATGATGGACACCGTGCTCAACCTGGGTTTGACCTCGGCAACGGTGGAACGCCTGGCCGAAATAACCGGACAGCGTCGCTTTGCCTATGACTCCTATCGCCGCTTCATCCAAATGTACAGCAACGTGGTTTTGGGTCTGGATCATCACGAATTCGAAAGCCGCCTGGAGGAGATCCGCGAGGCCGAGGGCGCCAAACAGGACAAGGATATCTCGGTAGAAGGACTGATGACCCTGGTGGACCGTTACAAGGAATACGTGCTCCACGAGACCGATCAACCCTTCCCGGACGACCCCATGGAACAACTCTGGGGCTCCATCCGCGCCGTCTTCGATTCTTGGAACAATCCCCGCGCCAAGTTCTACCGCAAGATCAACAACATCGGCGATAACTGGGGCACGGCCGTCAACGTGCAGAGTATGGTCTTCGGCAACATGGGCGAAAACTCCGGCACCGGCGTGTGTTTCACCCGCGACCCCGCTACCGGCGAACCGGTGCCCTACGGCGAGTTCCTGGTCAATGCCCAGGGTGAGGACGTAGTCGCCGGCATCCGCACCCCGCTGAAGATCGCCGACGGCAGTCCCGACTGCATGGAAGCACTGATGCCCAGCCTGTACAAGCAACTGTGCGGCATCATGGAATTGCTGGAAAAACATTTTCGCGAGATGCAGGACATCGAATTCACCTATGAGAACAACGTCCTCTTCATGCTGCAAACCCGCACCGGCAAACGCACCAGCCGCGCGGCCCTGCGCATCGCCGTGGACCTCTGCAAGGAAGGCGTCATCAGTGAACAGGAGGCCATCAAACGAGTGGAACCTGAATCGATGGCGCAACTGCTGGCCTCCGAATTCGACGAGGCCGCCAAGCAACGTATCCTGGCAGCCGGCAACCTGCTGGGCAAGGGCCTGAACGCCGGCCCGGGCGCCGCCACGGGTAAACTGGTTCTGACCGCGGACAAGGCCTTGGAATTGGCCGCGGAGGGCGAAGACGTGATTTTGGTGCGCGCCGAAACCTCACCGGAAGATATCGAGGGCATGCACACGGCTCGCGGCATCCTGACCCAGCGCGGCGGTATGACCTCGCACGCGGCCGTGGTGGCGCGCGGTATGGGCAAACCCTGTGTCGTCGGCTGCTCGCAAATGATCGTCGACCCCAAAAACAATTGCATCCGTTTCACTGACCGGGTGCTTAAAGAGGGTGAGCCCATTTCCATTGACGGCACCACCGGCGAGGTCATTCTGGGTGAAATTCCCACCGAGGAAAGCCACCTGGTGCGGCAATTGAAAGCCGGGGAAAGGAAGCCGGGGACCCAAGGCGAGGAATTCTCGCTGTTGCGCGAGTGGGTCAGCAAACACACCAAGATGCTGGTTCGCGCCAATGCCGATACACCTGAAGACGCTGCCTTTGCCCGCCTGCTGGGCGCCGAGGGCATCGGCCTGTGCCGCACTGAGCACATGTTCTTCCAGGAAGACCGTATCCTGCATATTCGCCGCATGATTCTGGCCGGTGACGCCGACGAGCGCGCCGATGCCCTCAACAAACTACTGCCCTATCAACAAGGCGATTTCTACGAATTGCTGAAAGCCATGGAGAACCTGCCGGTCACCATTCGCCTGCTGGATCCGCCGCTCCACGAGTTCCTCCCTCAAACCGAGGAATTGATGGAAGAACTGGCGCGCAATATGAACGTTACCCCGAGCGTCATCAAGCGCCGCGTGAACGATCTGCACGAACTGAACCCCATGCTGGGCCACCGCGGCTGCCGCTTGGGCATCACCCATCCCGAGATCTATCAGATGCAGGTCAAGGCCATCTGCAACGCGGCCAAACAAGCAACCGACGAGGGCGTGACCGTGAAACCTGAGATCATGGTGCCCCTGATCGGTTCCCACAAGGAATTGGACAAGGTAAAAGAATCCATCATGCCCATCGTGGAAGCTTCCGCCCCGGATATCCCGGTCGGCACCATGATCGAGATTCCCCGGGCTGCCCTGACCGCCGACGAGATCGCCCAATCGGCCGATTTCTTCTCTTTCGGCACCAATGATCTGACCCAGTGCGGCATGGGCATCTCGCGCGATGACAGCGGCGGTTTCCTGCCCCAATACATCGACGAGAAGATTATCGAAACCGATCCCTTTAAATCGCTGGACCAGGACGGTATCGGAAAACTGGTACGCCTGGCCTGTAGCGATGGTCGCGCAACCAAACCCGACATCAAACTGGGTGTTTGCGGCGAGCACGGCGGCGACCCGCGCAGCATCAGCTTCTTCTACGAAGCCGGTCTGAACTACGTCTCCTGTTCGCCCTTTCGCGTGCCCATCGCCCTCCTGGCCGCGGCACAAGCCGGCCTTCAGGATGACTGATCTTGCCGACCAGAACAACCGGAACCTTGGGACTGGGTCTCACGACCCCGTCCCTTACCCCTTCCACATCTCTCACCCTGGCCGAGTTATCGCTGCAACGGGGTGAGTACGAACGTTGCCGCGTATTGCTGGAGCGGCGCATTGCCCGCGGCGCCGCTGACTTCAAAACCCTGAACCTGTACGGCATCTGCCTGTCTCACGGCCGATTATTCGACAACGCGGCTACCATCTTCCAACGCCTGAAGGGCACGCGGCTCTCCAAAAGCCACCGCACCAAGGCCGTTTTCAACCTGGGCCTCACCCGCTTCTATCAGGATCTGGCCCAGTTGGGCGATCTCTCCGTATCCAGCCACATCGGCCCCGAACCGGCCAGGCTGCCCATCCCCACTTCGGCCTCGGCCCATCCCTTCGCACGCGCCGTGGAGGTCTGGTCGAACCTGAAGACCAACACCGACCACAAGGAGATCGTCAACACCTATCTCAGCTTTGCCTACCTGCAACAGGGTAAGCTGGACCAGGCCCTGGAAACGTTGGTGGATGCCCTGGAAGACCACGAAAACTTCCCGGTCGCGCACTACGTCATCGGCCGTGTCTTCATGGATCTCTATCACCTGGCTTTAGAAGGTAACGACTACGGCTTCCAACACCGTATCCGCGTGTTCTTCGACATCGAAAAATACGAAGTGGTGCGCAAGGTGGCCAAGCGCTACGTGGTGCACCCCGACACGCTCCTGGACATCGCCGTGCAGGCCTTTATCGAGGGTAGGGACCTCAGCCCGCTGTCGGTGGAAATGTACCTGGGCCTTTGCCGCGGCTACATGCAGGCCGGGCTCTTCGAGGAAGCTCAGGAAGCGCTGTCCCAGGCGGAAAGCATGGCGCCCTCCTCCCACACCATCTTGGAAACCCAACTGAACTTCCACGAGACCGTGCAGTCCAACCCCGCCTTCGTGCAATCGCTTGTGAACCGGCTGAAAAACGCCAAGCGCAAACACGCCGACCAGGACCTGTACCTGATCATACCGTCCTACTACCTGTTCTGAGGCCGGCCCGTGACCACCTTTCCCCTGCCGGAAGACCACGATACGGAAGCCATGCACAAAGCCTGGGCGCGGGCCGACCTGCAACGCTACCTGAAACGCTGGGAACACACCGACCTGCCTTCCATCCCGGCGGCCTTCCACGCCTTTGAATACAAAGCCTGCGACATCGGCTGCGGCTTCGGCAAATACTTGATCCGGGAGAGCTCGCGCCACCCGGACCGGGGCTACCTGGGCATCGACAAGGGCAGCCTGCGCGGCGGTAGTATGACCCGGCGCTTCGCGGCCGCGGGCAACCGCAACCTGTTCGGCCTGCATGCCAACGCCATCCCCGTCATCGCGACCATGCCCGAGACCTTCCTGGATACGATCACCATCTTCTACCCCAACCCCTGGTGGCCGGCCAAACACCGAAAGAAACGCTGGGCCTACCACCCCCTGCTGCCCAAACTGACCCGAATCTTAAAACCGGGCGGAACCTTGCTGTTGACCTCCAATGAAACCTTCTACCTGGCCGAAATGTGCTACGCAATCATCCACCACCCGGAGATCAAGGCCATGGAATGCACCTACGCGGGCCCTATCGGAGAGACAGAAGGTCGGACACACTTCGAAACTAAATTCATCGAAGAGGGCATCTGGTGCGGTGAAGTCGTCTTCCAAAATCAGCGGCCCCGAACCTGAGGGTTAAAGGCTCGCGGCATATGGATGTCCCTTCGACATATCGTTTTACGGGTGACTCGTTCTCGATACCTCGGGACCGTCGAACAGTAGCGTGAGCAAGCCCTGCCTAACAAAAACAACCGGGAGGGAAATCAAAAAAAGAAGCATCAAGACCATGCTTAAGAGCAAGGGTGGGTTTGCTCGCGTCGCAGGAACAAATAGCTATCGCGACGCGAGCAACTGGTTCCGAAGGGAACGGCTCTCGGGTAGCGCTTTTTCCTGTAGCGAGGGCACCGGCCTTCGGAAGAAATTGAAATGGAACCCGTGGATTTTTGGTCCCTTCGGCGCGAACAAACACCCGCCGCGCTCATAAGCAAGGCGGTGATACAGGCCGATATTTGGTCCCGACTACGACCGGTTCACGCGGGTGCTTGTTCACGTTACTTTTTTAGTCCCGGGGATTTTCGTCCTTGCGGCCGTCCAGGTAGTGACCCACCACCTTCTCGGGTTTTCCCTCCGCGTCCAGAACCACTTCCAAGCGGAAGCCGAACATGGTTGGGATGGCAAAGGTGGTTCGGTTCACGGGGACCAGAGGGTACTTGGGCCGGTTGTCGCGCTGATAGTGCAGCTTGCCGTCTTCCAGCAGCAGGTGACGCGGCCCGTAATCGCCCGCGTAGGTTTTCAGAGTTTCTTCTTTCAGCTTAGGCGGCTTTTTGGTCAGGTCCTTGCACCAGGCGACGGAACGTTTCAGTGTTTTGTTTTCGGGATCCTGTTTCAGCGCCGCCTTCAGGTGCTTCAGAGCCTTACGATAGTTTCCGGCCTCGGTGAGGGCGATGCCGGTCAGGCGTTCCTTACGGCCGGGTTTGTCATAGCGCTCATAGCCCAGAAAATCGAAGACCTTTCCGTAACCTGGCACGACCCTATCGACGGCGGCGCTCATAAAGCTGAGCCCTCCCGCGCCGTTACTGAACCAGGTGATACCGTCGCCCGACTTGACCCCGGCCAGGACAAACGCCTTGAAGTCGCCGTTGTCGCCCCAATGCCAGCAATAGGTGCCGTCGCCCACCTCCAACAGGCCCCAGCCCAGTCCCCAACGAATGTGCTTGTTGACCTCGGTCTCGTTGTCGCCCTTGTAGGAAACCCCGCCTTGCGCGGTGAACATCTCGCGATGTGACCCGACGCTGAGTCCGGTTCCTTTCATAGTAGCGGTGAGGAAGCGGACGTAATCCTCAGCATTGGTGTGCAGACTGGCGGCGGCGTTGGGTTCCTTTACGACGCGACGTTCGCCGCCGGACATTCCGCGATCGTTGTGCGGCCAGCTGACCTTTTCATCGTAATCGGGCCGCCAGACGAAATCGCTGTGTTTCATGCCCAGCGGTTCGAAGACTTCCGTACGGGCCAGTTCTTCCATCGGAGTTCCGGTGATCTTTTCAACGACCTTGGACAGGTAGACATACCCTTCTCCGGAATATTGAAAAGAGGTGCCGGGCTCGAAAGACAGTTCCAACTTGGGTCCCGGCTCCCAATTGGGCAGGCCGGTGCGGTGACTGAGAATCATGCGTGCGGTCAGCCTCTTGTGGCGCGGATCGTGGGCCAGACGATCCAGGGGAAGTACTTCGGCCAGGGGTTTGTCCAGATTCAACTTGCCCTGATCCACCAGACGCATGCATAGATAAGCAAACACGGGCTTACTCAATGAAGCGGCCTGGAAGACGGTATCTTTGGTAACAGGTTTGTTCGATTTCGTATGGACGATGCCGTGTACATCGAACCAGACCTGTTTACCGTCGCGGATTTCGGCAACGGACATGCCGGGCACATCGGCCTGCTTCATCCATTCGGGCAACAGCGAACGCAAATCATCGGTACCTGAATCATTCCCGGCGAGAAAAAGCAGCGCAAGAAACAGCATCATAAAAAATCTCCACAAGAGTCACGTTAAGAGATCTAACGTTCCGAAGCCGGGGGAGTTTATCAAAAATGACAGCAGGAGCAAGTCTCCTTCTTGGACTGCGCCGGTCGGGGCTTGTTCACGCTACTCCCGGCGTGACCGCTGTCACCGAACGCCCACTTGCCTCATTGCCACCATCTTTATGTATATCAGGATTTTAGGGAAAGCGCTGAGGTTCGCTGAGGCGGCCTGAGGTCTTCTGAGTGGCCCCTTTTAGACAGGGGGGCGATGTTGGAATGGAGCAACGGCAGAACGCTGTCATAAAGCGAAGCAAGGAGATGACGATGCGAGCTTTTTCCACCATATTTTTATGTTTCCTACTGTCGGCCGTCTTACACGGCGGCACGCAACCCTCGTACCATAAAGATCACCGCCAGGGCCTGGTGAAAATGGAATATATTCAGGCCGAAGGCAAAGCCACGGCGCAATCGCTGAGCGAAGTGCGCGCCCGAGATTATCTGAAAAACAACGCGGACCGTTATGGTTTGCCCGCGAGTCTGGACAATCTGGCTCCGGCTGAAGTTAAAGAAAGTTTGTTGGGGAAACATTATCATTATAAGCAAGCTCTCTACGGCACGCCCGTTCAAAACGCCGAGATCGTGGTTTCCCTGTCCAAGGCGAGCGGCCAGGTCTACATGGTCTACAACAATACCTACCCGGTCGACCAGGCCGCCAAGAAGGCAACCGTCGCCCAGTTGAACCAGGACGCTGCATACGACGCCGCCTGGCAACACTTGCGCGTGCACGGCGAGTTGATCGCCACGCCCAAGTCCCGTCTGGTCTATATTCCCCATGCCGACGGGTTCCGCCTTGCTTACCGCACTTACCTGGGCGTGCAGGCGCCTTTCGGACACTGGATTCACCTGATCGATGCGGTCAGCGGCGATGTCATCGAGATGCGTCGCGCCGAGGTTTCCAACAAGCCTCTGCCGAAGGACGTCACGGCCTATGACGGCCCCGTCACGAATCGCGCCGAGGCATTTGCCCGCTTCTACCAACGTCAAGCGTCCGAGCAACGCATTCAGGCCAAGACCGCCAAGGCCACCCGCGACGGCAGCGGTTTCGTTTTCGAGACCGATCCTCGCACGGCATTGAAGGACGGCAGTCTGCAGGACAACTCACCGGCTTCCGCCTTCGAGGCCGCCTATATCACCCGCCCACTGCGCGATATCACCGAGACCAACGGCACCTGGCGCCTGGAAGGACCCTGGGTGAAGATTACCAACTTCGAATCGCCCAATACGGCGCCCTCCACCACCGGCAACGGTCAGTGGACCGCCAAGCGCGGCAATAATGCCTTCAACGACGCCATGACCTACTTTCAGATCGACCAGAGCCAACGCTATCTGCAAGCCCTGGGTTTTACGGGCAACACCGGCATCCAGCAGGGCCCCATCACGGTGGATACCGACGGCGTGCAGGGCGATGACAACAGCTATTACATTCCCGACAGTAACCGCATCGCCTTCGGTCACGGCTGCGTGGACGACAGCGAGGAAAGCTTCACCATCCTGCACGAATACGGCCACGCCATCCACCTGGGTATCGCCAACTGGGTCGGCGGCGACACCGGCGCCATGGGCGAGGGCTTCGGCGACTATTGGGCCGGCTCCCATCGCTACAGTACAGCCAACGGGCAGACCTGGAACCCCGCCTGGGCCTTCCCCTGGGTTGGTCACAACAGTTGCTGGCAGGGCCGCAATATGGACAACACCGGCGCACAGTACAATCCCAACGCCAATTACCCCGCGCACGCCGTCGTAGGCGGTGTGGACGGCGACGAACTGTGGTCCACCCCGCTGTTCCAATCGCTGATCACCTTGACCGGCCAGGGCGTGCCTCGCACAGAAGTGGATCGGATCATCATCCAATCCATGTTCGGCACCGGCGCCAATATTTCCATGCGCGACCTGGCGGGCAACGTGGTCAACGTCGCGCAGCAGCTGTACCCCAACGGTCCTCACGCGGACGTGTTCACCCAGAGGTTCCAGGCCCAGAACATCCTCTCCGGTGACGGCGGCGGCACCGGCGGTGGTGGCGGTGGTGGCGGCGGCACCGGCGGCGGTGGCGGCGGCAGCACCGGCGGCGAGTTGCAGAACGGCCAGAGCGTCAGCATCAGCGGTGCGACCGACAGCGAAACCGCCTACTTCGTCACCGTACCTTCCGGCGCTTCCAACCTGGTGATCAAAACCGCGGGCGGCAGCGGCGATGTAGACCTGTACGTGAAGCTTGGCAGCGCGGCCGGTCAGAACAGTTACGATCATCGGCCCTACCTTTCCGGCAACAACGAAACCGTCACCATCAATCAGCCCTCGGCGGGTACCTACCACATCATGGTTCACGGTTACGAAGCCTACAGCGGCGTCACCCTGAGCGCCGGCTACACGGAACCGGACGGCGGCTCCGGCGGTGGCGGCGGCGGAACCGGCGGTGGCGGCGGCACCGGTGGCGGCGGCTCCGGCGATACCTTGACCAACGGCCAGGCCGTTTCGGTCAGCGGCGCGGCCGACAGTGAAACCCGCTACAGCATCAGCATTCCCAGCGGCGCAACCGATCTCACCATCCAGATCTCCGGCGGTAACGGCGATGCCGACCTGTACGTGAAACAAGGCAGCCAGGCCACGCAAAACAGCTACGATCACCGTCCCTACCTGGCCGGCAACAACGAAACCGTTACTGTTGCACAGCCCGCATCCGGCACCTGGCATGTCATGATCCACGGTTATGAGGCGTACAGCAACGTGACCCTGAAAGCAAGCTTCTCCACGGACGGCGGTTCGGGTGGAGGCGGCGGCACCGGCGGCGGTGGAGGCACCGGCGGTGGAGGCGGCACCGGCAGCGGTGGTTCCGGCGGAGGTGACGGCAGCCTGAGCAATGGTCAAAGCATCAGCATCAGCGGTACGGCCGACAGCGAAAAGTTCTACACCATCCAGGTTCCCAGCGGCGCCGGCGATCTGAACATCGAAATGGCCGGCGGTAACGGTGATGCCGACCTGTACGTGAAATTCGGCGGGCAACCCACCCAAAACAGCTACGACCACCGACCCTACCAGGCCGGTAACAACGAATCCGTTACCGTGGCCAATCCCGATGCGGGTGTCTGGCACATCATGATCCATGGATTCGAGTCCTACAACGGCGTAAGTCTGACCGCGAGCTACAGCGATAACGGCGGCGGCACCGGCGGCGGTGGCTCGGGCGGCGGCACCGGCGGCGGAAACGGCGGCGGCACGACCATCGAACTGCTCAACACCCAGTGGGTCTACAACCTCTCGGGCGCGGCCGGCAGCCAGTCCTACTTCCACTTTACACTGCCCCAGGGCGCTACCGACATGAAAGTGAAGACCCGCCAGGGCACGGGCAACGTGGATCTGTACGTGAAACGGGGCGCCATGCCCACCACCACGGACTATGACTACGCGGACACCGGCGCCGGCAACCTGGAAACCGTCCTGTTGGACAACCCGGCATCGGGTACCTGGTACGTGCTACTTCACGGCGCCCAGGCCTACAACGGCGTCAAGACCATTGCCCAGTGGACCGAAGCCGTGGGCGGCGGTGGCGGCGGAACCGGCGGAGGCGAAGGTGGCTCGGGAGGCGGCTCCGGCGGCGGTAACCAATCGCAGAGCTTCACCGGCTCGGTAGCATTCGAGCAGAGCAAGTTCCACGAGATCCAGGTGACGGGCGGCACGATCACCCTGACCCTGAACTGGAATAACGACGCCGACCTGGACCTGTACCTCATCGGTCCCGACGGTAACGAGGTCGGCCTCAGCGAGTTCGAAAAACCCGAAACCATTACCTTCGACGCAACGGGCCAACCGGGTACCTATACCATCGAGGTCTTCAACTACGAGGGCAGTACGGCAAGCTACACCTTGCAGGCAGACTGGCAATAAGTCGGACTGAAAGCAGGGGGAAACACACCCGACGGCCGGGGCCATGCGCCCCGGTCTTTTTGTTTGCCGACACCCGATAACAGAGGTCATGGCGTTCGGCCCTGCCGGCCCGCCGGGGACTCGTCATCGTCGGACGGCCCAACACATGACGATAAAAATACCGGGTACCGGCCACCTTGCCACGCACCGTGTCTGCCGTCAGGGACTTATCCTTGAGCTCATGGTAGAGGTATTCAATCACCCGGTCGTTGCTTAACTGACCTGGTGAACGATGGTAATAAGCAGCCAGGCCCTTGACTGCATTTACATACTTCTTGATTATTGAGGATGAGTAGTTGCGTAACGCCATTTTTTGAATCATCTTTTCTATCTTTGAATTTGAGAGGGCTTGCCTCTAAAGTTCAAGATGGAGGCTCATTCTCCAGCATGCATCTTGTCTAGCCGCCTAGGCGGCTGGTCCCTCGGGGATCTGTTCTGTTTTCTTCCCTTCGCGAAGCGATTAGTTCAACCTGCAAATTCCTTCGACTTTGACGACATCCTGGCGGATTACGCGGATTACGCCTTTCAGTTAACGGGAATCCCTTATTTTGCTAAACTAGTGGGGCAATCCGTCTTTCAAGGGGGAACCGATGATGCAAACCTTGCTTTTCCTATTGCCGCTTCTCACCGGATTCAACGATGTGGAAACCGGACAACCCGACGCCCTGGAAAATGCTCTTTGGCGCGGCGAACTGCGGGTTCAAGTCAACGGCCCCATGTTTACCCAGTATCTGGCGAATAACCTGAACGAGACCGGCCAGGTGGTAGGCTTCGTGAAAGAGAAGGGCTCCTTCAAGATAGACATGACCCTCATCATTCGCTTTTTACTCAATGCCGTCGGCGAGAGTTCCATGGCAGCGGCAGAAACTTTCAAGGGCGATTACATGGTCGACCGCGAAAGCCGCATTCATTTTCGCGAGGAGATCATCCTCAAAAAACAACGCACCAGTTACATGCAAGATGTTCATATTTCGGAAACCTACATTACCAAGATTCCCTTCGACCGCGAGCGCGATTACAGTCAGGAAGATTTCCGCTTCGGCAACCTGCGCTTTTTACCCTCCGGCCGAATGGACAACAAAGGTCAGGTCCAAATTCTGGCCGACCTGAGGATTCCGGTTACCGGCGCCGGCGAGCGGGTCTACACTCGCGAACGGCAGCCGGAGAGCGATAAAGACCCCAATGAGCGCACCGTGGCCGAGGTCAAGAAAACCGTCATGATCCCCGTGGTCTTCGAGGTCAATATCAACCACCGTAAGGACCCGGTCAGCGGCACCTTCCCCGTCACGGTAGACATCACCACGCCCTTCCCTTCCGAGGATGAAGAAGACGCCCAAAAGCGCACCTTCCGCCCCAAGTTAACGGCGCAGGGCAGCTATTCCATGTCGCCGCTCTTCGACAAGAAGAAGAAAAAGAAACGCAAGAGATAGGAAGCAGCCATGCGGCCCGTCCTGACTTCCAAGCAGATGGCGGCATCCGACCGCTACACCATCGACCAACTGGGGGTTCCCGGTCTCGAACTGATGGAGCGCGCGGCAACCGGCTGCTTCCAAGTGCTGCGCGATCTGTTGACCCAAGAGGACATCGTAGCCGTAATGGTCGGCGCGGGCAACAACGGCGGTGACGGTCTGGCCGTGGCGCGGCTTCTCATACAAGCCGGTTTCCAGGTAGAAACCTTCCTGGCTTTTCCCCAAAGACCCTTCAAGGGCGACGCTGCCGTCAACGAGGCGCGGTTGCGGGACATGGGCGCCGTGATCCACGCGGCCGATGTGAGCCGGCCTATCCCCGAGCGTTTCACCTGTATCGTGGACGCGCTTTTCGGCACCGGTTTGGATCGACCTTTGACCGGCGACCCGGCCGCCCTGGTTCGCCGCATCAACGAACACCGGGCGTCGGTGCTGGCCGTGGATATGCCGTCCGGCCTCTCGGGTTCTCGGGCGGATATCATCGGTGAAACGGTCCTTGCCCATATCACGGTCACCTTCCAGGCCGCAAAGATCGCGCACGCCCTCACACCCGCCGCGGCTTACTGCGGCAAGTTGGTGGTGCATCCCATCGGCATCCAATTGGACCCGGAGATCCGCAACCCGCCCCAACTCATGGAAGCGGACGATTTCAAGCTGCCTCCGCGCCTGCCGCACGCGCACAAGGGCTCCTTCGGCACCCTGGGCATCATCGGCGGCTTTCGCGGTATGGAGGGCGCCGCCAATCTGGCCGCCGTGGCCGGCCTGCGTTTCGGGGCGGGAAAGGTGCGGGTGCTGACCGACGCGCCGGGGGGACGCTTCCGCCACGACTCGGTCATGGTCGATCATATCGATCACTACCGCGACGAGTTCAGCGCACTGGTCATCGGGCCCGGCCTTTCACGCCGTCAGGAGGTGTCCGACGCCGTCAACCATATACGCCGCGAGCATATTCCGGTGATTTGGGATGCGGACGGACTCTACTACCTGGCCGATCACCCGGATACCGTCTTGGGTAAAGAAAGCATCCTCACGCCGCATCCGGGCGAGGCGGGCATGCTGCTGGGCCTCTCTGCTCGCGAGGTCCAAAAGGATCGCCTGACGGCCCTGAACGCCTTGGGCGAACGGTTCCCCGAAAGCTGGATTCTCCTCAAGGGTTACCGGACCCTGATCCGTTCTCCCGGGGGAACCTGGTTCAGCTGCGCAACCGGCAACCCGGCTCTGGCCACGGCGGGCAGCGGCGACGTCCTCAGCGGTATGATCGGCGCCTTGCTTGCCTGCGGTACGGCGCCCGGTGAGGCGGTTCGCCAGGCCTGTATCCGTCACGGCATGGCCGCGGACCGGTGGGTGTCGCGCCACGCGGTGTACAGCATGCTGGCCGAAGATATTATCGACGATCTGAAAGATTAACGGCCGCACACCACGTACACTCTTTGAAAAGACCCGTGAGGAGGAGCCAATGCGCGGCCTGATCATGATTACCTTTCTAAGCTTTACCATCTGCCTTGCGGGCGATCCGCCGGAAGAAAGCAAAACCATCGTGGCCAACAGCTGGGAACAGGTGAGCGAAGACAAGGCCCCGCTATGGCGCCTGGCCGTACCGTCGGGTTGGTTGGTCAAAGCGGGCGAGGACAGCGGCGCCCCGGCCGGTCAATTACTCTTCGTTCCCGACCGCGAATACGCCTGGCGACGCCAACCCGAGGCAAGCTGGGAACAATTGAAGATAGAGGGCGGAAACCTGATGCGCATGCGCGTCCCGCGCGGCTGGATCGTGCGAAGCCAGGACCCTCCGCAAAACGGACCCGGCACCCTGGCTTTCGTGCCGGACCGCCGCCTGGCCTGGCAGCCCAAAAGCGCTCAGTAGCCTCGACATGGTCTCGAAGAAGGTAGACATGTGGGTCGCTTTCGCATGAAAAAGGCCGGAAGCTTGCGCTTGCCGGCCTTCGATCCTTCCGTTTTCTTTTGCCTACATTGAAGCCAGGCGGTCTCCCAGGCGTTGTTGGGGCAGCTCGTTGGGCACCGCGAATTCCGCGTCGATGGCATTGAAGCGGACCAGGGGCTGATAATGGTAGCGCTCGTTATCCGGGTTGATGGGATCGAAGACCATCCCCTTGTACTCGATCCAAGCGTGGCCGTCGCGCACCTTTTCTCCGTTTGACCGGGTGAAACGCGTGAAGCCGATGACGATCTTGGTTTCCACGCCCAGGTAATCGGCCACGGTGTGGAACAGGATGGCGAAGTCCTCACAGTCGCCCTCGCCCACCAGAATGGTCTCGATCGGCGTCTGCCAGTAATCGGTGCCGTAGGTGTCGATACTGGCGACCACGATTTTGTTGATCCATTTCATGATGCGTTGCATCTTCTTGCCGTCACTCATTTTGGAACGGCGTAGTTTCAACAGCGACTTGGGCAGTTCGCGCTCCAGTTTGTCGAAGGTAATCACCTCGCGCCGGTCGGCCCAGGCCCCACCCTCACGAAAGTTGAAGCCTATAGCAGCCACCGGAATCTTTTGGTGAACGACCAGATCGAACAGTTGGTCCAGGTTCGGCATCCCAAGGTTGACGTCCAACTTACCATCCATGCGGTCGGCCATGCCGAGGAAGGTAACCAGGGTCAGAGTGTCCGTCTCTCCGCCGGCCAGGATGGCTTGAACCATTTCCTTGTTGCGCGCCTGGTAGAGGGTGCGAACATGGGAGGCGATGCGAGCTTCGTCATAATGCGGAATCTCCCGGCGGTTCACCAGCGTTTGGACATCGACCGCCCGCATGGGCGTTGCGGAGTCGCGCTCGTTGAGGAAGAGCAAGGTGTTGACCATCTCGCTCCGAGATTTCCAATTGACCCGGGTAATGACCTCGAGGTTTCGGCGTTGCGGTATTTCGAGTTTCTGAGAGGCGTAAAGCGATGTGTAAATATCCCATACCAGTTTGCGGGCATCGCCCGGCTGATACAGGGTGCGCTCTCCTCCGGCAACGAACGGGCCGGCGAAGAAGCAGAAAACGACGACACTGGTCAGTTTGCGCATCTTGCACCTCTCAGAAGTCAGTTTATGGAGGCTGATCCCTCGTGATGAAAAAGTATCTCAAGAGGGGAATTCCTCGTGTTGTAAAAAACTCTTCGGAAGTTAGTTGGAATAACTTGAGGTGAGTCTTTTCACAATCTCGGTAACCCTTATCGGTGCTAAGGTTCGCACGTTAGTGCCACCTGAACACTTTTTCAACAGGCTCCTGAAATTACCCCGAGACACCATCCTGAGGTTACTTGCGTAAACAATCGTCCAGCCGTGCTTATTCCAAGGACCTTCCCGTCAGCGGCGAATTTGTTCGAGCAGGGTGTCGATGACCTTGTTCGCCGACAGTTCCGCCTTTTCATTCGCCTTGATTTGAGAGTACTCGAATTCGTCGTAGGTATCCTTCCCCAATTTGCGTCGACCCTTGGGGAAATAACACTGGTAGGTGATGCCTACCTTGTAGACACTCGCGCGGCGACCGCCCCCGTCGACCACGCGTTCCCCAAGTTCCTCGGCTTTCACCAGCAGCAGCACATCGCCGCCCGCGGCCACGACGAAATCACCCAGGCCGGCAAGGTCGGGTCGTGAGCCCCTGTAGCGTTCGGGCGGGGTGTCGAGGTCGGTATCCATGACGGTCAGGCCCTCGTCTTCCAGCAGCTTGGACAGGTGCCGGTTCAAGGGTTTGGTCATCATGGGATGGCCCGTCACCCAGACATACATCTTGGGTGATTTCGGCACAACGGCGTTTTCGACAGCGGTTGTCGCGGGTCCGCCGTCGCTTCTGAGAGCATCCGAGTCCACGGTTTCCGAATAGGATTCCCTCTCGGCGGTAAAGCCCTTGTCGCTCGCCCTCTTTCCTGCATGATCGGCCGCGGACCGGTCACCGGTTTTCCCAATTTTGTCACGGTTGTTTTCAACACCGGCTGTTGACTCGCCGACTGCATCGGTTTGGTTGGTCACGGCACGATCATCCCCGGCATGGTATGCGGTTCGACCATCCTCTTGACCCGCAACCCTGGTTTGACCGTCGTTGTCCGAACCGGCAACAGTTGAGGTCCTGTCGGTGGAATGTGTTTCACCGGTATCGGCCGCGTGACCGTCGCCGGCTGAAAGACTGTCACGGGTATCGGTGTGTTCTTCCGCCCCCTTGCCGTCAGCTCGAGCTTTGCCCTGGTATTCGTCGATTCGGGTATCGCCGGCGGTTTCGTCCACGGTCGAACCGTCCGGTCGCATGAGGAACCAGGCGCCGACCAGCATAATGAGTGCGACCAGGGCGAGGATGCCCAGGACCGGGGCAAGTCTCATGGTTTTCGGCGGACGCTGTACTCGCGGCGGCGATGCGTGGAAAGCCGGCGGAGTATTACCCACGGGCGGAGGCGGCGCACTTCCGGCCGGTGCGGGTTGGGGAGGCGGAGGCGGCGCGGGAGCCGAGGTAGGTTCGCTCGAGGGCCCGGCGGCTTGCGGGATGGGCGGCGGTGTGCCGTCACTGACGGTGGGCGCCGAATCGCGGTCGGAGGCGAGGGGCGGTGCGGCCGGGGTGGGCGAGGTGATCAATTCGGTAGGCGCTTCGCTTGTCGTATGCGCTTCCATGACCCTGGTGGGCGCAAGATTGTCCTCGGGCTCCGCGTCGTCAACGGCCAGGCCGACCAGGGACGAGATAGGATTGCCGGTCAGGTAGGCATTCAAGGCCTCGGCCAACTCGTGACAACTCTGGTAGCGCTCATCCGGGTTCTTCTCGATCATCTTGTTCAGGATGAGATGGGTGTCTACATCCACATCCGCGTTCAGCGAACGTACATCGGGAATGGGCGATTCCACCACTTCGCGCAACATGGCCAGGGGACTGTCGGAACGGAACGGGACCGAGCCGGTCAGCATTTCGAAGTAGACAATGCCCAACGAAAAGATATCGGAACGATGATCCATGGGTTTGCCCAGGCAGACCTCGGGCGACAGGTAACCCGGCGTGCCCAGGAATTGACCCGTAGCGGTCAGCTTTTGCTCGGTGTCCTGCACATGGGCAATGCCGAAATCGGCAATTTTGACCACGCCCCGGCGGTCGATCATGATGTTGCCCGGTTTGATATCGCGATGTACGATCCCGGCGTCGTGGGCTACCGCCAAACCGCCGGCGGCCTGGAAAAGAATTTGCGCGGCCACCTTGGGAGCCACCCGTTTTTCTCGACGAATCCTGTCGTTCAGCGTTTCCCCGTCCACATATTCCATGACGAAATAGTATTGGCCTTCCTCCTGGCCGAAGAAATAGATCTGCGTGATATTGGGATGGTTCAACCGGGCCGCGCTCTGCGCTTCGCGTTTGAAGCGGGCGATCAGGCTTGCATCATCGGCCACCTGTCGACCCAAGACCTTTAAGGCAACATAGCGGTTGAGCGACTGCTCGTGGGCCTTGTAAACCACACCCATGCCGCCGCGTCCCAGCTCACTGACAATTTCGTAATGCCCGAACTGCTTCTTCATGGTACTACCTCGATAACGGCCCTAGTCCTACTAAGTATTGTACCGCGTTCGACAGACTTTTTGTTGCCGAGGATTGATCATTTCCGGGATTTCGAACAGGCGTGCGCCATGGCGCATTTTCCGACCTTTCTCATCCGGGGGCGCCGGCGCCCGCGGGCTGTTTGGCGGGTCGCTTGTACTGCCGGCGAAATCGGTCCATTAAGTAGATAGGCCGATGTCTCAATTCTTCCGCACTCCACTGCCAATCGTGACTGCGGAGAACCGGGCTCAGGTTGGGGGGGTTCTGATTGCCCAACCAGTTCATGTAGTCGAAACCCATGGCCCAATCGGGGAAATAGCGACGACTCACCTCACCTTCATCCAAGATGAACAGGTCATGGTGACGCCTGTCCCGAGCGATGCGATCGTAGAGATCCAAAACCTTATGCCGCGACCCCTCCAACAATTGCATGAAATAACCGTCAGAAGCCAACAACATGCCGGTAATGTCCAAGGCGGCGTTACGCTCCCTGCATTCCAACAGGAGGTGGACGTAGTCGTTGTCATTAAACAATCCGCTGGGAGTGCTGATATAAAGTAGGTAATACATGGCCTGTCACCGGTGTTCTATCATTCGTCCTTTCGCCTGAACTGTTCACGGAACTGGTTGAGCAGGTAGATGGGCCGGTGCTTCAATTCTTCTTCAGTCCAATTCCACTCGGGGCTTTTGAGGACCGGACTCAAACCGGATGGATTGCGGTTACCCAGCCAGTTCATATAGTCGAAACCCATGGCCCAGTCGGAAAAATAGCGCCGATCGGCTTCTCCCTCGTCCATGATGAACAAGTCGAAATGGCGTTTGTCCTTTGCGATGTGCTTGTACAGCTGCCGAACCTTGTCCTTGGGACCCTCCAGCAATTGCATAAAATAGGCGTCGGTAGCCAACAACATGCCGGTAATCCCATACTTAACATTCTTCTCATGTGCATTGAGCAGGATCTGGATATAATCGCCGTCATCCAATAAGCCGTTGGGTTTACTGAGATAGAGCAAATAGTACACTATCAGCCTCCTTCCTGGCTTGATCGATTAAGAACGGCATGGCTCACCTCGAATTCGGGGCGTTCCGGGAGGACTGAACATGGTCGAAAACATACAGCATAAATAAATGACGTTGCTTATTCTACCACCATGCCTTGAACCGATGCAATCTCAAGTAATTCAAGAACGCGTGGATTGAGTCAGGCCTGAGTTTTTAAGGAGTTCATCTTGTCGATGACAAAGGTTCGACACGTTTCAGGTTTTCGAAACGGATCTCTCCAAAGGTATGGATAACCACATAACTTGTTTGAGAAAATAAGCTTACCAACCTGACACACTTGTACCGAACGGAAAAGCGATAGCAACAATTGGAAGTTTTGACGGCCTTGCGACCGGAAATTGTCCATCGGTGGACATTTTTCTTTGAGATTTTCGATTCTTCCTATATCCTAAGGACCACGGTTACTACGTCCTTGTAATGATTTTGTTATGAATGGATGGTACTTCCATGGAACTTTCACTGTTTGACGGTATCACTTTTGTCCTCTTCCTTTTGGCCGTGATCGGCATTTCGCTTTATGCTTCCCGGCGTGAAAAAGATTCCGGCGACTACTTCCTCGCCGGTCGCAACTTGACCTGGTGGCTGATCGGCTTTTCGCTGATCGCCTCCAACATCTCCACGGAGCACTTCGTGGGCATGGCCGGTTCCGGCTTCGGCAGCGTGGGCCTGGCTATCGCCAGCTATGAATGGATCGCCGCGATTACCCTGGTGATCATCGGGCTTTACCTGTTGCCGCTTTACCTGCGGCTGGGTATCTACACCATGCCCGAGTTTTTGGAACATCGCTACGGCCCCATGGCGCGCCGTATCATGGCCATATTCATGATGGTTGCCTATGTGGGCGTGGCCATCGCGGCGGTGCTTTACTCCGGCGCCCTGGGCCTGAAATCAATCTTCGACCTGGACATGACCGTCGGCATCTGGCTGATCGGCATCCTGGCCGGTGTCTACACCATCTACGGTGGTTTGAAGGCCGTTGTCTGGTCTGACTTGTTACAGGGTTCCGCCTTGTTGATCGGCGGGCTGATCGTCACGGTCATCGGCCTGGGCGAAGTGGGCGGACTGAGCAACTTCATGGAGACCAACGCCGACAAGATGCACGTCATCCTGCCCGCGGACGATCCCACTCTTCCATGGACCGCCCTGCTGTTCGCCATCTGGATTCCCAACTTCTTCTACTGGGGTTTCAACCAGTTCATCACCCAGCGCACCCTGGGCGCCAAGTCTCTGGCCCATGGTCAGAACGGTATCATTCTGGCCGCCGCGCTCAAGCTGGTGATTCCCTTCATCATCGTGTTCCCCGGCATCATGGCCTTCCAACTCTACGGCGACCAGATCACCAACGGCGACGAGGCCTACCCGGTACTCATCACCAACCTGCTGCCCGCCGGCTTGCGCGGGGTCATGTTCGCCGCCTTGTTCGGCGCCGTCATGAGCAGCCTGGATTCCATGCTGAACTCGGCCTCCACCATCTTCACCATGGACATCTACAAGGAACTCATCAACCCGGAAGCGGATGAACATACCACCCTACGCATGGGTCGTATCGCCACCGCCGCGTTGGTGGTATTGGGCTGCCTGTTGGCGCCGCTGCCCGCTCGGTTCGAGGGCGTATTCACATACATCCAGATGGTGTGGGGTTTCATCTCTCCCGGAATCGTGGTTGTCTTTGTGTTGGGTCTGATCCTGCGGCGCGCTCCCGAAGCGGCGGCGGTGACCGGCATGTGCGGCAGCGTGGTGATTTACGGCCTGCTGCTGTGGTTGCTGCCGAATGTGGCCTTCCTGAACCATATGGCCATTACCTTTTTCATCCTGGCGGTCCTGATGGTGATCATCACCCTGGTCAAGCCGCTTGAAAAGCCGGTGGTCTTCGAGGTGAAAACCGACATCGACATTCAACCCAGTCCGTTTGCAAAATCCGGCGGCATCGTGGTGATACTCGCGACGATCGCCCTGTATATTTACTTCTGGTAAGGTAGGTGTTAAGGACCTGCCTCACGGAAGCGGCGGGCCCACACCGAGTCCAAGCCTGAAACAAGAAATTCAGTCGTTACGGAGAGGAGAAGCGATGGTCTTCTCCTCTCCGTGTTCCCGGCTGATTTCTCATTGGCCGGGTTTGGAGATTGTTCGGGGCTACCTTTCGCTGTAGATCAGCTTTCATGGGAGCAAGGAACATGCGGTTCCCCAAAAGTCTTGCCCAGGTTCATTGGCAGGCGCCGGATCATTGTTCTACCGTCGAGACCATCGACATGCATACCGAGGGCGAACCCCTGCGTATCTACCTGTTCCCTCAATTGGCCGGCGATACCATCCTGGCCCGGCGGCGCGATGCCCTGGCTCGCTTCGATGACATACGCACCGCCTTGATGTGGGAACCGCGCGGGCACGCCGATATGTACGGCTGTATTCTCACCGAACCCGTATCGCCCGAGGCTCACCTGGGTGTGATCTTTCTGCACAACGAGGGCTACAGCACCATGTGCGGACACGGCATCATCGCCGTCACCAAACTGGCGCTGGAAACCGGTATCGTGCCCGTGATCGGCGAGACGACCGAGGTGGTGATCGATGCGCCGGCGGGCCTGATCACCGCTTTCGGCCACATGCGCGACGGCAAGGTACACTCGGTTTCCTTCCTCAATGTGCCGTCCTATGTGGTGGACCTGGATGCCCGCGTAACCGTCCCCGGTTTGGGCGAGATTCATTACGACCTGGCTTTCGGCGGCGCCTATTACGCATACGTACAAGCTGCCGATGTGGGCCTGACCTGCCGACCGAAGGATTTCCGCACCGCGATTGAGCTGGGTGTCGCGATCAAGCGGGCGGTGATGTCGGCTCGCAAGATCCGCCATCCCTTCGAGGAAGACCTGGGCTTTCTCTACGGCGTCATCTTTATCGGCCAGGCGGAGAACCCGGCGCACCACAGCCGCAATGTCTGCGTGTTCGCGGAAGGCGAGGTCGATCGCAGCCCTACCGGCACCGGCGTCAGCGGTCGCGCCGCGATCCACCACGCGCGCGGCGAGTTGAAAGCCGGCGAATCTGTTATCATTGAGAGCATCATCGGCAGCAGCTTCACGGTTCAGGTTGCCGAGACCACCACCTTCGGTGACCATCCGGCGGTCATCCCCCGGGTGGAGGGCCGCGCCTACATCACGGGCCGACACAGCTTTGTGATCGACCCGGACGATCCGCTGAAAAACGGTTTTATCTTGAGGTAATGTATGAGCGAACTCTTATTCCTGGCCGAATCCGACATCCGCCGAGCGGCAAGCATGCGCGAGACTGTCGAATGGATGCGCCCCGCCTTCGAACAACTTTCCTCGGGAGAGGCCGACGTACCCCTGCGTATGAACATGGCGACGGAGGACGGCGAGTTGCTGCTGATGCCCGTCCACCTGCCGCGCAACAAGCAGTTGGCCCTCAAAGCGGTGTCCATCCGTCCCGACAACCCGGCCGCGGGTCTGCCGTTCATCCAGGCCCTGGTGACGGTGTTCGACGGCAAGACCGGGTGTCCCCTGGCTGTGATGGACGGCGAGTACCTGACCGCCCTGCGCACGGGCGCCGCCTCGGGCCTCGCCACGGAACTATGCGCCCGACCGGAATCCAAAATCGTCGCAATCTTCGGCTGCGGCGCACAAGCCGTCACCCAACTGGAAGCGGTGTGCGCGGTCAGGGACGTAACACGCGTCATGGTCTTCAACCGCACGCGATCCAAGGCGGAAAC
Source organism: Acidobacteriota bacterium (assembly GCA_030066195.1). Taxonomy (GTDB): domain Bacteria; phylum Acidobacteriota; class Holophagae; order Acanthopleuribacterales; family Acanthopleuribacteraceae; genus JASJCB01. The sequence continues at coordinate 24,835 of JASJCB010000118.1, forward strand.
CTTCTGTGCGCGCATGAGCAAACAGCTGGACATACCTGTCGACTACACGGAGCGCCCGGAAGACCTGCTTGAAGCGGATATCATCTGCACGGCCACCACCGCGAGCGAACCGCTGTTTGCCGCCGAACAGGTGAAACCGGGCGCCCATATCAACGCGGTCGGCGCCTACCGACCGGACATGACCGAGGTCCCGGCCGACCTGATCGCCGCCGCCCGCATCACGGTGGATCAACGCGCCGCCTGCCTGGCCGAGGCGGGCGATCTGGTCCAACCCCTGAACGCGGGCCTCATCGGGCCCGATCACATTGCCGCCGAGTTGGGCGAGGTCAGCGCCGGCGGGAAAGCGGGCCGAACCTCGCCCCAAGAGATCACCGTTTTCAAATCGGTAGGCAATGCCGCCCAGGATCTGGCCGCTGCCGGACCCATCCTGGCCAAGGCCCGCGAGTTGGGACTGGGTACGACGGTTCGGTTTTGATCTGCGTCAGGCCTTGTAAGGTATCAGGCTCTCCCACAATTTCGCGAATTCTTCCTCGAAGGCGCGAACCGTGGGCATGTCCGAAATGACCACCATGTTTTCGTCGTTGAAATCGGAGGCGGAGCGGGTCCAGTTATAACTGCCCGTCAACACTTTTTCACCGTCGACCAGGGTGAATTTGTGATGCATGTGATGATGGGTTTCGTCCACGCGAACGGGGATGCCTTGCCGGGCGAAATCGGCGACATCGGAACCGATATCCTCGGCCTTGTCGTCGTCGGAGATGATGCGCACCGCCACCCCGCGCGCGGCCGCCGCCACAATCTCGCGGCTCAGGCGATTGTCGGTGATGGTGAACACGCAGATGTCCAGGCTACGCTCGGCCGTTTTCAGAAGTTGAACGATGGTGTCGCGGCAACCCGGGCCGAAGAAGGCGCGGGTTCCGCTCTGTTGCGGCAGGGTCGAGCGTCCGGAGGTCATTTTGACCACGTCCTCCAGCCAGTTCAACAGGGCGCGGTCCTTGCCGTCCTGAATGTGTTCACGCACCATGTCGAAGGCCGTTTCCCTCATGGCCGAAAGCATGCGCCGATCATCGCCGATTTCATTGAGAAGCCGCGAGTAGGTCTGCTTTTCGGCGCGGCTGAACTTCACCCGGCCCAAGGTTTCCCGCAGCAGTTCCTCGATACGTTCCCGCATATCAGGTACCCAGCGGAATGCGTTGGCTGGCCGTACCCCACTCGCTGAGGGCCTGAACGACCAGGGTGCCCTCGTTACCCCAATCCGGGAGTTTGATCTTGGTCACCACAAGGCCGTTTTCCCCCGAAATGTCCTCGGCCATGATGATGACCTTGTGTTGCCGGTGGACCAGCTTGATGCGAATGTCGGCGCCGACGGCCGGTTCTTTCGATACGGCCTTCAAAGTTGTGATTTGCAGGGTGGCGGTGGGGCCGGACCGCAAAGCCTCATGACCCGATACCGCCATCAACAGGTAATCGCTGACCGCCTCGCTGCCCAGGTACTCGGCAACCACCTCGTCAAATCCACGGCCGGTAACCACACCCTCCGGGAAACCCTCCGGTTCGTCGTACTTACCGGTTTTAATACTGCGGATCACCCGTTTGTGCTGCGATTCCATCAGGCCCATGATCTCTTCTTCACCCAGAGATTGCTTGTCCTGGTCATAGGCGGTCCGGTGATTGTCCAGAATCTCGCCACCCACGTAGACCAGGGTTTCGATCTTGGGGTTGTTGCGCCCTTTGTCCTCGGTCTGTACGTGGTAGACTGTTGTCCCGTGCCTGACGTCGGTGTTGAAACCCGTGATCATAGCGGCCTGTTCACTCCATACGGCATACTTATTCCACGAACCATCATAACATTACCATGCGAAATATCGAACTGAGATTGTCCTATACCGGGCATTGCTTCTACGGCTGGCAGATCCAGCCCCATTGCGTCACGGTTCAAGGCGTCCTCAAGGGAATGTTGGCCAGGCTTCTGGAAACTGACGATTTTCGAATCATCGGCGCCAGTCGCACCGACACGGGGGTCCATGCCCACGACCAACACGTTTCCCTGACCACCACCAACCCCATCCCGTGCGACAAGATCGTCTACGCCCTGAATCGACTGGCGCCGCGCGGCGTTCGTGTCCTTTCGGCAACGGAACGCCCGCCGGATTTTTCAGTGCGCCATCACGCCCGCGGCAAACACTACGCTTACTTCATCAATAACTTCCAAGGGGTATCGCCCTTCGTGGAGCCCTTCGTATGGACCGATGCCCGGCCCCTGGACGCGACGGCAATGGACGCGGCGACCCGTCATTTCCCGGGCACCCGCTGTTTCAAGGCCCTGCAATCCCAGAAGGATCATCGAACCAACAGCACCACCACCATCCACCGAGCCCGGGTGACGTGCACCGGCGACCTGGTTTGTTTCGAGGTGATCGGGCGCCATTTCCTCTATCATATGGTGCGCAACATGGTGGGTTCCCTGGTCCAGGTAGGACGCGGCGAGTGGACGCCCGATGAATTGGGCCGCCGCCTGGAGCAGGGCGACCGCACGCTCATGGGCGTGACCGCCCCAGCCGCGGGATTACACCTGTTCAAGATCTATTACGGCGAGCCGCCCTTCGATTACGCGCCGATCAGCACCCGTTTCGCCGACTTCCTGGCTTTGGGACGGGACTATTTGCTCTAAATAGATTTAGACAGGCAGATCTATTGCGACTTGTCCGATTTCGCCAAAAAGGTGAGCGTTTCGACCGGCTCTCCTTCCCACCAGACGCTCGCGTCCGCGATCTTGTGTACCGAGAACCGCATTCCCGAGGGTCGCGTACTGCCGACAGCCTCGCCGCAAGCCAACTCAGCGCCGGCTTCGATGGTGACTTCAGCCAGGCCCGTGTAGGTCAAGCGGAAACGGTTGTCCTCGGTGATCAGGTAGAGGGAGGTCAGGCCGTCCGGGGTTTGATGACTCCTTACCACGCGCGCGGCGGTGACCAGACGGACGAGACCTTCTTTGTCAGGAGCCAGAATCAGGCCGTCTCCCTTTTCGGGGGTGGTCCAGGTCCAGTCGGTATTATCCGGG
>JASJCB010000028.1 GCA_030066195.1 Acidobacteriota bacterium
TAAAGGGTTCACATTGAAAGTGTCAGTCTACATCCGGCCGGTAAAGCCTGCCGGATGTGAGGTGAGGCCGTTGGCTTCAGGTTTTGTCTGCTTCGATCTTGATGATGCCGCAAGTGCCGGAGCAGAACAGCGAGATGGAAGAACGGCAGTTGACCTCAACCGTGGGGGCTTCTTCTTGAGCAGCTTGAAGTGCGAGTACAGTCAACATATGTAAAATCTCCAATGATGATAATACGAGGGGCAAGGCCCGCAAGATAAAGGGTTCACATTGAAAGTGTCAGTCTACATCCGGCCGGTAAAGCCTGCCGGATGTGAGATGAGGCCGTTGGCTTCAGGTTCTGTCTGCTTCGATCTTGGCGACGCAAGTGCCGGAGCAGAACAGCGAGATGGAAGAACGGCAGTTAATTTCAACCGTGGGGGCTTCTTCTTGAGCAGCTTGAAGTGCAAGTACAGTCAACATATGTAAAATCTCCAATGATAATACGAGGGGCAAGGCCCGCAAGATAAAGGGTTCACATTGAGAGCGTCAGTCTGCATCCGGCCGGTAAAGCCTGCCGGATGTGAGATGAGGCCGCAGGCTTCAGGTTTTGTCTGCTTCGATCTTGATGCCGCAAGTGCCGGAGCAGAACAGCGAGATGGAAGAACGGCAGTTGATTTCAACCGTGGGGGCTTCTTCTTGAGCAGCTTGAAGTGCAAGTACGGTCAACATATGTAAAATCTCCAATGATGATAATACGAGGGGCAAGGCCCACAAGATAAAGGGTTCACGTTGAAGGCGTCAGTCTACATCCGGCCGGTTAAGCCTGCCGGATGTGAGATGAGGCCGTTAGTTCCAGGCGCTGTCTACCGGGACTTGATGACGCAGGTTCCGGAGCAGAACAGCGAGATGGAAGGACGGGGGTTGGCGCCACACTCAGCTTCGGTAGCTTCGGCGGCTTGAAGTGCTCATACAGTCAACACTGTATAACCTTCAGTGGTTCGTAAAAAAACGAACTAATTCTTTACACAGAAGCCCAAATGATTACCGTGCAGAGGGCGATTAGCGTGGTAATACCTCCATAGCAATGTTTGTAGAAACCTATTGTAGTATCTACTTCGCATTTGAGACGACCTACTGACTGAGATACTATCCTTCATGGATATACGTTGTCAGATTTTGTCGCACCCTTTTGCTCAGCCTCTTGTTTGAGGATAGCTATAATTTACTTTTTGCTTTTCCAAAAATCAAGTGGAAAATTCATTTAATATTTTATTTTTTTCTTGTAAACACCTCCAGTGGTATGTATCAATGCCTCTTTTGTTCAAGACAAAACTTACCTGTGAATACCTTCGTATCGGGCGTTTATAATACTGCTTTTGTACGTACACAATAGTGACGTGACATTCTAAGCAAAATGTTTTAATTTCTGGGGATGATTATTTGCAGGCAGCATTGGATAGAGCTGTCGCAGGGTGACCGCTTTTGTAGCCCGGCATCTCTTCCGGGTACATCACGGAAAGCAGTCCGTCCGACAACATATTTTGGAGACAAAGGCGCGGATGCGGAGACATCGCGACCCGGGAGCGCTTCAATGCGGGTCTATCTTATTGGTTGTGATGTTAATCAGGGGTGATCTGGTGGTCGGTACCTGAATCTGTTTTTGATGTAGAAAGGCCCCGGCGTGAGATGTTCCGGGGCTATGAATTCCGGTCCGGTCGTGTGCTTCCGGCTTGAGTGCAAAGAGAGTTTTCGTGTGTTGTCTTGTAAACGTGTCTGGGTCGACATTTCTGCCGATCGCATGGAGTTTTCAGAGCACAATGCCCACGCGGAGGTCGTCTCGGATGGGTTGCGTTCAGCAATGATCCGAGCATCTGAATCACGTGATCTTCAGCTCAATGAGAGCAACAAAACTGCTTTGGCGATTGCGCTCGGCTTAGCCTCCAGTTTTTTAGTTGTTTCTTTGAGTAGTCTTGGACTCTGTCTGTCCAGTTTTCACTTGTCATCGGTTTTCGTTCAGGAAGTAGGATGTTGAGGGCGAGGTAACGGAAATTTTTTGAAGATTGTGTGGCGTTACTTTCTATCTTCGCACCCAGGTTGCTGGCTCCCCAACCAGTGTGTTGGGAAGAATTCTCTCACAGTGTAAGGCTTTTGTATAGGGTAAAATTCAAAAAGACGACTTTTTTATCGCTGCAAGTGTCATGTTCTATGGGGGATGGCTGTGACGATTAAGGCTCCGTTGATTTATAAATTACTGTTGCCGGCTTCGTATCATTGCGATCGAGGAAATGAGACACTTGGAAGAGCTTGATGGTTTTCTAATGCCGAAAGGGCTCCCCGACCGGACGCTGCCGCTTGCCACGCGACCTGGTGGTGACGGGTAGGAACAAGCGCTCCCCGAGGGCTGCTTACCCGCTCGGTCGATCATCGCCGCGAACGTTTACGTCGGTTCCATTCCCGGCGACATAACCGGGTTGAAAATGGAAGGGGGGTTCCGTTCTCGGGCAGTGGCATTGTCAAAATAAAAAATACAACGCGACGACCGGGGGTCGAACTTTTTATACTTGAAAAAGGAGTTAAGCGCCCGAAAACCGGATGACGAGAATTCGCGAAGCCGTATCTTTTCCCGAAATTAGCTCCATGAGTCGTCGATTTCACAACTACATCCCTGGTTTGGGGCTTCCTTGGTCGAGAGCCTCGGACGCATTTCCGCAAAAAACAACCCGGGTTGAGGTTTCGTTGGGCCCTTTTCCGGGATTGGAAGCACCTCCGGGTCGTTCAGGTAGAACCAATCCCGGGAACGGAGCCGGTCTTCGACCCCGAACATGGTCCTGTTCCCGAGAACGGAACCACTCCGACGCGTGTCAACCGGTCCCGTTCTCGGGCAAAAGACCGCTCGGCGTCGATACAAGGGGTCTTTTTGACGAAAAAGTTGATGGTTTTTAGCCCACACCTTGATAATACAATCCAAGGGGGCGATTTTTTCCAAAAACAATGTACCCGTGGTCATCCCGGTCAGCTCACGGATCATTGTGCGCGGAGACGCGGGGTTTGCTCGTGAAGCCGTCATGAGTTGGTGCGAGACCAACGAGGTATATTGCGTCTTTGGACTCGCCGGGAACGCCCGCCTATGGTGCCTTTTAGATAAGCCGATGGAGAAAGCGCGTCGAAGTTTTCAACGGACAGGGGCTTCCGCCACTGTTGGTTATGGTATTCTATCCAATGGGAAACAACAGATTTGTTGATCGGGGGAACTGGTGATCGATTACAATGAGGATTTTCAATTTCCCGTTCAAGACGAATTCGACGCCATGGAAGTGACTGAACTCGAGTTCGAGATTTCTCCCGATGAAAACAGAGCTTATGTCAATCTGGATGTAATACGGGGTACCGCCTATCGGGAAAAATTACTGAAGATTTTCCATATTCGCAACGATCAGTTGGCGAAACCCACCCGCACTTATAAGAAGTTTCTGTTTTCCGGCCACCCCGGATGCGGCAAGACTCTGGAGCTAAGACGTCTGCATGACTATATCGACCATGAAGACCGCTACACCTCTATCCTCATCGAGTTGGAACAAGACCTCGAAATCGGCACCTTCAAGGCCGAGGATTTCTATATATTGCTTATCTCCGCGCTGGCGGGCCGCATGGCCGATCACCAATTTGTCAGTGAGGAATTGAACAAAATCGGCCGAGACTGGTTGAAAGATGAAGAAATCATCAAAGAACTGAAACAGAACTATAAAATGGAGGTGGGCGCCGAGACTCAGGCGGGCGCGGGCTTCTTCGGTTTGTTGAAATTGAAAAGCAAGCTGAAGACACTGTTTTCTTATGATTCAATTACCTCGCGCAAGCTGCGGGAAAAAGTGCGGGATAATCCCATGGACCTCATTCGCCGTTTCAACCTGGTCTTGAGTGAGGCGCGCCGGGTCGTGGGAGATGAGCTTGGTCGCGACCTTCTTTTCATTATGGACGGCAGCGAAAAGATTATCTACGACGTCTACCAGAAACTCTTCGTTCGCGACGCCCACCTGTTGCGTGCGCTGGAAGCCAATGCCATCTTTTCGATCCCCATCCACGCCTATTTCGACATCACAAATACGCCCCACACCCATTTTTTCGATTACGACACGCTGCCCATGATTGCGATTAACGACCGGAGCCGGGGGAAACTGGGCGAAATCATAACCAAAAGAATCGATGGAGAGACCTTTTTCACAGACGGCGTATTGGACTATTGCGTCAACATGTCGGGTGGGTGCCCCCGCCAATTGTTGCGTATCGTCAACCGTTGTCTGGTGGCCAAAACCTCGGAACAGATCACCATGAATCAGGCAGAGCTCGCTTGTAGGGATTTGGGTCAACAAATGCGAGACTTGTTGCGATCGGAGCATTTGGACATTCTACGAAACGGCCGGTTTGACACCGCCGATCCCATGGTCTTGGATATGCTCTACCAACTCGTTATTTTGAAGTATAACGGCAAGCGGAAGATCAACCCGTTGATCGACAGGCCCGAGTTTCTCTGATGACCCGCTCTTGGACCGAAGCCCAGGAAGACCAGTTCCGTCAGTTGAGCAAGGTTCTTAACGAGCGCCGGAAGAAACCCACGGTCGTGTTCATCGAGTTCGATAATCCGGACACTCGCTCTCGGGTCTATTCGCGATTGGAGCGCGATCTGGCATGGCATAGCCACCACATTATCGACCTGGGCTCTGAAATGGTCGTCTCTCCTGTGAAGTCGATTTCCGAGCGGCTGAAGCAACCCTTGCCCGACAACAGCCTGGTTCATGTATTCGGTTTGGAAAACAGTATGTTCACCTTACTTTACGACAAGTTCACCAATCATGAACTGACGGGACAGATCAACTTCGAGCGCGGCAAGTATTGGAAATTTCCGTTCAGCATCCTCATTTGGACAGACCAGCACACCATCAAACAAATCAAGCTACATGCCGTGGACTTTTGGAGTTGGATCACTTACTTTTTCAGCTTTACGGGTTCAGAACCAACCTATCTCCCGGCAGCAGATCTCTTCCAAAATCGGGATTTCGGTTGGGGAGCGAACCCCTATACCATGCAAAGAGTGCGCAGTCTCGAAGCCTTTGCCGCCCAATTGGAAGAAGACCATCACGATCAATGGACCGATCGTTCGCTGCTGACCAAGGTGAACACCTTGATTTTGCTGGGTGAAGCCTATGCCTCAATCGATATGGGTGATGCGGCTGTCAGGAAACTCGAAGAGGCCGGCCGTATTTTAGACCGGAATTCTCTACATGCCCCGATCACACGATTTTCCTACCATGCCACCTATGGACGCATTTTGAGGAGTATTGGAGAGAGGGAGCGAGCCACCGCTTTTCTGGAGGTCGCAGCAACCGAGGCTCAAGAACTCAATATTCGAGAGGAGGTTGCCAAAATCAACCTGGAGCTCGCCCGGCAAGCCATGCAAAACGGGGATGTAGAAAAAGCGACTTCTTTTATGACCGTGGTCGGACCTGAAGACAAGCAAAAGTTCAGCGAGGAGTCGCATTATCTGGATGCTTGGATTTCGGTTGCCCGGGGAAGGTACTCAGAAGCGATCGAACATCTTCGGAAAATGTTGGACGTGGTAGGCGATAACTCTGTCACCAGGCTATGGGTGCTCAATTCCCTGGCCATATCCTATACCGCCTTGGAGCGTTTTCGCGATGCAGAAGACTTTATGATTCAAGCGCTTGACGTCGCCGAACAGCTATCTGATGGTGATGTTGCCAGGCAGCACCTGACTTTAGGTCTCTACTTTGAGGAGAGAAAAGACCTGAATAAGGCGCGAACCCATTTGGAAAAAGCCCGGTCCGGCTTGATGAACCAGGGAGATTCGGAGGACCTGACGTCGGCCACAGAAGCCATCGAGCGGTTGGACAAGGAGTTGGGCCAATAGCTAAATGGACCTACCCCGATTTACCGGACAGCGAGCTAAGCAACGTTTGCCTGCGGAATTCTCTCGTATTCGGTCGGTATCCCCTAGCCGATGCTTGAGTGGCGTTCGTACCTTCCTTTTTGAGGGATCAACTTGCGGTATTTTCCACCGCTCAATACGAACCAGTCCAGGATACGATCGTCCTGCGGGTCCGGGTAGATCAGCAGGAACTCGGGAATACCGTGGAGCTCATTGAGTTGAAACATCTTGACGGTATCTTTTTCCATCTTGGCCCTACTGGTGCCGGAGACGATTTCTCCTACAAGGACCACTTCTTGAAATACGGCGGCGGCGGGGTTCTTTGACTTCAAGATGGTGATATCGGGTAAGTAGACTTTTTTCTTGGTATTAACCTTCTCCCAATAACAAACGGGGCAGTCGGAAAGAAGTTTATAACCGGCCTTTTCGGCCATGTGCCCGATTAAATACAGCTGATTGTAAACCGTTTCGAAATGGGTTTCCCCCTGGGGTACATCTAACTCCTCATCGTAATAGGGGATATATAATTCAGCAAAATCTTTATGGATTACCGGCTCGATGGGCGGCAGGGAATAGCCGGAATCGATTTGCAATAGGGAAGAACTCAAGTGCCGCCTCCTGAAATCATCATCAGCCGATGGAAACCCATTTGTCAATCGATAACAAGGCGAGGAAAACCTTCCCCGCCTTGTCCTAAGGTTTTTATTCGCAGCACCTAGAGAGGCCAAAGTCGGTGACGCAATCACGCCAGGCGGTGTTGCTATTGTTGCCTCCGCCGTTGACAACCTCACCTCGGGTTAGGAAGCTCTTGATCTTCAGGTCGTTTAACTTAAGTCGCTCTTTCATGAATCCTCCATGGATGAAATGTTCTGTTGTGTGCAACAGTGACCTCAAGATAGCGCGAGCGCCGAAACAAGTCAATCCACGGGAGTGCGGCAGGCCGAACGCGGAAAAGCCGTTGGAGTACGGCCCTGTAACTCCAACGGCTTCCCTTCGCGTTTACCTCCGCGTGTAGGGTTAATTGTCGTCGCAAGCCTCCAGCCAGTTGACCGCATGGCTCGCCAGATCCTGCCGGGTAGTTGCCGCGCCGGAATTGATCATGGTGATCAGGTCTTGGATCCCGGCAACACCGTCGCCGTTAACGTCGATATCGCAGATGCCGACCACGGTTGCCCCGAAGACCGTGAAGCTGAAGACCGGACTGATCGCCAGGCCGTTGGGAGCGTTGTCGTCTTCCACATACCAGCGACCGAACCATTGGCCGGACATTGTAGAGGGAATAGCCAGGTTAACCGATGCATAACCTTCGCCCTGGCCGGCGCCCTGCAGGCTCACCGTTTCACGGGCGAAGCCGGCTTGGGTGGGAATGGTCTCGCCGATGCCGGGGTCGGCGCTGTCGATCACCAGTACGGCGTTTGCCAAGCCCAGGCCGTCGTAGACGCCTACCGTGAAACTTGGGTTTCCGGCCAGGGGGGGTTCTACGGCGATGACTTGGGGAACGAATCCACCGCTTCCCGCCTCACCTTCACTACTGACCACGGGAACCCGGTTGGATTCGGCATATAGCGTGGGGCGGTCGAAGGGCGGCAGTTCTGCCGCGGCGCGAGGGTCCGTCATGGGGCGGCTCATAAAGGCTACCAGGGCGGCGCGTTCCTGCGGGTTCAAGTTCAGGTTTTGGATGTTGTTATTTTTATTGGGGGCGTTGAAATCACCGCCGCGATTGTAGAAATCGACGACTTCTTCCAGCGTTTCGAAGCGACCGTTGCGCATGAAGGAAGTACGCAGGGCCACGTTCCGCAGGCCGGGCGTGCGCATGCGGCCGCGATCGGCATTGTTGCCGGTTTCCTCGAACCGACCCAAATCCTCATTTTGGGGACGGACGCCGATGTAATGGTAGTTGTTATCCGAAAGCACCGGACCCTCGTGGCAGTTGACGCAGTTGCGGTTGATGAACAGTTGACGACCCTGTTCTTCCTGGGCGGTCAGGGCGTTATTATCGCCGCGCAGGAAATCGTCCAGCGGTGTCTGGTCGGAAATCAGGGTGCGTTCGTAGGTCGCGATGGCCATGGCGATGCGCACCGGGGTGACTTCTTCATCGCCGAATGCTTCGTTGAAGAGTTCCGGGTAGCCGCGGTCGTCGATCCAGGTCTCCAGGGCGTCCGGCATGTCGGGTACAAGCGCCAGGGGTTTGGAGGCGGCAATGCGGGCGGCCACGTCGTTCCAGTCGCGGTCGATGTGGCTCATCTCAGCGGTGCTGACGGGCGGGCCCAAGACCTGGGATTCCAGGGCGGCGCCGTTGGGGAGGATGATTTCCCCGGTCAAGGGATCTTCAAAGGTATCCACGGCGCGACCGTCCCAAAACAGTTCCTGAGAATAGGCGGCATCGGTTGCCGGGGGCGCTTTCCGGCCCGTTATCTGTTCAAGCAGACCGAAATCGACGGACCAGCCGTAGGTACCGTCGTCGAAATTCAACGGCACGCCGGGAGAACCGGTGATGTCGTCCGCGTTACCGAAGATGCCGTCCGGTCCGGGATTGGTGGTGAAACCCTCCAGGCTGCGACCGTCGCCGCCGCCGGACCCGGGCAGGTGGCAGGTGCCGCAGGAAACCGTACGCGTGGACGACATCTGTTCATCCCAAAACAAAACCTTGCCCAGGTTGACCTTCGCTTCCGTGATGGGATTGCCCTGGGGTACCGGCGGAGGGTCTAGAGGCGCCAGTTGATTATTGCCTCCGCCGCCGCCACCACCGCCGGGCCCTCCGCCCCCGGGTCCGCCGCCGCCCCCGGGTCCGCCCTGTGCAAGCAACATGTTGGTAGCCATCAAAAAGAAAGTAAGGATTACGGCAATCTTACGCATGTCTTCTATTCCTCCCCAAAGTATTCCGGAGCTTCCGATTCATTTAGGTTCCGGCCGCTTCACTACAAAGATTAAGGCCACATTGTGGTGAAAATATGGAGGGCGCGGGCTGAGGCCGGTTTTGATGATGCAGCTCACAAAAAGGGCGGCATGGTTTTGCGGTTGCGCCAAACAAAAAAGCGGGCAACCGGAAAACCGGCGCCCGCTCCGTTTCAGTTTTTGATATGCTGTTGTCAGGCGTCCTGGTAACGCGCCTTCAAATCGGCGGCAACGCGAACCTCGTTCCAGAAGATGTTCCAGCGGTTCATATCGCGAACACGGCCCTCGTCATCGGTCAGGGCCGCCATATCGCGGAGGAACCATTCGCGTTGAGAGGCGGAAAATAATTGGTCGCGGATATCCTCGGCCTGTTTGCGGAACCGCTGCTGCTCTTCCTCGTCACGCAGGTGCGGCAGGAAGGTGTGGATTCGCTTCAACATTTCGGCGTGGTGGCGCAGGAAGGTAGGATAATCGGCCTTCACTCCCGTTTCGCGATCGCTGATATCCGATTCCGGTAGGCAGAAGAACACGCCGCCCGTGGTGAATTGAACTTTGTTTTCGTATAAATCGTAAATGCGCGAGTCCCCGGTGATATCGCCGTTGTGATCGTAGGAGCCGTACATATGCAGGGAACAGAACGGCGCCTGGTCCACATTGCCCATTTGGTGGATCAGGTCGTGGGTCACGGGGTTGACGGTTCCCGGGCTGAAGGCATTGCGAACCCTGGTTACCAGGGTGTCGTTTTTGAATTCAAATACCGCGTGTTCGGCATTACCGAAGCTTTTGACGGCGCCCCACTGGGCGGTGCCGTGGTCATGGATGGAACTGAAATCGCCCACGGTCCAACTCATGACCATGATTTCAAAGAACCCGCCGTCATAGGCCGGCTTACGGCCGTACCCGTCGCGTGCGGGATGACCGAAGTCGGCCCAAGGCATCACATCCTCGGTTTGAACATTGGCTTCAATCACGAAATCTCTGGCTCGTTCCGGCGTAATATCGGTTCGTTGACTCTCCACCAGGCGAACCAGACGCTGGATTCCCGGAGGAAGATGATTGATCTTCTCAGGGTTGATGCTCATAACGTCGCTCCTCACTGCAGCTCTGAACAGAGTGCCTTGCACAATAATTGGTTTGGACAGCTCATATGGTTTGTATGGCTCTCGGCTTGAAAAGCTGTCAAAATTCTTTGTCCTCTAAGGGAATGAATGCATCACAATGATCCGGGACTTCCTATTATAACAAAGTTCTGCCGGCGCTTGCAGCCCTAACCCAACTCGGGCTTGTAGGGGGGGACATCGTCCAGGATTAGTTGCATGATCACAACATCTTGCCACTTGCCGTCACGAAAACCGATTTCCCGCTGCCTGCCTACTACCTCGTACCCAAGCCGTTCGTTGTAGGCAATGCTGGCTTCATTGACCGCGAAGATCTTGGCGACCAGGTGATGATAGCCCAGTTGCTTGCAACGGTCGATCAGGGCCAGTTTCATGCGGGTTCCGTAACCCCTGCGCACCTGGCCGCCCCTCAGGTAAACCGAGGTTTCGCAACAGACCCGATAGCCGATGCGGTCGCTGTAGCGCTTGATGATTCCCCAACCCAGAATACCGTTGTTGTCTTCCAATACAAGAATCGTCTCGCGGTCGTTGAATCCGCGGATCAGGTTTTCGATTCCTGCCGTGGTTTTCAGTTCCGTGTCCATGGTGCTGCCGCCGGAGCGGATGTGTTCGTTGTAGATCTCGGCGATCGCCGCCGCATCATCGATGGTACAGTCCCTGATGACCGAAGTGTCAACGCTCCGGCCGGATGACTTTGCCGCATGTGTCATCGGTGATCACCCCGTCCCTTATGGCGCGCCTGCCGTTGATCCACAGGTGGGCGACGCCCTCAGAAAACCGTCTCGGATTCTGGTAAGTGGCATTATCCGCGAAACGATCCGGGTCCATCAACAAAATATCGGCCCAATAGCCCTCTTCGATGCGGCCCCGATGCTTTAGTCCCATAAAGTCAGCGGGTTGAGAAGTGATTTTTTTCACGGCATCGCCGTAGGACAGCATGCCGCCGGTAAACACGTAACGGTCCAGGAAACGGCTGAAGGCGCCGTAGGTTCTGGGATGAGGATTGCCGATATCGGTGGCGGCGTTGATGGGGTAGCTCCAGGAGTCGGAGCAAATGATTGCGTCTTCCCACATGACGGCCGTATCCATATCGTCATCCGAGATGCAATGGTAGACCATCCAGAGTTCGGGGAACCGGCGCACCAGTTCGCAGGCGGCCTCTTGGGGCGTCATTTGCCACATGGCGGCGATTTCGGTCACTGTTTTGCCGCAAGTGCCGGGGATGTCTTCCGAGATGACCATCATCTCATCCAGGCCGGTCTGGCGGTCGAGCATCCACTGAATCGATTTTTGACGCCAGGCCTCGGTTTCCAGCTTTTGGGAAATGGCCGCGATGCCGTCGGCGGTGATGTCCTTGGGCAGGAAGGTGCGCATCTTGGTCGAAACGGCGGTGTAGGGGTAAACATCTACGATGGCCTTGACGCCGTGTTCCTCGCGATAAGCCTCGATATGGCGAATCATGCCGGGAATCTTGCCCCAGTTAATTTTATCCGCGGCTTTCAGATGGCTGATCAGCACGGGAATACCCGAGCCGCGGCCTATTTCCAAGGCCTCGTCTACCGCTTCTTTCAGGTGGGTGCGTTCGTCGCGGATGTGCGAGGCGTAAAAGCCGCCGTGTTTGGCAACCACCTTGCCCAGTTCAATCAATTCGGAGGTTTCGGCAAAGCAACCCGGCGGGTAGACCAGCCCGCTGGACAGGCCGAAGGAACCCTCGCTCATGGCCTCGTCCAGGGAGGTCTTCATCTGTTCCAATTCGTCGTCGCTGAGGGCTTCCCAATCTTCCAGGCTGCCGTGGCGCAGAGTACTGTGTCCCACCAGGGTGGCCAGGTTGATGGGTAAGCCGAAATCTTCGACTCGGGTGAAGTAGTTATTCAGTGAACGCCAGTCGAAGTTGAAGCCGATTTTCTCACCCTGCTTGTGCATGACCTCCACCAGATGATCGCCGACGGGCGCGGTAGAGGTGCCGCAATTACCGATCAATTCAAAGCTGACGCCCTGGTACAACTTGTTATCGGCGGCGCCTTTGCGTGTATAGCTCAATCCGGTCGAGGCGTGGGAGTCGATAAAGCCGGGACTGAGCCACAAGCCCCCGGCGTCCACGGTTTCCTTCGCGGCATCGGCGCCCGGCCTTTCACCCACGTAGGCGATGCGATCGTCTTTGATGCCCACGGCCATACGCCTGGGTTCGCCGCCGTTTCCATCGTAGACCTCGGCGCCGGTAATCAGGGTATCCAACATGATCTAAATCCTTTTGATAATTTGTTTTTGCAGAAAACGCGTCAGGGCGTCCTCATCAACGGTTACGGGCGCATCGGGACGGGCGACGAAGCCCCGGTCGTCCATGGAGACGGGTCGAGTCACCAGATCCTCCTGGAAATAGCGTTTCGAGGGGCTGAGATCGTGCGCCCTGGCGTCGGGGAAACAAGCAGCCAGCCTAAGGTTGGAAGAGCGGCCGATGCTGGTTTCGAACATGCCGCCGATCCAAACGGGCACGGCGTGCGCCTCGCAAATTTCCGCCATTTCAATGGCAACGGGAATGCCGCCCACGCGCCCGGGCTTGATATTCAGCTCATCCAAGGCGCCCATGTGCAGGGCCGCGATCAGGTGACCCGGCTCGCTGACGCCCTCGTCCAGGCAGATGACCAGGCCGGGCGCCCTCTTTTTGAGCGCCGCGCAGAGATCCAACCGGTCAGGACTGAAGGGCTGCTCCAAATTGGCAAGGCCCAGGTCCTGCATGGCAACCAACTGTTCAATGGAGTCTTCATCGAACGAGCCGTTGGCGTCGCAACCCAGGTATAAATCCGGGAATGCACGGCGAACCGCGGCCAGGTAATCTTGGGGCAATCCCGGTTTGATTTTCAGCTTGATGCGATGGTAGCCCTCTTCCACGGAGCGGCCTACCTTGTCCAGCAACGCTTCGGTAGAGGAGTAGAGACCTAGTGAAATGCCGACCGGTATCTTCTCCAGACGCGGGCGTTCCCAGGCATCCAGGGGGTCTGTTTGCCCGTTGCGACGCCAAAGATCGTGAACGGCATCCAGTACGACGGCTCTGGCGAAGCCCCAGCCGCGAATCCTGGCGAGTTGGGCGGTCAGGTCGCCGTAAGTTCGGCAGTCCTTCAGGTTTTCGAACAGGAAATCGCCGATCACGGTAGCCACGCCGTCAAGATACTCGTGAGAGAAGTAGGGATCGGGCCGGCACGAACATTCGCCGATGCCCCAACGACCGTCCGCATCATACCAGCGCAACAACAAAGCCTGGCGAGAGTGACGTTTGCCGACAGCCGATTGAAAAGACTCGATTTGAGGCACATCGACAATCAGAATTTCAAGGCGGGAAAGCGTCAGTTCGCGTTCTGAAAAATTAACCATGGAACTCCTAATATCCGCCGACAGCCGCCCGCCGTCTGAGATTGTGTTTATCATAACGCGGAACCCGAAATTTGCCAAATCGGTCAAGTCGACCACGACGAAAGACGAGTATCGAAGCGCCGAGGGATCTCGCTTGCGAAGCGTCTGTCGTCCTGCTAGACTGATGTTGTTGCGCACATCACGTGCGGTTCCCATGACGAAAGCCACCTCTTCAGGTGGCTTTTGTCGTTTTTGGAATTGCATTCGCGAATAAAAATTATCGAGGTAACCATGACCAGTGAATCCGAAGCGGTCAGTCGCAATCACGACGGGCTGACCAAATGGCTGATCCGGCTCTTCTACAAGGATTTCTTTGCTTACTTCTACAACATAACCGACCCTGGGGAGGTGACATTCCTGGACAAGGAATTGATCACCAAGTACCCGGGCCTCAAGGACAGCCTGGAAGCGGACATGTTTCTAAGCATGATGCTTACCATCGACGGCGAACGGCGGCCGGCCGTTGTGGTGATTGAGCACAAAGACAAGAAAAAGGACGCTCGGGAACAGCTTTTCGAGTATTTCTGCTACGGTTGGCTGCTTTGGAAGAAACCCATTTGGGCCATTGCCGTCTACACGGACAAGGCGAGAAGTTGGCGCGTCGATGTTCCACGGGATCTGGTCGTCGGCTACACCCATGAACACGGACCGATCACGTTCAGCCATGATACAATCAAGGTGAGTCATTCGAAGAGCGCCGACCTGATCGCCGAGGGCAGTCTCTTCTGTTGCTTGTTGGCGCTC
The DNA here is from genome assembly GCA_030066195.1 of Acidobacteriota bacterium. Taxonomy (GTDB): domain Bacteria; phylum Acidobacteriota; class Holophagae; order Acanthopleuribacterales; family Acanthopleuribacteraceae; genus JASJCB01. Next base: position 14,087 of record JASJCB010000028.1, read on the forward strand.
CGAGCTGATGACCGGAACCTGAAAGACCGGGCCGAACTGATTCGGGCTATCTTCCGAGCGGCAAAGGCCATGGGCCCCCGTTTGACGCGTGACCACAAATTACTGATCGCACAATATCTGTTAGCTTATGGAAAGGTAACCAAACGAACCGTAGAAGAAATCGAGGAGGAGCAAGACATGGGCTATCCGGCAGAAACAGTGACAGAGTATTTCGAGAACATTGAAAAACGTGCCGAGAGACACGGGAAGATCAAAGGAGCCCTTGAAAAATTGGAAGAACTCCGGGACCGAGGCATTCTGACCGAAGAAATGTTCGAGGCTGAATCCGCGCCGCTTCGCCGGGAGCTTGAACGCCTGCAAGACTGAGCGATTTTTTAGTTCCCACCGACCCGATCGAGAACAACAGCCCTCGGAACACAATGACGGTGAGGTTCTGGAGTTAATAAGGAGCAAGACGTGGGCTACCCGCCGGAAACCCTGACAGAGTATTTCGAGAATATTGAAAAACGTGCTGAGAAGCGCGGTGAGATACGCGGAAAGAAACGCGGCGAGAAACGCGGGAAGATCAAAGGAGCCCTTAAAATATTGAAAGAACTGCGAGACCGAGGCATTCTGACCGAAGAAATATTCGAGGCTGAATCCGCGTCGCTTCGCCGGGAGCTTGGACGCCTGCAAGCCTAAACCGTTTCCAAGTCACCGTCGGCTGATGTCGAAATCAAATTGCCCCATGCCTGGGAAGAACAACCGTGAATGAGGTTTGATCCTCATTACTCGATAAATCGATCTCGCCGTTATTCCTCTCTACTACCAGGCTGTAACAGATGGCTAAACCCATGCCCACATGACCTTTCGTCGATGATTTGGTCGTAAACAATGGATCGAAGATGCGTCCCCGTATGGATTCCGGTATCCCCACCCCGTTATCGACCACATGCAGTTCCAGCTTGGAACCGTGGTCTTTGGTGGCAATACGCCAGCGCGGTTGAAAGGCCCGGCCGTCTCGCTCGCCGCGTATCTCCATGGATTCGACCGCGTTGTTGAACAGGCTGGTGCAAATGCGGCCCAAGTGGTTGATATTGAAGTCCAGTTTGCCGATTTTAGGGTCCAGGGCAACGTTCGGTTCCATACCGTTAACCCCTTTGCTTGCGAGTGACATGTCGAGAAAGGTCCGTACAAGCTTGTTGAAATCGATCGGCTCAGTTCGATTGTTGATATTGCCCCTGTCGGAAAGCGCCGTCATGGTGCTCGTGAGATTGCTCAAACGTTTTGCATGTTTTTGAATGGTTTGGTGGTTTCTTTTTAAATCCCGGACGGCCTCTTCAAAAAAAGATCGCGAAGCTGCACCCAGGTCACCACCCTCTTGTTGAAGGAATTCTTCCACCTCTTCGACCAACTCATCGGAGGACAGGTTTTCGATGAAGTTGAGAGGGTTCCGAATTTCATGGGCAAGCCCCGAAAGCATTCGCCCCAGGGAGGCCGTTTTCTCCTGAACGATCAGCTTCTCCTGAGAGGATAAGATGGCGGCATTTTTTTCCTTCAACTCTGCATTGATCCGAGCCAACTCCTTTGTTCTTTGCTTTTCCCTGTCCTCCAGTTCCTTTCTCTTCGAGATATCGATATACATGCCGAGTAAACCGACAACGTCACCTCGGGCATCCCTTAGCGGCACTTTGCTGGTCAGTAAGGTTGCCTGCTTGCCGTCTGCTTGTTGTTGCGGCTCTTCGATATTCACCAGGGGGACCCCCGAATCCATAACCTGCCGGTCACAGGTTCGGAAGAATTCTGCTTCCTCATCTTTCCAGGCAAAATCGAAATCCGTTTTGCCTACCAATTCATCAGCATGGTTCAGGCCGGCTTCCCTGGCAAAATTCATGTTACCGCCTTGATAGACCGAATTCCTATCCTTCCAAAAAACGGAATGAGGCAGGTTTCCGATAATGTTCTCCAGCAGTTCCTTGGTGGTCCTCAGATATGTGGTTCGCTCCTCAACCCGTTCCTCCAGGTTCCTGTTCGCCTCTTCCAGCGCTTTCAAAGCCTGAGATTGATGGAGACGGAATTGGTTGATCCGCCGGCCCAATACAAAGGATAGGAAAACCGCTCCAAGGGTGGTGCTCAGCATCAACCCGTGGTTCAGTTGCATGGAATTGGAAAATACTCCGAATAATCCCAAGGACTGAATGCCGATGAACAAGAGACAACTTCCCCAGCCCAACAAAAGGAACAAAGCGGTCTTCGACCCCTGGAAACACCGGAGCACCAGGCATATCAGAGAAATCATAACGTAGGTCAGCAACAGGACCAAAGCAAGGCGATGTCCCATGGAATAGGAAAGAAGGGGATGAAACAAAAGCAAAGCGAAAAGAAAGGTATATGAAATCCTGACCGGCACCATGGCTTTCGGAAGGTACCTGTCAAGCTGAAGCGAATCTACCAGGAACAAAAAAGCAAGCCAAAGAGTAACCAAAAGGCTGTACATCAAACATTGATTCGCCCAGTTCGGATGGTTCGGCCATAGGTGGACGAATGCCCAACCATCTCGAATCAAAAGGGTCGCCGCGAAGAAAAAAGTGGTCACGACGAAGTAAAAGAAAAGCCGTTCTCGAACCATCAACCCCACAAGGAAATTGTAAACGACCATGCCGATCATCAGGCCGATAAAGCCGCCGATGATAAGTTGGTCTCGCTTATTTCGGCTCTGCCTCCCTTCTCGGGTATAGAGGGTCAGCGGCGCACTGATGCTGCTTTCACTTTTGACCTTGACCAGGATGGTTTTGGTTTCGAACGCGGAAAAATGGATCGGAAGAACAAAATGACGGTGGGGCACCGGCCTGGTAGATACGGGATAGCGATCACCGGTGGTAACTTTCCGTAGAACCCTTGTCGTCGGGCCGGGACGACCCTCCAATTCGAGGAAGGTAACGTAATCCAGCCTTGGATCTTCAAGCACCAGAATATATTCCCGTGCCTTATCCGCGGCGTTCTCCAGGATGATTTGGAACCACCATGCAGCGGTCGAATAACCGATCGAGGAACTTGGCCGGACCTCGGCCAGGCTGTCCCGGTAGGCGCCCTCGATCACGTGATTGTCAGGTATTTTATTGCGGCTGTCTTTCATGACACCGGTATAAGGCAGCAGATTGACAACAGCCTCATCGGTGAGCACAAACTTAAAATCTCCGTTTGTCTGAAAGGTAACCAGTAGAGCCAGGACAAGTGACAAGTCAGCCATCCAGCGTAGAAACGTTCGTTACCATACCTAATCTGTAACGGTAGATAGAAAAATATGAAAAGATGTAAACTTGTCTCCTGGGTAAAAAACCTTAGAGATTGTATTTTAGTTAAGTCGGTTGTACGGGTGTGCAATTGACTTCAGCCGGCGGCTTGACTGCATTGCGCAGGTGCGCAATCGACTCAAGCCGGCGGCTTGACTGCATTGCGCAGGTGTGCAATTGACTTCAGCCGGCGGCTTGACTGCATTGCGCAGGTGCGCAATCGACCCAAGCCGGCGGCTTGACTGCATTGCGCAGGTGCGCAATCGACTCAAGCCGGCGGATTGGCTCGATTGCGCAGGTGTGCAATCGACCCAAGACGGCGGATTGACTCGATTGCGCAGGTGTGCAATCGACTTAAGACACCGGATTGACTTGATTGCGCAGGTGTGCAATCGACTTAAGCCGGCGGCTTGACTCCATTGCACACATGTCTTTTTAACCCGGAAATTTTTATTTTTTTTCTCGTAAACTATTCTTAGATAGCAGGCTACCGGGGTACATCATAGGATTTGCAAACGTAATCCTTACAAAAATTTCTGCATAACATGCACACAAAGCAACCGAAATGCGGCTAAACCTATCAAAATATGCAGTTACCCATGCCGATCAATCAGTTCGTGACTCATTTTTTCCACGATCGCGGAAGTGACACTGTTAAATTCAAAATATTAATACCCTCTGAATCCACAAGATACAGACCCGATTTTTCATTTTTCCACGATCGTGGAAAAAGTTGACAATTTTTTCCACGAACGTGGAAAAATTCGAACCCTTCGGAACACCCGCATAAAGACGCCAGGGCGTGCATATTTCCCTGAGCCGGACCTCCGACGTCCGTTTGATAGAAATTCCGTTTGACTTTGGGAGATCGGAGGACATCCGGAACATCCACGGTCACGGACTAAAAAGACGATCATGAAAGTTAAACCGGGATTTTCGATTCTTTGGGATCACTCATAACTTCGAGGAGTCCCCGGATCGCGATAAACGTCACCTACACCAATTGACGGTCCTGTGGTAGCATTTCCGAGGGTATCATTGCCTCTATTTCGATGATCTGATTTTTCCATTCGATGCCTTCCCTTTTCCCCTGATTTCAACATCCGGAGCTGTTCATGCATCCCCTTTTGGATGACCCGTCCTCTTCCCCGGCGAGCCTGCCGGGCCTGCTGGCGGAACGTGCCTTAAAACAACCGGAAAAGGTCGGTTATACCTTCCTCGATTTCCGCCGGGAAACCGAGATCGCGCTTACCTATCGCCAATTGGACGGTCGCGCCCGCGCCCTTGCCGCGCGCCTTGAAGGTTGTCGCCGCGAGAATATTCTGCTGCTTTTCCCACCCGGCCTGCCTTATCTGGAAGCCTTTTTCGGTTGCCTTTACGCCGGCGCGACCGCCGTGCCCGCCTATCCGCCCAATGTGGTGCGGGTGCACCGCTCCCTGACTCGTCTGGAAGGCATGATTGCCGACGCCCGTATTCGCACCGTTCTCACCACGCCGGCCATTCGCGATGCCTGCCTGGCCGTTTCGAATCTGCCGCCCGCCTTTGCGAATCTGCAATGGTTGGCCGTGGAACAGGAACAGACGGAAATCGCCGACTTCCCCGTGGTCGATGTCTCGCCGGACGACACCGCTTTCCTACAATATACTTCCGGGTCGACCGGCAATCCAAAGGGCGTGGTGGTCAGCCATGGCAACCTGATGCACAACCAACGGCTCATTCAGCGCGGCTTCGGCACCGGACCCGCTGACAACATCGTCAGTTGGCTGCCGCTCTACCACGACATGGGCCTCATCGGTGCGGTCTTGCACCCGCTTTTTTTAGGCGCGTCCTGCACCTTTCTGGCGCCCATGGACTTTTTGCGGCGCCCCTTCCGCTGGTTACAGACGATCTCCCAGTACGGCGGCACGGTCAGCGGCGCCCCCAACTTTGCCTACGACCTGTGCGTACGCAAGATCGGCGATGAAGAAAAGACGCTCCTGGACCTGAGTCGTTGGCAGGTGGCCTTCAACGGCGCCGAGCCGGTTCGGCCCGGCACCCTGGCTGCTTTCAGCGAAGCCTTCGGCCCATGCGGCTTTGACGCTCGCGCTTTTTATCCCTGTTACGGGCTGGCCGAGGCTACCCTGTTCGTATCCGGCGGCGATCGCAAAACGGCGCCGTCAACCCTGACCCTGGACGCCGGCGATTTGGAACAAGGCCTGGTTTCAGACACCACGGACACCGAACGCACCGTGACCTTGACCGGGAACGGCGCACTTTTCCAAGAAACCCTGATCGTAGACCCGGAACAGCGCGTCACTCTGGGTGAAGGAAAAGTCGGCGAGATCTGGCTGCAATCGGAATCGGTCGCCGGCGGCTACTTCGGCAAAACCGAGCAGACCGGGATCACCTTCAACGGCCGGTTGCAAAACGGCGACGGACCCTTCCTGCGCACCGGCGACCTGGGCTTTCTGCATCAGGGCGAACTCTACCTTACGGGACGGGCCAAGGACCTGATCATCATTCGCGGTCGCAACCTCTATCCGCAAGACATCGAACTGACCGTGGAGAACAGCAGCCGCGACCTGATCCCCGGCGCCGGGGCGGCATTCTCGGTAGAAGACGACTCGGGCGAAAACCTGATCATTGTTTGGGAGGTTGTCCGCAAGCCCGCCGGTGACCTCCAGGAGTTGATCGACACCGTTCGCGAAGCTGTTGTCCTGGCTCATGAGGTTCAAGCCGCCGATGTGGTCCTGATTCGTTCGGCCACCGTTCCCAAGACCTCCAGCGGAAAAATCCGCCGCCGCGAGTGCCGGAGACTCTATCTGGAGGGCGGTCTGCGCGTTGTCAGGCACGGTCGGGGCGTCACTGACGACGTGATTCCGCCTGCTGATGTGCAGACTGAATCCGGGCAAAGCGGAGCCGCGCTGGTCGCCCTGCTGCGTGAGCGCGTGGCCGATGTACTGATGATGCCGGTGGAACAAATCGCCGTCGATAAAAGTCTGACCGTTCTGGGACTCGATTCCCTGAATACGGTCGAACTGCAGCACCGCCTGGAGGAAGATTTCGGCCGTCCCCTGGACGACGGTCAGCTCATGGACGGGCCCACTATCGAGGAACTGGCCGCGACCCTAGGCGGCGAGTCGAACATGGATGACATACCCGTGGTCTCGGCCGGGAGCCCCCTGGGTCGCCATCCGCTGACACACGGGCAGCGGGCGCTCTGGTTCCTGTCCCGGTTGCGTCCCGACAGCACCGCCTACCACATAGCCAGAGCGGTTCGACTGCCGGAAGATATCGATATGGAAGCCCTGCGGTTGGCCTTCATCTTCAGCAGAAGGCGCCACCCTCTCTTACGGGCGACCCTGGGCATGCACGAGGGCGAGCCCTTCCAACAGGTCCATATCCGCGCGGCGTTGCCGCTGACCATGGTCGACGCCACCGACTGGGATGAAGAAGAATTGAAACGGCGCCTGGAGGAGAAAGCGAGCGAACCCTTCGGTGAAGGACTGCAATGGCGGATCGTTATCTACTATCATATGGGCGGTCCGGTGCTGCTGCTCACCCTGCACCATGCGATCGCCGATTTCTGGTCGCTTTCCGTCCTGCTGCGCGAACTGCCCGTGTTTTACCAGGTGGCCCTTGAAGACCGCGAACCGGCCCTGGAGCCGCTGCCCCTGCGCTACACCGACTATGTTCATTGGCAGGACGAAGTGTTGGCAGGAGCCAGAGGCGAACAAATGTTGGAATGGTGGCGGAAAGCCCTGCCCAACAACCTGGAAGCGCTGCATCTGCCCACGGACAAACCGCGCCCCAAGGAACAAACGGAAAACGGCTTCGAAGTCTCCCTGACCCTACCCGGCTTCCTCATGTCCGGCATCCGAGGCCTGGCCCTACAGCATGGCGTCACCACCTTCACTCTTTTACTGGCGGCCTGGCAGGTCTTGCTGCATCGCTACAGCGATCAGGACGATGTCATCACCGGCACGCCCGCCATGGGTCGTTCCAGGTCCGGCTTTGCCAACCTCTTCGGCTATTTCGTCAACCCTCTGCCCATCTACGGTTACCTGGGCGACAACCCTGCCTTCAGCCGCTTTCTGGAAGACACCCGCCGCAAGGTAGTCGGCGCATTCGCCCACCAGGATTTTCCTTTCCCCCTGCTTGTTGAACGCCTTCAACCGAACAGGGATCCCAGTTATTCGCCGGTCTTCCAGGTCATGTTCGTCTTCCAAAACATTCCACCTCAGTCAGACGAGGGCATCGGTGCGCTTGCATTGGGCGAACAGGATGCGGCTGTCGACCTGGGCGGCCTGCAATTAACCTCGCTGCACCTGGACCGGCATGCCACCCAATTCGATCTGACCCTTAATGCGGCCGAACGCGCTGACGGTAGTCTGGCCCTGGCCTTGGAATACAACACGGACCTGTTCGAGCACGAATCCGTTGCCCGCATGGCGGGTCATTACAGCATGCTGCTCGCCGGTATTCTCAACGAAATCAACGCGTCGGTGCAGGCGGTTCCTCTGCTCTCCGATATGGAGAAACAGCAGATTCTGCAACACTGGAACCGCACCGACACGGCTTTCAGCGGCGAACCCCTGATCCACCGCCGCTTCGAGAGACAGGCTGCCGAAACGCCCGACGCCGTTGCCGTCAATCACCGGGGCGCGGTGCTTACCTACAAGGGCCTTGACCAGAAGGCCAACCAGTTGGCCCATGTCCTGAGGCAAAACGGGGTGGTTCAAGAAGCGCCGGTGGGCATTTGCATGGATCGCGGCCTGCACATGATCGTGGCGATCCTGGGCGTGCTCAAGTCGGGCGGTGGTTATATTCCGCTGGACCCCACCCATCCGGCCGAGCGCAAGCAATACATCGCCAGGGACGCTCGTACAAGCGTTCTGCTGGTGGACGAGGCCGCGGCGACGGACTGGCGGGGAAGCGGGTTCCATCTCGTCGATGTGGAAAAAGAGGATTTCTCGGCCTTCCCCGTGCATAGTCCCGAAGCGCCGGGCACGGGCTTGGATACCGCCTACCTCATTTATACTTCCGGCTCCACCGGCAAACCCAAGGGCGTGGCCGTGGCTCACGCCGCGCTGCTCAACACCATCGACGCCATGGTTCCCAACCCCGGTATCGCCGCCGATGACCGCCTGTTGGCCGTCATTACCCTGGCCTTCGACATGGCCGCCTTCGAAATCTACCTGCCGCTGCTGCACGGAGCCTCTCTGGTGATTGCGCCGCACGAGGCTATGGTGGACGGAGTTCTGCTGGGTCGAACCCTGGAACAAAACCACATCACCATCATGCAGGCGACACCGGCCACGTGGCAGATGTTATTCGCCTCGGGTTGGCAGGGTCGGTCGGATATGCGCGCCGTGACCGGCGGCGAAGCACTGAGCGTGGATCTGGCCCGCAAGATGGTCGCCTCCTGCCAAGAAGTATGGGACCAGTACGGCCCCACCGAGGCGGCAATCTACGCAACCCGTTGCCGCGTGATCGATCCCGAGGACCTGACCATCGGCTTCCCCATCGGCAACGTGCGCGCCTATGTTTTGGATCGCCTGGGCAATCCCTCGCCCATCGGCGTGCCGGGCGAGCTTTGGCTCGGCGGCGCCGGGGTCGCTCGCGGCTATTGGGCGCGACCCGGACAAACCGCCGGTGTCTTTCGACCCGACCCGTTCGGACCGCATGCCGGCGGCAGGTTGTACCGCACCGGCGACCTGGTCCGTTACCGCACCAATGCGCGCATTCAATACCTTGGCCGTTTGGACCATCAGGTCAAAATCCGCGGTTACCGCATCGAGTTGGGCGAGATCGAGGCCGAGCTGGCCGAGGCGCCGGGCGTGGCGGAATGCGTGGTTACCGCACACGATTCCGGTGTCGGCGGCATGCGCCTGATCGCCTATGTGGTTCCCGCCGATGACTATGATGAAGCCATGGTCCTGGCTCGCTTACGGGACCAACTGCCCGAATACATGGTGCCCTCCGTCTTCATCGATTTGGAGCGCCTGCCCTTGACGCCCAACGGCAAGGTGGATCGGCGCGCCCTTCCCGTGCCCGATTCCACGGCTGCCGCCGGCAAGGGCTTCATCGCCCCGCGCACAAACCTGGAGGCGCGGCTGGCCGCGATCTGGCGTGAGGTACTGGACCTGGAACAGGTCAGCATTGACGCCGGCTTTTTCGATCTGGGCGGTCACTCGCTGCTCGCGACGCGCATGGTTTCCAGAATCCGCGATCATTTGGGCCTGGAACTATCCCTGAGGCATTTGTTCACCGCACCCACCATTGCCGCCCTGGCGAGGACCATCGAAAAACATCTACAGGAACAAGGCGCGACGCATCTACCGGTAACCCGGGCGCCCGTTGACGAAGCACCCGTGATGTCTATCGCCCAGGAACGCCTTTGGTTCATGGACCGCATCGACGACGGTTCCGAATCGACGGACATTCACGCCGGCTCGGCCTACATCATGGCGCGCGCCTTCCGCCTCCACGGCCCCTTGAACGTTACCGCGCTTGAAAAAGCCTACCTGGCCGTCATCGATCGGCACGAGGCCTTGCGGACGGCCTTCCCGGAGGACGCCGATACTCCGGTGGTCCGGCTTCTGCCCACGGCCTCTTTCCGCCTGCGGGTGGATGACCTGAGCGCTGCCGTATCGCCGCGGGAACAGGCAATGCAAGCCGCTGCCGAGGACGCCCGGCAACCGTTCGACCTGACCGCCGGCCCGCTGGTGCGCGCGCGCTTGATCCGCCTCGCAGATCCCCGAGACAACATCTTGTCGGTGGCCATGCACCATATCGTCGCCGACGGTTGGTCGCTGGACGTCATGGTTCGCGAACTGTGCGCTTTTTTCGCCGGACACGGACCGACAACGCCTCCAACCCTCCAATACCGGGACTTTGCCGCCTGGCAACGCCGTCAATTGGCCATGGACACCTGGGCTGACCAACTGCGCTGGTGGGTGGATCACCTGGAAGGCGCGCCCACCGTGCTGGACCTGCCCACCGACCGACCGCGACCGGCCGTGCAAACCTTCAACGGCGGTCAGGAACGCTGCCGCATGGATAGTGAAACGGTGAACGCCTTGACCCTTTTCGCCGGCGAGCACGACGCAAGCCTTTACATGGCGTTGCTAACCGGCTTTGCGGCGCTGTTGTGGCGTTATAGCGGCCAGGATGGTTTTCTGATCGGCTCACCGACGGCAGGCCGACGCGGATCTGAATTGGAAGGCGTGATCGGCTTCTTCGTCAACAATCTGGTGATGCGTTGCGACCTGAGCGCCGAGCCCTCCTTCCGCGAACTCCTCAAGCAGATACGCACTGATTCCCTGGCTGCATTCGAGCGTCAGGACGTGCCGTTCGATCGCCTGGTAGAAGCCCTGAAGCCTGAGCGGAGCCTGGACAGAACGCCGCTCTTCCAAGTGGTCTTCACCCTCCAGGAAAACGATGTTACCGAATTCCACCTGGGACCCGATGTCAGGGCGTCCGCATTGGAAACCGAGGCGCTTACGGCCAAGTTCGACATCAGCCTGTTCATGATCCGTGACGAGGACCAATTGGACGCCGTCTGGGAATACAACAGCGATCTGTTCGACCGCGAAACCATCACCCGCATGGCCTACCAATTGAACCTGTTCTTCAACCGCGCCGCGGCCTCCCCGGATGTACCCATCGCGGATTTCGACCTTATGAGCAGCGGCGAGCGTCGCCTGGTGCTGAATACATGGAACGAAACCCATGCGGCGGAAATACCCGGCCGGTGCATCCACCACATCGTGGAGCAACGCGCGGACGAGACCCCGGACGAAACCGCTGTATTCTTCACCGCCGACTCGGAAAGTTTAACCTACGCCCAACTGGAACGCCGCGCCAACCGTTTGGCCCGTCATCTTCTGGAGTTGGGACTGTCGCCCGATACGCCGGCGGCGGTGTGCATGGACCGCTCCTCGGATATGGTGGTCGCTATTCTGGCCGTATTGAAGACGGGCGGCGCCTACCTGCCGCTGGACCCCAACCTGCCCGGTGACCGCATTGCCTTTATGTTGGAAGACGCCGGGGTCCCCATGATCCTGACCTCCCGGGACACGGCCGACCGGCTGCCGTTACAAGACCGCCTGGTTGTTTGGATGGACGACCCCGAAGCTCTCGGCGACCTTCCCGATACCCGGCCGCATTCGCCGGTCACTCAGAACAACCTGGCCTACATCATCTATACCTCGGGCTCCACGGGCCGGCCCAAGGGAACCGAACTCACCCACTACGGCCTGGTCAACCTGGTTCAAGAGCTGATCCGCATCATGGAAGTGGACGCGGAGAGCAGGGTCTTGCAATTCGCCGCATTCAGCTTCGACGCCTCGGTCTGGGAAATGTTCAAGGCGCTGTGCGCGGGCGCAACCCTGTACCTGGGCAGGCGCGAAGATCTGATGCCCGGTCCGCCGCTGCAGGATTTCCTGACGCGCCATCACATCACCCACGCTCTTCTTTCCCCGACGGCCCTGGCCAATTTGTCGCCGCCGGAACTGCCGGAGTTGAGTTCTCTGGCGGTCGGTGGAGAAGCCTGTACCGCCGCTCTGGCCGATCGCTGGGCGCGCGGACGTCGCCTGATCAATGCCTACGGACCCACCGAGGGTACGGTGGCCGCAACCATGGCGCCGCTGATCGGCGACGGCCGAACGCCGCCCATCGGCGGCCCCATCGGCAACGTGAAAACCTATATCCTGGACCGCAAGCTGCGCCCGGTCCCCATCGGTACGCCCGGCGAATTGTTGCTGGCCGGGGCGGGCCTGGCCCGGGGTTACCTTCGCAAACCCGGGCTTACCGCCGAACGCTTCGTACCCAATCCGTTTGACGATCACGGCGGCTCGCGCCTCTACCACACCGGCGACCTGGTGCGCCTGCGCATGCGCGACGACACGCCGGAGCTTGTTTTCCTGGGCCGCATCGACCAGCAGGTCAAGCTGCGCGGTTTCCGCATCGAATTGACCGAGATCCAACACGCCCTGGAAAGCGCGCCGGAGGTCAGTCAGGCCGCTGTCATCCTGCGCGAGCGGGACAACGGCGAGAAGATCCTCGCGGCCTACGCGGTCCCGCGTGAACCCGGCGAGGCCCCGGAACACGAATTGCGCGACCGCCTGCGCGCCCATCTTCGCGACCGCCTGCCCGATTACATGATTCCGACTGCTGTCGTCATCCTGCAGGGCCTGCCCCTGACTCCGACGGGCAAGGTGGACCGCCGGGCCCTGCCCGCGCCCGAACTGGTGGATTCCGAGGCCGTCCCGGTGGCGCCCAGAACCCCCGTGGAGGAACAACTGGCGCTGATTTTCAGCGAGTTGCTGGGCCTGGAACGCGTCAGCATCCACGCCAACTTCTTCGAGACGGGCGGCCACTCGCTCATGGCGGCGCGTCTGGTCTCGCGGGTGCGTCACTACTTCGGGGTAGACCTGCCCCTGCGCCTGCTCTTCGCCAAACCTACCATTGAATTGCTTGCCGTTGAAATCGAAGCCCTGCGCGAAAAGCAGACAGCGCCCGAGTTACCGCCGATCACACCGCTGGAAAAGACCGATCCCTCCTTGCTTTCCTACGCCCAGGAGCGGCTGTGGTTCCTGGACCGCATGACGGCGCAGCAGGGGAGGAGAGACGATCCCGCCCGTGTGGCCTACAACATGCCCGGGGCCTTGCGTCTCCGCGGAAAACTGGACGTGCGCGCGATGGAACGGGTGTTGTCGCATATCCGCGAACGCCACGCCTCGCTACGGACGCGTTTTCCCGAGCCGGCAGGCGAACCGAGCCAGGTGGTCGACCCCCCGAGCGCGACCGCATTGAACACGGTCGACCTCTCGGCCTTTTCTTTCGAGGAACGGGAGTCGACCGCCTCCTTCCTGGCTCGAACGGAAGCCGCTACGCCGTTCCACCTGACTGTCGGGCCCTTGTTTCGCGTCACACTCATGCGCCTGACCGCCGGGGAATGGCTGCTGCTGCTGAATATGCACCACATCATTTCCGACGGTTGGTCCATGGGCGTGCTCATCCGCGAGGTGGTCGGTCTTTACGAGGCCGCGATCACCCATCCCGAGGCCTCTCCCGCTAGATTGGATCACGAGGCGGTGCTGCCCGGCCTGCCCGTGCAGTATACCGATTTCGCGGCCTGGCAACGCGGCAGGTTACAGACCGAGGCCATGCAAACCCGCCTGGACTGGTGGCGCACGCACCTGGAAGGCGCGCCCGAAATGTCCACCCTACCCACGGACCGCCCGCGTCCGGCCGTCCAATCCTACGCGGGTGATGTCCTGCGCTTCAAGCTGGAGCCGTCCCTAACCGAAGGTCTTAAAAAAATCGCCCGAGACAACGGGGCCACCCCCTTCATGGTTCTGGAAGCGATCTTCGCGCTGTTGTTGTCGCGTTACACCGGTGAGGAAGACATACTGGTAGGCACGCCCAACGCCAACCGCAACCACCGCGAGATCGAATCCCTGATCGGCTTCTTCGTCAACACCCTGGTATTGCGTCATGACCTGAGCGGAGACATGAATTTCGAGCAACTACTGGCCCGCGTGCGCCGCACCGCCCTGGACGCCTACACCCACGGCGACGTGCCCTTCGAGCGCGTCGTGGAGGCTGTCAACCCGGACCGCGATCTCAGCCGGTCGCCCTTGTTCCAGGTCATGTTCATCCTGCAAAACGCACCCGAAGGCCAGTTGCAACTGCCCGGCCTTTCCATTACTCGGCAGGACCCGGAACGAACCGTCGCCAAATTCGATTTGACCCTGGAGATTACCGAGGGCCGGCAAGGCCTGAACGCGCTGTTTGAATACAACACCGATCTGTTCGACCGAGAAACCCTGGTGCGTATGGCTGATCACTATCTCACCCTGTCGGCCTCCATCCTCTCAAAACCGGAGAGAGATGTGCGCGATTTGGACATGATGAGTGTCGACGAGCGCATCATGATGCTCTACGGCTTCAACGAAACCGAGCAAAAATACCGCGATGGCCAAAAACCGCTGCACTTACACTTCCTGGACCGCGCCGCGGCGACGCCGGACGTCATCGCGGTCCGCATGGCCGGCGGCCAATCCATGTCCTACGCCCAACTGGAACGCCGCACCGCAAACCTGGCGGCGCATCTCCAAAACCTGGGCGTGGGACCGGAAACCGTCGTCGGCCTGTGCATGGAGCGTTCCCTGGAAATGGTCGCGGGCATGCTTGCCGTCTTGCGCGCCGGAGCCGCCTACCTGCCGCTGGACCCGGAGTATCCCGCCGACCGCCTGGCCTTTATGGCCGAAGACGCCGGCGCGACCCTTGTGTCGGCCCATGAACCCACCCGGGAGATCGTGGAAGCCCTGCCCCTGGAAGCGGTGTTTTTGGAATCGGACTTTCCGCCGGCATCGCCGGCGCCTGTACCGTTACATCCGGAAAACATCGCCTATGTCATCTACACTTCCGGCTCCACCGGCAAACCCAAGGGCGTGCCCAACACCCATCGCGGCATCGTCAACCGCTTGCTGTGGATGCAGGAAGCTTTTTCGCTGAACGACACCGATCGCATCCTGCAAAAAACGCCCTACAGTTTCGACGTATCCGTGTGGGAATTCTTCTGGCCCTACATCGGCGGCGCCCGCCTGGTCATCGCCCCTCCCGGCGAGCACAAGGAACCGGTCGCCCTGGCCCGAACCATGGTGACCGAGAGCATTACCACGGTCCACTTCGTACCCTCCATGTTGGCGGCTTTCCTGGACGCGGAGCCGCTGGACCTGGGCGCCCTGAAGCGAGTCATTTGCAGCGGCGAGGCCCTGCCGGCCGGCCTGGTTCGCGATTTCTACAAGCAACGAGCCGCGGTTAAAGCCGACGCCGAAGTATTCAACCTCTACGGGCCCACTGAGGCCGCTGTCGACGTGACCTGGCAGCCCTGTCCGGCGGGTCGGCGGAGGACGGACATTCCCATCGGCACGCCGATCGCCAATATGATGACCTATATTATCGATCGACGCGGCCGGCCCGTACCCGTGGGCGTCCCGGGCGAACTCTGTCTGGCCGGAATCGGTCTGGCGCGCGGTTACCTGAACCGACCGGCCTTGACCGCGGAACGGTTCCAGCCGGACCGTTTTGCCCTCAGCGGCGGCGAACGCTTGTATCGCACCGGCGATCTGGCCAGGTTCCGCCCGGACGGCGCGATCCAATACCTGGGGCGTATCGACTTCCAGGTCAAGCTACGCGGTTTGCGCATCGAGCTGGGCGAGATCGAAGCGGCCCTTGCCGATCAGCCCCAAATCAACCAGGCGGCCGTTACCCTGCACAAGGGTCAATTCCTGGTTGCCTATCTCACCCTTGCGGAACCCGGCGACCTCTACGAGAAAAGCACGCGAGAAGCCCTGGCGAAACGCCTGCCCGACTACATGGTGCCCATGCATTTCACGGTCCTGGAAGCTTTTCCCCAAAATGCCGCCGGCAAATTGGACCGGCGGCGACTGCCCGCGCCGGAACTCGGCGATCGTACGGGCGTCTATGTCGCACCGCGCAATTCCACCGAGGAGGTTTTGGCGCAACTATGGGTAGACGTGCTGAACGTGGAGCGCGTGGGCATTCACGACAATTTCTTCGACCTGGGCGGCCATTCCCTGCTGGCGACACGGGTTACCTCTCGCGTCTCGCGTATCTTCGGTATGGAACTGCCCCTCGCCCGCCTCTTCGCCGCGCCTACCGTGGCTCAACTGGCGGCCTACATTGAAGCCGGCGGCTCGGAGGGCCTGGAATTGCCCCCCCTGGTTCCGGTTCACCGCGAAAGTGACCGCCTGCCGCTGTCTTTTGCTCAACGCAGGCTGTGGTTCCTGGACGAGTTGGAGGAAGAAGGCAGCGCCTTCTACAACATGGCGGCCGACATGCGCCTGCGCGGTCCGTTGGACCTGCAACTGGTGCAACGCTGCCTGGCCGAAATCTACCACCGCCACGAGAG
Source organism: Acidobacteriota bacterium (assembly GCA_030066195.1). Classification (GTDB taxonomy): domain Bacteria; phylum Acidobacteriota; class Holophagae; order Acanthopleuribacterales; family Acanthopleuribacteraceae; genus JASJCB01. Next base: position 30,284 of record JASJCB010000028.1, read on the forward strand.
CCTGCGCGCCAACTTCATCTCGGAAAACGGCGAACCGGCCGTGGTCATCCAACCGCCCCGTGCGCCGGCGCTGCTCGCCTTCGATCTCAGCGCCCTGCCGGAGGACGAGCGCCTGGAGCGGGGTTACGCGATTGCCGCCGCCCGCCTGGCCGAACCCTTCAACCTGAGCAGCGGCGCCTTGATGCGCACTGCCGTGGTTCGTTTGGATCGGGACGATCACCTGATCCTGATCACCACCCACCACATCGTCTCCGACGGTTGGTCCAGCGGCGTCATCACCCGCGAGTTTTCCTCGCTATACGAGGCATGGGTTCAGGGAGAACCTTCCTCGTTGACGCCGCTGCCCGTTCAGTATTCCGACTTCGCCGTGTGGCAGCAACAATGGCTGCGCGGCGCCGAGTTGGATCGCCAGGTGAATTGGTGGAAAGAGAAACTGAAAGGTTACGGCCAGGTGCTGGAACTGCCCACCGACAGGCCGCGTCCGGCGGTGGAAACCTTCAAGGGCAGCAATATTCCCGGCGCCTTCAGCCCTGAACTAAGTGCCTCGCTCCACGAGCTCGCCAAACGGGAACACGCCTCGCTGTTCATGACCATCATGAGCGCCTTCAACATGGTTCTGGGTCGCTATGCTCGCCAGGACGATATTGCCGTGGGAACGCCCATCGCCAACCGCAAGACGGAGGTTCTGGAGCAACTGATCGGCTTCTTCGCCAACACCCTGGTCATGCGTACGGACCTCAGCGGCGCGCCTACCTTCCGGCAGTTGATCGGCCGCGTCAAGCAAACCGCCCTGGAAGCCTACGCCCATCAAGACCTGCCGTTCGAAACCCTGGTCGAGGCCATGGAAGTCCGTCGCGACATGAGCCGAAGCCCCCTGTTCCAGGTCATGTTCGCCATGCAGAACCTACCGCGCGTCACCACGCTTGCCCGCATGGTGGACGCCGAATTGATCACAGCGGACGCGGGCATCGCCAAGTTCGACCTGACCCTGTTCGCCTGGGAACACGGCGACCGTATCGAATACGCCTTGGAATACAACACCGACCTGTTCGACAGATCCACGGCCGGGCGCTTTATCGGCCACCTGGAAAACATGCTGCATGCGGTCACCGCCGATCCTGACCTGCCGATCACCGCCTACGACATGGTCAGCGATGAAGAACGCGCCCTGATTCTGGGCGAGTGGAACGATACCGCCGATCCCTATCCGTTAGAACCCGGCTTCAAACAGATCATGGAGGCAACCGCCGCCGAAATCCCCACCGAGATTGCGGTGCGCGTGGGCGAAAAAACCTGGACCTACCGCCAATTGACCCGAGACGCCAACCGGCTGGCCCACTATTTGATCGCCCACGGCGTCGGCCCGGAAGTGGTCGTAGGCGTCATGCTGGAGCGCTCCTACGATATGGCCGTCGCCTTTCTGGCCGTGGTCAAAGCCGGCGCCGCCGTGGTCGCGCTGGACCCGGGTTACCCGCCCGAACGCCTGGCTTATGTGATTCGCGACGCCGCCCTGCCCGTTCTGCTGACCCAGCCGCGCTACCGGCACCTGGCTCCGGAAGAGGGCATCACCGTGCTGGACATGGAAACCGACCGGGATACGCTCAGCGATTTTTCGGCGGAGAACCCGGAGGCGCGTGTCCTGCCGGATAACCTGCTCTACGTTATCTACACCTCCGGTTCTACCGGCATGCCCAAGGGCGTGGGCGTTTCGCAACGGGCGCTGCTGAACCTGCTGACCTGGCAGAACCGGGCGACCACGCTTTCGGGCAAGGACTGCACCCTGCAATTCGCGGCTTTCGGCTTCTGCGTCAGCTTCCAGGAAATGCTGTCCACCTGGATGTCCGGCGGTCAACTGGTCATCGCTACCGAGGCGGAACGCCAGGATATGGAACTGCTGCTGGACTATGTGGCGGATACGGGTATCGAGCGGCTGCACCTGCCGTTTGCGGCCCTGAAACAGCTGTCCATGCAAGCCCTGGACACCGATCGCCTGCCGGCTGACCTGCGCGAGGTAATCACCGCCGGCGAGCAGCTTCAGGTAACCGACGCGGTTCGGTCCCTGTTCCACCGCCTGGACGGCTGCCGCCTGCACAACCAATACGGTTCTTCCGAAACCCACGTCGTCACCGCGCTCACCCTGGAAGGCAACCCGGACCTCTGGCCCAAACTACCCTCGGCCGGCTTTCCCGTGGCCAACGCCCGGATCTATTTGCTGGACGACCAATTGCGTCCGACGCCCGTGGGCGTGCCGGGTGAACTGTACGCGAGCGGTTGGTGCAATGCCCGGGGTTATATCAATCGCCCGGTCATGACCGCCGAGAAACTGATCCCCGATCCCTTCAGCGGGAACCCGGGTGAACGCCTCTATCGAACCGGCGACCTTGCCCGTTGGTTGGCCGACGGCCAGGTGCAGTACATGGGCCGCGCCGATGAAATGGTGAAGGTGCGCGGCTATCGGGTGGAGCCGGGTGAAATCGAAACCACGCTACGATTGCATCCGACAGTGCGTGACACGGCTGTTTTGGCCCTGAAAGACGAAACCGGCGCCCATTACCTGGTTGCCTACGTGGTGGGCGAGGGCGCGGAGCCGGATTTCCGCGAACTGCGCAACTATCTGAAGGAGAAACTGCCGCCCTTCATGGTGCCCCAGGTCTTCATGGCCATGGACGTACTGCCCATCAACACCAACGGAAAACTGAACCGCGACGCCCTGCCGAAACCCAAGCCGAGCCGGGAATCGACCGGCGCGGACTACGTCGCGCCTCAAACGCAAGCCGAGCGCGGTTTAACAAATATTATTGCCGAGATCCTGGGCTTGGAAAAGGTAGGCCGCCACGACGATTTCTTCGAATTGGGTGGGCACTCCCTTCTGGCCACCCAGGTGGTCAGCCGCATCCGCGACAAGTTCCGCTGCGAGTTGCCGCTCCGTGCGCTGTTCGAAGACAGTGAGATGGTGGCGTTGGCCCGACGTATCGAGGTGCTTGCCGGTCAGGACCCGCAAGACAAGGTTCCCCTGATTCCTCGGGAAGAGCCGCCCGTGTTGTCCTTCTCGCAACAGCGCATGTGGTTCGTGGATCGCCTGGTTCAGGACAAGGCGCTGTACAACATGCCCGCCACCCTGCACGTGGCGGGCCGACCCGATATGGCGTTGTTGGAGCGGGCCGTGACCTTGCTTTCCGAGCGGCATGCGGTGCTGCGCACCACCTTCGAAGAGGTCGACGGCGCGGCCGTGCCGAAAATCGGCGACCGGGCGTTGGCGCTCTTCCAAGTGGTCGACCTGTCCGGCATGAACCTGGTCGAAGATACCCTCTCGGACTTGTTGGAACTGGAAGCCGCCCGCGATTTCGACCTGAAGACGGGCCCGCTGCTGCGCGTCGTCTATTTCCGTCTCGGCGAAGAACGCGGCGTCTTGCAGATCACCATGCACCACATCATTTCGGACGGTTGGTCCGTCGGCATCTTCATCCGCGAGTTGACGGCCGCCTATCGCCGAATGGCCGGTGGTGCGACCCCGGAGGAAACTCGCGTTTCGCTGCCGGCTCTGCCGATTCAGTATACCGACTACGCCGCATGGCAGCGGGATCACCTGAACGAGGGTTTGCTTGAAACCCAGTTGGCATTCTGGAAGGAGCGCCTGGCCGGCATCTCCGGTCCTTTGGAATTGCCCACCGATCGTCCGCGCCCGGCGGTGCAGACCTATTCCGGCCGCCGCTTGTTCTTCAACTGGAGTCGCGCCTGGGTCGGCGAATTGGAAGACCTGGCGAAAAGCCGGGGCGTGTCTATGTTCATGCTGCTGCAAACAGGTCTCGTTGCCCTGCTTTCCCGTTATACCGGCGCTGACGATATCCCGCTGGGAAGCCCGGTCGCCGGCAGGAACCGCGCCGAACTGGAAGACCTGATCGGCGTCTTCATCAATACCCTGGTCTTGCGCAACGATGTCTCAGGCGATCCCACCTTCGCCGAGCTGCTGGATCGCGTGCGGCATACCGATTTGGACGCCTTCGCCAACCAGGACATTCCTTTCGAACTGTTGGTGGACCGGCTCCACCCCGAGCGCAATCTCAGCGTGACGCCTTTCTTCCAGGTCATGCTCTCCATGGAAAACACCCCCGCGGAAGGCTTCCAGCTGCCCGGACTTACGATGACGCCCGACGCTACGGAGAAACAGGCCGCCCTGTTCGACCTGACCTTCATGTTGGCGGACCGGGCGGACGGCCTGTTCGGCACCATCACCTATAATCGCGACCTGTTCAACGAGGACACCGTCCAACGCATGGCCGATCACTGGCGCATCTTGTTGAACGGGGCCCTTGACGAGGCCGACCGGCGGGTTTCGCAGCTGCCCCTGATGTCCGCCGAAGAACGAGCCGCCGCTTTGCAAATGGGCCGGCCCGAAGCCGCTGCCTATCCGGCCGAAGCAACCGTCCAGCAACTGTTCGGCAAGCAGGCGGCGCTAACGCCCGATCGGCCGGCGGTGGTATGGCCCGGTCAAGATGATGTGACCTATGCGACATTGGAACGGGACGCCAATCGCCTGGCGAACCTGTTGGCGGCACACGGCGTCATCGCCGATGAACTGGTGGCCGTCTCTATTCCGCGCTCGCCGGCCCTGATTACAGCTCTGACGGGCATCCTGAAAGCCGGCGGCGCCTACCTGCCGATCGATCACACCTACCCCGAGGAACGCATCGGCTTCATGTTGGAGGACGCGGCGGCAACCAAGCTGGTCACCACGCCGGACATCCTGGCAAAACTGCCCGAGGCGGTCATCCGCAAACTGACGGTCGTCGAACTCACCGAGGCGGTCCCGGCTGATCAGCCCGAAACCATGCCCGTTACTCGGGTCAATGCCGACAACCTGGTTTATGTCAACTACACCTCCGGGTCCACGGGCAAGCCCAAGGGCGTGGCCACGGTGCATCGCGGCGTGACCCGACTTCTGTTCGGCCAGGACTTTGTGACCCTGAATGAAGACAGCGCCGTATTACAAGCGTCCACCGTTTCTTTCGACGGGGCTACCTTCGAAATATGGGGCCCCCTGCTGCACGGCGGCCGAACCGTGCTTTCCCCCGAAGACTTTCCCACGACTGAGGGTTTAAGGCAGACCATTGCGTCGGCGGGCGTCAACACCATCTTTATGACCACATCCCTTTTCAATCAGGTCATCGATGAAGATCCGACCGTGTTTTCGGGTGTCGGCCAATTGATGGTGGGCGGTGAGGCGGCAAGCATCGAACGCTTTGCAGCCGCCCGGGAGAAATTGCCGAACCTGCGCCTCTCCAACGCCTACGGGCCTACCGAATCGACCACATTCGCTGTTTGTTATCCGCGGCCGGAGGCTGAACCGCCCAGACCCATGCCCATCGGTAACGTACTTAAAAACACCACCGCTTTTGTGTTGGACCGCAATTTGGCCCCACAACCGAGGGGCGTTCCGGGCATCCTCTACCTGGGCGGCGCCGGCCTGGCTCGCGGTTACCTCGATCGTCCGGGCCTGACCGCGGATCGTTTCGTGCCCAACCCGTTCGGCGACGGCGATCGACTCTACAACACCGGCGACCTGGTGCGCTTCTTGAAGGACGGCAGCATTCAATTCCTGGGCAGGGTAGATCATCAGGTCAAGATTCGCGGACACCGTATCGAGTTGGGAGAAATCGAGGTCGCCCTCACTCGCGCAAGTTTTGTCACCGGGGCCGTGGTTCTGGCACGCCGCCTGGATCAGGTGGGCAAGGTACTGGTGGCCTACCTCACGCTGAAGAGCAACGCACCCGAGGATACGCCGACCGCCCTCAAAGATTTCCTGGGGAAAAACCTGCCGGCGTACATGGTGCCCAACATCATGATTCCGGTCGATCACTTCCCCTTGACCCCCAACGGCAAACTGGATACCCGCGCGTTACCGGAACCGGGTCGTGAAAACAGCACCGAAACCTATATCGAACCGGTCACGCCCCTGGAAAAAGCCCTGGCCGACATCTGGTCGCAAGTGCTGGGCCTGGACCGCATCGGGGTCATGGATAATTTCTTCGATCTGGGCGGTCATTCGCTGCTCGCTACCCGGGTCGTTGCCATGATTGAACGCCGCCTGAACCGCACCGTACCGGTACAAACCGTTTTCGAGGCCGGAACCCTGGCCGAACTGGCGCAAACCCTGGAGAGCGAGGACCTGCCGGAAATCAAACTGCCGCCCGTCCAAGCGGCCGAACCGGAAGAGCGCGGTCGCCTCTCGTTTGCCCAACAACGCTTGTGGTTCCTGGACGCCATGCAGGGCAGCGGCCAAAAACAACTGGGTCCTGCCTACAATATTCCGGCAGCCCTCACCTTGACCGGCCCGCTGCGCCTGGACCTGTTGGAAGCCGCCCTTTCCGCCGTGCAACAACGCCAGGAATCTTTGCGCACGGGTTTCACCATGGAAAACGGACAACCCAAACAGGTGATCAGTCCGCACTTACCCTGGACCTTGCCCCTGGTGGATCTATCCGGTCACGGCGTGGAGAAAGCGAGAGACCTCGCCCTTCAAGACGCAACCACCGTCTTCCAATTGACCCGCTCGAACCTATGGCGTGCCGCCCTGCTGCGCTTAACCCCCTGGAAACACTGTCTGCTGTTGAACCTGCATCACATCATCGCCGACGGCTGGTCGGTCGATGTGTTGGTTGCCGAACTTGGCGCCATGTACAATGATTTCGTTACCCATGAGCGGGTGGACGAGGCTGCCATGGTCGCCGCATTACCGCCGCTGTCAGTGCATTACGCCGATTATTCAGCCTGGCAGCATCGTTGGTTGGAAGACCGTATCTTCCCGCGTCAGCTGGCCTATTGGACGCGGCAACTGGCGGGCTTCTCGGAACTGTTGAACCTGCCGACCTACCGGCCCCGACCCGCGGTACAGACCTTTGTGGGCGACATCTGCCGTTTCACCCTGGATGACCAAGATTCCGCCGCCTTCCCGGCCTATTGCAAGGCGCAAAACGCCACCGTCTTCATGGGCCTGCAAGCTCTGTTCGCCGCTTTGCTGGGCCGTTACGCTCGCATGGACGACGTGCTGGTGGGGACGCCGGTGGCCAACCGCAACCGTCCCGAGGTCGAGGGTTTGATCGGCTACTTTGCCAACACCCTGGTGCTGCGCAACGACCTGTCGGACAAGCCCGACTTCCGAACATTTCTCTCGCGGGTCAGGGACACGGTTCTGGCCGCTACCTCCAACCAGGATCTGCCCTTCGAACACCTGGTCAGCGCGCTTGATGTGCAGCGCTCGTTAAGCCACGCTCCGGTCATCCAGGTCATGTTCTCCTGCCGCATGGACGCCCCGCACCTGACCGGCTTGAGAGGCATCACCGTTGACGAATTGCCGGTTGCCAACGGCACCAGTAAGTTCGACCTGACCTTGAACCTGACCGTGGTGGACAATCGCATTCAGGGTGTCTTCGAATTCAATACCGACCTGTTCGAAGCAAGCTTCATCCAACGCATGGCTCGTCACTACCAGGTCCTCCTGGCCGCCGCGATCGAAGCACCCGAAAAACCCCTGGCTGCGCACATCCTCCTGGATGAAGACGAACGAACCCTGCTCCTGGAAACATTCGGCCGAGGCCCGAGGATCGAAACACCCGCGCTCTTCCTGCAACGGTTTGCCGATCGGGTGCAGGCGAGCCCGGACGCAACGGCCCTGGTTTTCGATCGGAACGGCGCAACCCAAAGCTTGACGTACAGCTGTCTCGACGAGGCCGCCGGTCGCCTGGCCGGGCGTTTGTCGGTGCTTGGCATCGGCCCGGAGTCCCTGGTGGGCATCCACCTGAAACGCGGGTCGGAAATGGTCACCGCGATGTTGGGCGCGATGATGGCTGGCGCCGCCTACCTGCCCTTGGATCCTTCCTACCCAGAAGACCGCATTGCCTACATGGTTCAAGACTCCGAGGCCGCGCTGGTCGTTACTGTATCCGACCTGGCGGATTCTCTGCCCAAAAACAAAGTGCTGTGCCTGGACCAACCCTCGGTTGAAAGCCGCGAACGACCCACGCCAAACCTCCACGCCGAAAACCTTGCCTATGTCATTTACACTTCCGGGTCCACCGGGAAACCCAAGGGCACGCAACTCACCCACGGCGGTCTGGCCAATATGATCCACCTGAACCCGATGGGTCTGAGCCCCGGGGACCGCATGCTCCAGTTCGCCGCTTATAGTTTCGACGCCAGCGTTTGGGACTTCTTCACGGCCCTCACCCACGGCGCGGCCCTGGTTCTCGCTCCCAAAGACCGTCTTCTGCCCGGGCCGACCCTGCAAGACCTGTTGCAACGGCAGTATATCCGCCATGCTTTGATCCTGCCGACCGCCCTGGCTTTATTGAATCCCGACGAATTGCCGGGTCTGAAAAACCTGGCCACCGGCGGCGAGGCCGTCTCGCGGGGTCTGGCCGCGACCTGGATGAAGAACCGCCGCTTCTTCAACTACTACGGGCCTACCGAGAACACGGTCATATCCAACACCATGCACTTGACTCGGGAGAATGTGACGCCGCCCATCGGCCCGCCCGTCGGCGACGCGGTCACCTATGCCTTGGACGAGGCCGGGCAGCCGACCCCCCTGGGCATGCCGGGCGAGCTTTATATCGGCGGGGCCGGTCTGTCGCGAGGTTACCTGAAGCGACCGGCGCTCACCGCCGAACGCTTTGTGCCCAACCCGTTTGCAACCGCCGACGAGGCCGGTTCCAGGCTCTATCGCAGTGGTGATCTGGTCCGCCACAACGGCGACCCGCATCAACCCGGTTTCGTCTTCATGGGCCGCATCGATTCCCAGGTCAAACTGCGCGGCTTCCGCATCGAATTGGGCGAAATCGAAGCAGCCCTGGACAGCCATCCCAAGGTGAACCAGGCCACGGTCATCCTGAGACAGGAACCCGAGCCCATGTTGTTCGCCGCCGTCGCGCCCAAGGACGGCACCGAACCGGAAGAACTTTCCGAGGCCGGCTTGAAGATCTGGCTGAAAGCAAAAATGCCGGTATTCATGGTACCCGGCGCCATTCACCTGATGGAGCGACTGCCCCTAACCCCGGGCGGTAAGGTGGACCGTCGAGCCCTGGCCAAAATCCCCCTCACCGCCCAAGACGCGAATATCGCCTTCAGCCTGCCGCGAACCCCGGGTGAAAAGGCCCTGGCCGTTATCTGGTCCGAGGTGCTGGGCCGCGACCGGGTGGACCGCCACGATAACTTCTTCGACCTGGGCGGGCACTCCCTCTCGGCCACCCGCGTGGTTTCCCGTATCGAACGCGACCTGAACCTCACGTTACCCGTTCAGGCCCTCTTCGAAGCGAAGACCCTGGCCGAACTTGCCGAGAACCTGGAAGGCGGCGCCCTGGAACGGCCGCTGTTGCCGCCCGTACAACCCGCAACGGGCGATGAGCGCACCCGTCTGTCCTTTGCCCAGCAGCGTTTGTGGTTCCTGGACCGCATGGAAAGCGACGGCAACAAACAGTTGGGACCCGCCTACAATATTCCCGCCGCCATGAGCCTGACCGGTCCCCTGCGCCTGGACCTGCTTGAAGCCGCCCTGTCCGCGGTGCAGCAGCGCCACGAGTCCCTGCGCACCGGCTTCGCCGTGCTTCGGGGACAACCCCGACAAATGATCAGCCCCCACAAGGGCTTTGCCCTGCGTGTGGTCGATTTGTCCGACATCGGAGAGGAGGAGAGCGCTTTCCTGGTCCACGCCCTGGCCCGAGACGATGCCGCCGCCGTGTTCCAACTGGATCGACCCAATCTCTGGCGCGCAACCCTGGTGCGCTCGGCCCCGCAAAAACACCATCTGTTGCTGAACTTCCACCACATCATCGCCGACGGCTGGTCGGTGGATGTGTTGATTGCCGAACTGAGCGCCATGTACAGCGGTTTCGTCACTCAAAAACGCGACGATGCCGCGGACCTGACCGCAACCCTGGCTCCCTTGCCGGTTCAATACGCCGATTACGGCGCCTGGCAGCGTCTCCGCCAGGAGGAACGGGTCTTCCCGCAACAGATGACTTACTGGACGGAAGAACTCGCGGACATCCCGGAACTGCTGACCCTGCCCACCAACCGGCCGCGTCCCTCCCTGCAAACCTTCAGCGGCGATGTCTGCACCTTCACCATCGACAGCGAGACCGCGCGTCCCTTCCTGGCCTGGTGCCGCGACCGGAACGCCACGCCCTTCATGGGTCTACAGGCGCTTTACGCGTCACTGCTGGGCCGCTATGCCCGCATGGATGATGTCCTGGTAGGAACGCCGGTGGCCAACCGTAACCGCGCCGAGGTGGAGGGGTTGATCGGTTACTTCTCCAACACGCTGGTCCTGCGCACTGATTTGTCGGACCGGCCCGGCTTTGCGGACCTGTTGGCGCGAACGCGAACCAAGGTGTTGGCGGCGACGACGCACCAGGACCTGCCCTTCGAACGCCTGGTCGGCGCGCTACCCATCCAACGTTCCTTGAGCCATGCCCCGGTATTCCAGGTCATGTTCTCCTGCCGCGTGGGCGAGCCGCATCTGGAGGGCCTGACCGGCGTTTCCATAGAACCCATTGACGCGGCTAACGGCACCGCCAAGTTCGACCTGACCCTGAACCTGACCGTCGGCGGCCGCGGGCTGTTGGGGGTTTTCGAATACAACAACGACCTGTTCGACCAGGCCTACATCCAACGCATGATCGGCCATTACCGCCGCTTACTGGAAGCGGTCACCCGAACCCCGGAGAAACCGCTTGCCGAACACGACCTGCTGGATGATGCGGAACGTCAAGAGCTGTTGCAGAACCTGAGTCGCGGCGCGGTGACGGAGACGCCGGACCTCTTCCTGGAGTGCTTTACCGGTTGGGTTCAAACGCAACCCGACGCGTCGGCAGTGGTCTTCGATAACGGCACGACCGTACGCACCCTCACCTATGCTCAGTTGGACCGGTCGGCCGCAAGCATCGCGAGCCGACTGCAAGCTCGAGGTATCGGCCGCGAATCCCTGGTGGGCATCTACCTGCGACGGAGCCCCGAGATGGCGGCGGCCATGCTGGGGACCCTCATGGCCGGCGGCGCCTACGTGCCGCTGGATGTCAACTACCCGATCGACCGCATCGAATATATGATCGAGGATTCGGGCCTGGAACTGGTCACCACCAATTCGCAATGGTTGTCCAACCTACCGGATACGCCCGCCTTGTGCCTGGATCAAATGCCGCCGACCGAGGGCATACGTCCGGCACGTCATATCCACCGGGAAAACCTGGCCTATGTCATCTACACCTCGGGTTCCACGGGCAAGCCCAAGGGTACGCAACTGACCCACGGCGGTCTGGCCAACCTGATCAACCTGCCCTTGATGAACATGGCGCCCGGGGCCAGGACCTTACAATTCTCGGCATTCAGCTTCGATGCGAGTGTGTGGGACTTCTTCAAAACCCTGGGTTCCGGGGCGACCCTGATCCTGGCTCCTAAGGAAGAACTGATGCCCGGCCTGCCGCTCCAGGACCTCTTAGCCCGACAAGCCGTCAGCCATGCCCTGATCCTGCCCACGGGTCTGGCCGCGCTCGACCCGACCCGTCTGCCGCTGCTGGAAGAGTTGTCCACGGGCGGCGAAGCCATTTCGCCGGGTTTGGCGGCCGCCTGGTCCGTCAACCGCCGCCTCTACAACTTCTACGGACCCACGGAAAACACCGTGCTGGCCAACACCATGCCCCTGACCGGCGGCGATAGCATACCGCCGATCGGGACGCCCGTGGAGAACGCGGTTACCTACGTGCTGGATGATGCCGGGCACCCGACCCCGGTCGGCATGCCGGGCGAACTGTTCATCGGCGGCGCGGGCCTTTCCAGGGGTTACCTGAACCGACCCGCCCTGACGGCCGAACGCTTCGTGCCCAACCCATTCGCAGACGAAATCCAAGCGAGCTCCAGGCTATACCGCAGCGGCGACCTGGTGCGCCACAACGGCGACCGCGAACAACCGGGCTTCGTCTTCATGGGCCGCATCGACCATCAGGTCAAACTCCGAGGATTCCGCATCGAGCTGGGCGAAATAGAAGCGGCCCTGACCGCTATGCCGCAGGTCGCCGAGGCCGTGGTCCTGCTCAGAAAAGACCTTTCCACCGGCGACGCGCTGACGGCCTATGTCCGACCGACGGAACAAGCCGATGAGAACGAAACCGTCGACCGCCTTCGCAAGGGATTGACGAACCGCATGCCGCAATACATGGTGCCGTCCTTCTTCATCCTGATGGAAAGCATGCCGATCACCCCGGGCGGAAAACTGGACCGCCGCGCCCTCCCCAAACCGACAGCGGGCGAAAAGGCCGAATACAAGGCCCCGGACACCAACCTGGAACGCCAGATAGAATCGATCTGGCGGGAGCTGCTGCAAAGAGGCAGAGTGGGGATTGAAGAAAACTTCTTCGAAATAGGCGGCCACAGCATGCTGGTAGCCCAACTCTACGAAAAGCTGACGACAGAACTAAAGCGAAACTTCCCCCTGGTCAAATTATTCGAATTCCCAACCGTCGCCGCTCAGGCAAGATACCTGGAATCAGCGGGAGAAGAAAAAGAAAACAAGGAAGCGGTTAATAGAGGCAAAGCCCGCCGAGAAGCAAGAACCCGCAGAAAACGCCGCAGGTAAGGCGAAGTGCGCCAAGGTGGGGCGTTCATGAGATTACTATCTGGAGTTTTTACACTGACACCAAATTTAACAGGATGAATTAACTGCTACCTCGATCAGCCGGCGCCTTTCGCGAATAAATTCGATAAAGGCTTTAGACTTCGAGGGTAGGTATTTCCGATTGATATAGACTAGGTTCAATTCCCGATCCGCCGGAATCCAATCATCCAATAAAGAGACCAGCTTTCCTTCATCCAACTGTTTTTTAATAAGTTTAAACGGTAAATAAGCGACTCCAAGTCCTTTTAACACGAATTGCGCGGAAACACGTAAATCGTTGGACAAAATGAAATTATCAATGTCGAAACTGAAGGTTTCTTTTTCACGTGCAAAATGCCAGGGATAGAGCAAGCCGTCAATATGGCTGCGTATACACGGCCAATTGACCAAATCACTCGGATGCGTCAACGTGGGGCGACTTTGTGCAAAGTGTTTTTCCGCGACTAATGCATATCGCAGTGGGGCAATAGGGATCGAAATCAATGAAGAATCGATTAACGGGCCTAAGCGAAAGGCAAAATCAATACCATGTTTGGCGAGATCCACGTTGCGGCTCGCGCTTTCTAAATTAAAGGAGATATTTGGGTATTGCTTTACGAAATCGACTAAAAACGGCGCCACTTTCTCCAGCACCGTTGTGCTGGAAGTGATGTGAAGCCTACCTGTAGGCGTGCCGGCATGCGTTTCTACCTCCCTCCGCATTTCTTGAGTGGTTTCGATAATGAGTTTCGCTTTGGGCAACAATCGCTCACCCATTTCAGTTAAAGACAGAGATCTTGTGGTTCGATGGAAGAGTTTAGTATTAAGTTCAGATTCTAGCTGCTGGATTTTGCGACTAATCGTTGTGGTTGGTTGATTCATCCATCGAGCAGCTTCCGAGAAACTACCTCGGCGAGCCACTTCCAAAAACAATAAAAGACCATCAATCTCTTTCATGGCGACCCTTGTCTAGCGTCAACAACTTCCCAAGTTTCTTGATCTTCTCTTTGGCCGGCACTTTCACCGCCTTCCACCGCTCCATTTTCTACTGAAGTGTTCGCAGTTGTCCTTTTCGGAATTTCACAGGGTTTTTCCGGCACAAGTAATCAAAGATCGTTGTCATCGGAAGCGATTCATCGGTAATGAGCATTTGCTCGATTTCCGGCCAAACCACTTCGAAGGGAGCCTTCCGGGTCCGCCAGGTCCGTTCCTCTTTCATCCGGCTTGAAAGATTCAGGTATTTCCACGCGGTATTCTCGCACATTCCGGCCTTGGCCGCCGCTGGTTCCTTCAAACCCTTTATCTCGCGTAACCTCTTGGTTTGACTATTTGTTACCAACCACAACTCCTTCATTTGCGAGTGAATGGTTGATCTTGGCAGATTCTGATCTAAACCGGTATTTCTGATTGTCGCCCAACAGACCCTACCTCGACCAATCAATTATCCCGTTTTTCGGGATAGTCAATGATAACATGGGTTATTTATCCAGTATATGAAATTGTTTATCATGGTTTACGTATTGGCGAAGTTCAGATCATAAAGGAAAGAGGACACACATCATGATAAGATTCACCACATCCTTAATCAATCTATTTACTTTACTCAGCCTTTTTGCATTAGCGGGATTTGCCCAGGCAACAGAAGGATCGAGCAAAGGAAAAATATTAATGGTGGCTTCAAGCCCGGCCACGGCTTTGAACGGCTGGTCAGTTGGCGCATGGATCGCGGAAATCAGCCATCCCTACGATGAACTAACCCATGCCGGCTACGATGTTGAAATCGTCAGCACCAACGGTGGGAAAATTGAGATAGATACTTATTCCGACCCACGACACGAAAGTGGTTATTCAGCTAAAGATATCGTGAGCCTTGGGTTTCTGCTCAGCCCTTTAACCAGCAAAAAGCTAGAAAACACACCATCAATATCGGACGTGAACCCCAATAATTACCAAGCAATCGTCTTGGCCGGTGGTTTAGCCCCCATGTTCACTTATCGAGAGAACAAAAAGTTGCAAGATCTTATCATGAATTTCTACGATAGTGGGAAACCGACGGCACTTCTGTGTCACGGTGTTGCTGCGCTAGTCGATATCAAACTGCCAAATGGTAAGTACTTTGTAGAAGGCAAAAGGGTAACTGGTTTTTCACTTTATGAAGATAAAGAAGTTGAAAAAGCGACTAACAGCAAGATGTTCGATTGGTATGTAGAGGAGGCTTTGACAAAGCGTGGAGCTAAATATATGGAAAATGGACCGGGCGCCGATTTTGCAATTCAAGACGGCAACTTAATTACCGGCCAACAACAATACAGTGGACGCAGCGCAGCACGGCTTGTATTGCAGCAGTTGTCAAATTGAAGCCGTTATTTCGTTCAGTAGACGCTTCAACAAATAGAAGTAGGAAAGTTCACGTACTATGTTTAAAACGACGGCATTTAGAGCCTAATTAGAAAATAGGAGTTCCACTTTGCGCGAAGAATCAGTTTACAAACCTCCTAAGGTTTGGAAATGGGAGCAGGGAGACAGCGGTTCTTTTTCCAACAGCTTCAACAGACCTACCGCCGGTGCTACCCACGAGAAGAAACTGCCGGCCGGAAAACATACTTTTCAAGTCTATTCAATGGCAACCCCAAACGGCATAAAAATCGCTATCATGTTTGAAGAACTGTTGACACTGGGGCACACCGGCGCAGAATATGACGCCTACATGATTAAGATTGGCGAGGGAGATCAATTCGGCAGTGACTTTGTTGGTATCAACCCCAACTCAAAAATTCCGGCCATGATCGATAACAGTACGTCCCCGCCGCTTCGTCTTTTCGAATCGGGCTCGATGCTCCTATATCTTGCCGACAAATTCAACGCCCTTATCCCAGTTGATCCGGCAAAACGTGCGGAATGCCTGAACTGGGTATTTTGGCAAGTCGGCAGCGCGCCCTATGTTGGTGGTGGTTTTGGTCATTTCTATGCATATGCCCCGGTGAAAATGAAATATCCCATTGACCGGTTTACCACAGAGGTGAAGCGTCAACTGGATGTGCTGGATCGTCATCTCGCCGATAAAAATTTTATTTGTGGTGATGAATATACGATTGCAGACATCATGATTTGGCCTTGGTATGGACAACTGGTTCTCAACATTCTTTACGAAGCGGCAGAGTTTTTGGACACGGCGCTCTACAAAAACGTGAATCGATGGGCACAACACATTTCTTCAAGAGACGCGGTAAAACGCGGTCGTATGGTGAATCGTGCCTGGGGTCCACTTGATGGGCAACTACATGAACGCCACGATGCCGGTGATTTTCAAGCAAAGACACAGGACAAAATCGGCTAAAATTCAACAGCCGACGTGCAATAAGGATTTAACGATGAAAACAGCGTTGGTAACCGGCGCCTACAAAGGTTTAGGGCTTGAATGGTGCAGGCAACTGGGTAAAAAAGGCTACACTGTTATATTAACGGCTCGTCGCTTGGGCAAAGCACAAGCAGCCGCAGACGAATTAGTCAAAGAAGGTTTAACGATCCTCCCCAAGGCAGTTGATGTTGCAAAGGAAGCTCAAATAACCAACCTGGCTGCCGAAGTAGGAAAAGAATTTGGACATCTCGACGTATTGGTGAACAACGCCGGTATCAACTCAAAGGATAACCCGGACGAACTTGTCGTAAGAAAAAGCACCTTCCTGTCTGAATTAGATCCGGAAGAAATTCTCAAACATATCAGCATCAATAGTATCTCGCCAATTTTGATGGTGAAACATTTTAGAAAGCTTTTGAATAAGTCTGACAGACCCATGGTCGTCAGTATTTCATCATGGCTGGGCAGTATTACAACTAAAGATTCAATGCGTGGACATTATAGCTATTGCACATCGAAGACAGCACTGAACATGATGAATCGCGCAATGTCCATCGAGCTGAGAGAGGAAGGCATCATATCCATTGTTGTCAACCCCGGTTGGGTGCAAACCGATATGGGCGGGCAAAAAGCCGACTTAACACCTGAGCAATCCGTTGGCGGGTTGATAGAAAACGTTCTTGAAAAAATAACAATCGAAGATACCGGTAGTTTTTATCAGTGGAATGGAACAAAGCACCCCTGGTAGGCGCCCAGCAGCTGATCTTTTTCTGATAAGCTGCTCATCATTCGTCAATTTTCGGAGAATCATCCGGCTCGAGGAAGAAATGTTTATCGTTCAAGTCTACATCAAGGTAAAACCAGATTGCATTGAAGCATTTAAACAAGCGTCCATTGAGAACGCGCATGACAGTATTGAAGAGCCCGGAATCGATCGCTTCGAGTTGATTCAATCTGAGACAGACCACACTGCATTTGTACTGACAGAGATTTATGGCAGTATCGAAGATCAAGCCAAACACAAGGAAACCGCGCATTTTAAAAACTGGCAAACGGCGGTAGATTCGATGATGGCTGAACCTCGGTATGCGGTGAAGTATCAGCGTGTATTCCCCACCTAAGATGGTTGATGCCAAAAGGTGGGCCGCGCTCGATGTTCAGAGCCGACGTTGCGTAGCCAAAATTGCTTTCAGAATGTCATGCGAGCGTCGCTGTCCGTGCCTTTGTCCGTAAGCCCGTGACATGACGGACACCACCAGGCCGAATTCAGGAATCACATAAATTTTGTTGCCGCCGTTACCGGAAGCAAAAGACACTTCGATGGGGCGATCGTCCAATGAGTATACTTGATGATACCAATAATAGCCGTATCCGCTCGCATAGGGATCACTATCGGAAATATCGAACCGAGGCTTCAGGCTTTCGTCGATCCACTCGCTGCTCACCACCCGGCGACCGTTATATGTTCCGCCATTCAGGACCAGCTCGCCGATGCGCGCAAAACCTGGAGCGGTCAGGAATAGGTTGCCCTGCCCTTTGGTCTGTCCTGCCCGGTCTTCCTGCCAGTCCCATCGTTCGATCTTCAGCGGTTCAAAGAGGTTGGCGCGCGCAAAATCTTCCAGGCCGCTGACGACGGCGCGTTCGATCACGATGCCGGCGATGTAAGCTGCCAGGGAATTGTAGCGATACCGCGTGCCCGGTTCCTCCGCGCCGGGAACCGACATTGCGAAAGAGAGCGGGTCGTCCGCCGCGTCCAGGTTATCCTCATATCCGGGAGATTCCGGATCATTACCGTCCGCGGCCAGTCCGGTACGCATGGTCAGCACGTCCGCAAGGCGAACCGGGCCGATGGCGCTCCCTCCGGCGTCGGGCCAGTATTTCGAGACAGGATCGTCGAGACTTTCAATCGCTCCCTGATCGAGGGCAATTCCAAAAAGCAGTGAAGTCACACTTTTACCCGCCGACCTTACGTCAACCAGAGTCCGTCGATCACCGCCGTTATAATATCGCTCTACGACCGGTACACCATTTTGGATGACGATGATGGAATGCAGATCGCCGTGCTCATCGTTTTCGAAGGCGGTCAATACAGACCGTAGGTCGGAGTTTACACGATCTTCGACCGGACCACATGAAGCACAAACGGTGATCGCTGCTACGACGGCAATTCGAAAAGTGTTCAATGGGCTACTCCCGCGAATTCCAGGTTGAATGGTGACAAAAGCGATAACGTCGGACGGCGAGGGTTTGTTTCTTAAATTCGTCATTTTTCATTCACGATCGTGCGAGGCCCGCTTCGTTTTCTCTGAGTTGGAGTGCCAAAGCTTTCATCTGGAATGCCGGGGATCGGGTTCCTAAACTATGTTGGAGCCCCTCTCAAGCCTGTCGATAGCAAACAAACCAAGCACAAGAAGAGATAAGGTCTGCACCCCAACCTTGTCAGCAGGTCTATTCGAAATTCCTATTAGGAAATCCTATGATAAGGCATTATATTTAGAGATAATGGGTGAAGGCGAGGGTATGATGGCCAATACGATCAGTGTCCATTTCAACGACAGTGAGAAAACGGAATTAGACGAGTTGGATAAACTCGCACAAGCGTTCGGTATGTCGCGAAGCCAGGTGATCAAGCAAGGTATCTCTTTAGTTGTAAAGCGGTTGAAAACCCGTCAGTGGCGGGAATCCATGCTTGCCTTATCCGGTAGCATTGCTGAAGACGAGCTGGATATCGGACGCAATGACGAGATTGTGCGATGACCCGGCGATTCCTTTTGGATACGGATGTCATTTCGCTCTATCTGAAGGGACACATGCCGCGACTCTCCGACTTGATAAAAAAGCTCGGCTATGGACAGCTATACACCACAAGTATCAACGTTCATGAACTGTGGCGAGGATTATTCAAACGAAAAGGCAGCAACACATCGCCTTTGGCCCTCTTCCTCGAAGGTGTTATCATACTCCCCCTGAGTGGATATAGCGCCCGATCGGCAGCTCGGATTACGCAGGATTTACGGGATCATGGGAAGCCTGTCGGTTCAGGAGGTTTTCCCGGCGAAGCGGACTGTTTGATCGCCGCAATTGCCTTGGAACACGAGTGCACCCTGGTAACGCGGAATGAGAAACACTTTCGGCCCATTCCCAACCTGCCCCTTGAAATTTGGTAACCAATTTTTTCCCACTCCTCATGGCAAGAGGTTGGGCCTTGCCCTATGAGTTCGATATTCCCCTCGGTGATTAGGCTACCCGCTATTCGGGTGGATGATGTCTTTTTCCGATTTTCAAGACTTGGTGCTTGGTAGATATACTACTTTTTTAACAAAAACAATCTTATGGATTGTTGAGTGACGAGCTGCCTCGTAAGTGATCAACTTTTGTGCCCAAAAGCCCTGTTTTTGACCGGCAATGGGGAACTTTTCCCGGGAACAGGTATCCTCGAGCGTCGCGATACCGGTTCCGTTCTTGGGAACGGGACTGGTTTCAGACCCACAAGGTGGTCCTGTTCCCGGGGTTGGTGCTACCCTGCCGGCGGTGAGGTGGTTCCAATCCCGGAAATGGGCTCAATGAATTGCCAACCCCGGTTGTTTTTCTGAGAATGGGACCTTTCGGTTGCCTACCGCCGGGGTCTTTTTCGGGCGGCAAGTTGTGAAAATTTCCAGGTTCAGTTCTTATCTCGGGGTTTGATACACCCTTTTCGGGTTTACCCTGCCTTAATTTTGTCCGGAAAATGTCGGTTTAGACATTTTCAGGCGGGATATTTGGGTTGGACGTTGTGTTTTGGAATTCTACAATACCGGTGCTCGGAAATGGTGCTCCATTTGCTGACGTGGGTAGTCCTTTATCCGGGAATGGAGGCGGGTTACCCGGAGCGTTGCCTCTCGGAGAATTGAACTGAGGCCGGGCCGGAACCAGGTCGCAAAGATGAACGGAGTCTTGGGGCCGTCTTTGTCCTCGGAGATATCGCCCGCCCCTACCCGCTCGGGTGGTGGTAAGGCGCATGCCCGTAACGGGTGGATTGCCCTCTCCAGCGCCGTTAGGTTTCGCATGGTTTGCATGGAAGTAACTTGCTGTCGCGCAATAAAATATGGTACCATTCAGGGAATTTAAACAAATTGAGTCCGCACGCTTTCTCTGCCGGAAACGGTGGTGCGCGTCCAGAAAAACGGAGGAGGTTGGGACATGGGCTTCAAACTACCCACTGCCAAAAAATGGGACAAACACGACAAGGAAAAAAAGAAGAAACTTTTCGATGATCTGGCCAAATTGCTCCCTGACGGCACCATGACCAAGACCGGCGCTCTGGTCACCGGCGCACTTGCAGAAGTCTGCAATCCGCTGCAAACCCCCGACACGGAACGGGGTACGTTTTGGCGCCCGTACCGGGACGGCGTGAAAAAGTTACATCATTTCTTCGCCAAATGGCTGGAGTACAACCCAGGTCCGGCCAATCCCGGTTTATACATCGAGTACTGGGACTACCTGGCGAACACACACTCGGGTCTCGAGCTGACCAACGCGGATCGGAAATTCAAAAAGTGGTTCGTCCGCTTCCTCAACCTGCGGGGCGTCTGGCTCAGCAGCACGTCGTCCACAACCACGCTTGCCCAATGGGGGGCCTACAAGGGCACTGCCGAGCATCCCTTCAACATCAACGACTACATTATCCCGAAAGGTGGGTTCAAGTCCTTCAATCAATTTTTTCTTCGCAATGTGAAACCGACTCTCCGGCCCCTGTGCGCTCACAAAAGCGAAAC
>JASJCB010000293.1 GCA_030066195.1 Acidobacteriota bacterium
CGCAGTTCATTGTTCCGGGTTTCAGCAATCAGCAAGTTCTCTCGAAAGGGGCAAAGTATCAACTGGTTTGCATTGGGCCGAAAGATATACCTGACCTTGTCCAACCATTCAGTACTCCCGTAGGGGATTGAGAAAAACACGTTTTCGACTTCCATCTCCAAGTTCAGCTTGACCACTTCCTGAATGGCCCGGCCACCCGAAACATTCAGAGCATAAAGAGACCTGCCCGACTTGGTTCGGTAGAGGTGAAGGCGAGACAGGTTGGACGGACGGGAAATAGTCCTTTCAAAGTTCCCCGTATCCAGATCGAAGAAATGGATTTTGGAGACCGATTCATCGACCACGATGATTTTCCCTTGGTAGACAATGAGCTCACCCACCGGATAGGTGAACATGAACTCGCCGGGTCCCTCTCCTTTTTGTCCAAAACTTCGCCGGTACTTACCTTGCGCGTCCCAGGTGTGAACCTGCCGCCCCTGGACGTCGAGGGCATAAAGATTTCCCTGAGCGTCCTGGTCAAGATAACGAGGCCTGCCTATCTCGACAATCGCCTCGCCGGCTTCATACGATTGCACCGGCTTGAATATCAGGGCATGGTTATCATTTTTGGCGTGTACCGCCGACGAGATCAGTAGAAAAAGGAATACGGTGGAAAGGCGTAGGCAAGGGGTTCGCATAAGTAGCTATCCTCAAGTATACATGGTGAAAGTTGACGCCGGATTTAAGCCTTGGTCTGGTCTTTGATGATGTTTGCTTGGGGGTAAGCAAATTTCCGGCGTGCTTTATTGTCAGGATGATCTCGGCGGAAAATCCAGGGCACATAACGGAGCACGAAACGAAAATGCTTCGAAACGAGGGTCCACAACCCGCGAGCAACCGCGAGATAAGCTAAAATCCGATACCGTACCAAGATTGACGACGTTCCTGGTTGACGTCCCCTCAGCGCTGCTTTAGTATCAGGCGTATAAAAATGGAGCCCGATCAAAATGCCCCCGAAACCTAAATACCTTGCTCGTCTTGCAGAACTATCCCTGGATGATAACCGGTGTTATACGCATGTGGAGATCGGGCGAATGCTTGCGCCCTCATTTCCTGATTCGACTCAGCGGTCGATTGTCACCGCCCTGGCCAGAGCCGGCGAACGGTGCGGCATGAAAAAGCGCGGCCCGGCATATCCGGCAAGTGAGTGGCGACGTTTGGCCGAATATCGGAGCCATAAGGACGAAACGGTAGACATCCCGGACATCGCCGTCCCCAAACGGCTCCAGCGTGTAGAGGGAAATTGGCAGGCGGCCAGAAAATTCTCCTACATTCAGCGGCTGGTGGTCGCGCTTGAGTCCTGGCGTAGCGTGGTAGCGTTCCATAAGCTGGGAACCTTCCACGGCTGCGTGCTGGATCGTTTTCTTGTCCACGAAAAAACCTGGAAGTTAAAGCGAAGCGATGTTCTGGATGCCGGCAATGATGATGGCTTGATCCTGCACGATATGGCGCATTACCTGGCTATCCTGTTCGACCTCTGCTCAGAACTCTCCGGGGAACCCATCAAACCGATTCTGAGCAGGGATCGCGGCTACTACGATTCAATAACCGGGGAAGGGGCGCTCCCGGAACATCAGCAGGTTTGCAGCCGTTTCCTCGGTGTCCCGGCCTTACTGGTTTCCGAGTTGGAGAAACAGGATCTAGCGGCGATCCCGAAACAATACGAGGTGCGTTGTGTGTTGGAACCTCCCGAACAGGGGGTTTATCGGCTGTTTCACCGAACCTTTGGGCGAACCGTGGTCATGAAGCGTAAGCAGGTTGGTTTCACCCTGGGCAACGCGCCGACGTTGCAACATCCCAACGTGGTCAGGGTCCTTGAAGACTTGCCTGAGCATCTGTTACTTGAAGATGTGCCTGGTTTCCATGCAGGACATGAAAGCCTTCAGGGACTATCGCGAACTTCTAAGTTGGCTCTTTGCCGTGACTGGTTTGCCGGCCTGGATGCGTTGGGCCTTCATGGGAATATTCATTCCGGAAACTGCATTGCCTCCAAATCAACTCGCAAGTCACGCGGGGTATTGATCGGCATTGGCCAAAAGTCCTATGAAGCCCTCCAGGATCAAGGCCGGGATGTATCCGCATTGGCGGATGTTTGCTTCGACCTGCTCGTCAAACAAGTGAAGGCCCCCAAACGATTTATCCAGTTACCGGTTCCCATTGGACGGTTGGTGATGTTAGCTGGTGAGCACCGGTTCTGGAGACGATGCCGAGACTCGGACGCTTCCAAAAGACCTACGGCTGGTGAAATGGTCCAGCGGCTCAACAAGCGGATAGAGAAACCCAGGCGTTTCCGTTGGAAAGTCGGGGCTCTGGGATTTGCCCTGGTGTCTCTCGCAGCTTTTGGCTGGTATGTACAGGAGTCAGACCCGCGGCACATTGCCCAAGAATTGGCTGAGGCAAAAAACTGGTCGGCTTTGCGGGTAATGCTCCAGGAACTACCGAGTGGCATCGGTCAAGATCAAATTGCAACCCTTCTTAAGGGAGCACCTGTAATCCCTTTTAATTATACCGAAGTTAGCGGCTTCGACTTTCAAAGAGGGGTTATTTTCCAAGCAGATAGAGAGATTCCAATCGGCTCTCATGTACACATCAGCCGGAAAACGCCCTTCAAGCGTCGATCCACTATCGGCGTCATTCTCCGACTTTCAGCAAGATATAACGTCCCCCTGGTCACTTTGGCAACTGGCGAGGTGATCCCTTTCCCAATGATGTTCCGCCAGGGATTGCCTTGGGCTCCAGATGAAAGACTAGATAAACGTTTTGACTACGGGGATGAGTGAGGCCGCCATGCTATTAGTGCTATTATGGATGTATGCCGAAATCCCCTTGATACCTCCTCCTGAAGGAAAGATCGTTAAATTCGAGACCTCGGAGCTTGGGCACTTTCTTTATACGCGGGAAGGCAAAAAGCCTATCACTATTCCCTTACCGGCATAAAGATCGCTGAATTTTCCCGCCTTGAGACTCAGGTATGGGTCATCCATCCGGTTGCGGGTGGGTATGCCATGACGTGGCTATCACCGAAAAAACGTCAATACGGTCTCGACTTCGTGGACCCTTTCGGCAGGGTAAAACAGAAAATCGATACCCTATCATGGTGGTTTTTTGAGTTACATGGGAAGCTGTATGGATCGGGCCTCATTTGGGCCCCCGGCGAAACTCAAGTTGTGCCGATCGAGGTGGAGGGCGGGCGTCTTGGATATAGCGAGGTGAGAAAAGATTTTTTCGATCTCGGTGAATGCAAAATCACAATGGATACGGACTTCAAACGAGTTTGGCCGGTTGAAACGCCGGATGGCGTTCTGCTGGCCACGCCGCTAGACCCCGTGATTCATAAATTCAAGGGATTGGGTTTCTCACCCGCCGAATATACCGGAAGTGAAAAACTCCCGTATCCACAATGGAGAAGCTACCCAGGACGTTGGGACCGGAAACAACGCCGGAGAGCTTACTTAAAGAGATTCGATCGCCTTACGTGGTTCGGTGATACCGATAATGGGTTGTGTGCAGCGGTCGAGACATCAGAGCACACCCTGCTTGTTTGGTTCAATGGAAAAAGCCTGGCTGTTGACGCATGGCAGGCTGACCGCCACCTGATTGGTGGAAGCGACGGAGCCAAAATCTGGGTTTTCAAACCCGGGCATAAAGCAATCTACACGCCCTAGTTTCTTCGGAAGTAGTTTGCTTTTGGGGGGGTACAGGTTCCGCTAAGTCCGATGCATTCTTCATCGGGGGTCCATTCTTGACTAAAAACAGATCCGGTGATTTGCGTTGTTGCGGGCGCTGCCCCCAAGGTTATGATGCCAAAGACGAGAATCTTTAATAGTAATTTCATGGTTTTCTCCAAGTGGGTAATCCCCTTATAATATGGTGCCGCGAAGCTGAGTGAAGGTCAAGTCATGCACAAATGAGAAAAGTAAATTGTCTCTCAAATGTCTAAATCTAGGCTTAATTGGTTGACTAGAAAAGATATTTTGAAGATGCCAACGAGTATGTCAGCCTTATGCCTATGTAGAGGTGGCAAAAGGTTAAGCCCAATATTTTCAAGCTATTATATATGGATAAATCCATAAACCACTGTCGGGTAATAGGTTAGGTGAAACCAAATCCCATTAATCAATATGACTTTCATAATATATATGCTATAATTAAGAAATGTCTTAATTTTGCCTGTGCTATGATTGTGAAGTTTAGTAGGTGGTATACATAGATGGATAGAATAAAGTTACCCAAAACATTGAGAGATATAAATACCAAGAACTATAAAGAAATTGATGCTTTTTCTTGGTCTCATAGCTGCGAAAGACTGACTCAGATGCTAATCAACACGCCGGGTCCAATATCCATATCTATCAATGCACCCTGGGGAACTGGTAAAACATTTTTTTTAAATATGGTCCTCGAAGAATTGGATAGAGTTCAAACTAAAAATGATAATGATTTCCACAGGGTTTACTTTAGTGCATGGGAGTTTGATGAATCCACAGACCCTGCACTTCCGTTGCTTAGTAAGGTAAACTCAATATTGAGCCTAGATTCAACCAAAAATAAATCACTTAATGAACTTGTTAGACATGTCCTTAAAAACGCGGCGAAGAAGCATATGTATTTTGATCAAGAAAAATTCTATGATTCATTTTTAGATGACCTGTCTACCTTTAAATCTAAATTCAGGGAAATGTTAGGAAATACGTTAAGACGGAATAAACTTATTATATTGGTTGATGAACTTGACAGGTGTAGACCTGATTGGGCTGTGTCGTTCCTCGAACGAGTTAAGCATCTTTTTTCTTTACCTGAGATAATATTTATCTTTGCCATTGATGACAAACAACTAGCCAGCAGCATTAGTCATTCTTTCGGCGAGCGATTTGATTCTTCCGGGTATTTAAAAAGGTTTTTCGATTACTCTTTTAGGATTCGCCCAAAGCATAGTCCGAATTTATATAAAGGCTTCATTCCAGATAGTTTTGAAGGCTTTCAGGCAATGAATTTCGCACACGTTCTTTCTAGCTATGTTGACATTGGTAAAGTTGCGACAAGAAACGCAATAAAGTTAGCTAAGAAAGTTCAAGCATTTTATTTGTGTGGCTTCAAGTTCCCCTCGCCTTTAATGGTTTTGCTGTCCTTAATGAGGGATGAAAGTATTGTCAAATTCTCATACCAAACGCTTGCACAGGACTTCTCAACAAATCCATCAGACAGGTTTATCGATCTCTTTGATCATTTAAACTCTCAGTCAAACAACAAAAGGTACAATATCTGGGATCCAGGCGAAGCTGAGAGCCTGCCTTTAGTTTTATCTGAGATTTCTTTTTACTCAACGAGATATAGTGATCATAGCTACGCTGGAAGTGTCCTTCAAAGGCATTACAAAGAAAAAAATTCTGCACTAAATAATGCTGATTTTCAGAGAATTATTAAAAGTTTAATCGAGAAAATAGGTTATATATCTATTAAACAACCACTTACTATTCTTGAAAAGGAAGTTAATAGCTTTTTGTCCATAGGTATGGAGTTATAATTTATCGCCTGGAGTTGATCGACCTATGCTTTCGTGTTTCAAAGCTCAACTAAGCTATCAGCTGCTTTTTTATCTCGAACTTTCAGGTCTTTTCAAGACCTGTTAGCAAAAAGCCGCCTTTCCTTTCTCAATCCTAGATGTTCCTCCAATTGTGTGAAGCCACTCTTTGACGGGTAAGATACAATAAAAACACCCGCTTGGGCAGATACCGATTTTTAGCTTTTTGACTGAACTCGATACTACGGTGATGTGTTCCTCAGGTAGGAAGGTTTTGGTGGACTCATCGATGACAAAGCGGAACCATTATTCGGGCTCCTATTGAACTGGTTATCATGTCCACGACCTTTTTGGCTAGTTTGTTTGGAACGTTGCTGATGATCTGTCATCCTGAAAGACCCCCTTTTTGCCTGGCGACTCATGGGGGACTGGGAGCAGGGTATAATAACCCTTCTTGCTTCTGGCAACGATCAAGCTGTCGAGCCTGTAAGGTTTTACATACGGCTACCCCAAGCAAAAGGAATGGTTTTGGCCGCATATGATCTCAAATCGATGACCGGCGGTCAAGAGGTCTCAAGTCTCAAGAATAAAAACGATAACAAAGGAGTTGACCCACGTTGATTAAAACCGCTTTCAGGACAGGCAATGGCAATTGGCCCCGCCTGACCCGCCGCCACCAGACCACAACAGATCAGGCGATGGTTGAAGTCGGAAAAATCAAGAGTCAGTTTACTGCCGGGGGAGAGGCGAACCGGGTTCGCTCTCCCCGGGATCTCGATTTAGTCCAAACTTTGCCAGATGACGTTGGTGATCATCCACTTGCCGTCATACTTGCCCAGGTGGAAATAGTCCTGGCCCCATTCCGCGACCAGTTTGGCGCTGGCGGTTTTGTTCTTGACCTCGAAGATCGTGATTTCCTTGGGCGATTTCGCATTGGCGCGTTTACCGTCCTTATTCCAATTGCCGGCGAGGTTCCTCAGTCGTTCGAAGGTCATGGGGACTTCCTGCCACTCGCCTTTCTCGTTTTTGTAGAAGCCGTGTTTGCGCAGGCTCTTGTGGACGCTGCGATCGATGCGTTCGGGCTGCACGTTGTAGACGCCTTCCACGTAATCCAGGACTGCCGCGCGCACGGCCGCTTCCTCGCTGCTGCTATCCAGGGCGGTTAGGATTCCGGCACAAATCAGGCCGCATGCCAATAAAATCAGCACTTTTTTCATCTCAGACTCCTCGCAATACCAGTGTTCTTCGATTTGGGGCACCATTCTTATATACGTGAGGGAGTGAGGAATGTGTCATGATCCGGCCCGGATGCCTTAGAATAGGGTGGAAAAGGCTTGGAGGGGGCTCTTTTTGGCTGAGCTTCGCTATCGATTGATTTTTGAGGGAAAGGTTCTGCCCGGTCAGGATCCCGAGACGGCTAAAACGGCGTTTGCCCGGCGGTTCGGTGTCAAGGATGCGCAGTTACCCAAGCTTTTTTCCGGCCGGCCCGTGGTGTTGAAAGCCAATTTGGACGGGCCCTCGGTCAAACGATTGGGCCGTGCGCTCACCGATGTCGGGGTGACCTATCGCGTCGAGAATGAGGTCGCACCGGCCGCCTCCGCCGTGGAAGGGAAGCAGCCGCCCGCCCCGGTTCAATTGGAGCATCAACCGCCTGCTTCCTGGGAGGCGGGCAAAACCGGCGAGCCGGTCGATCAAGATCTTGCTCCCTGGGAATCCCCGCCGGATTCGCCGGACCTTGGTAGCGCCGGTCCGCCGGTTCAGCGGCAGCGCTTGGACCATGAGACGAAAACCTTTGCCGAGACGATTGCCGAGCATCAACGGAGTCTGGTGTTGATCGTCGGTTTTGCCGCGGTTTCACTTGTCCTCTTGATCGTGATTCGGACTTTCAGCGACCGGCCGGTCTCACAACCGCCGGGCATTTTGGCGGCCGAAGAACCCGTCCAGGAAATAATCGAGAGCGGACCCGAAATACTTCACCGGGGGCATCGATTGATACCTCGGGCGACCATCCAGTTGAAAGCTCGGGTGCTCGGCGTCAAAACCTATACGAAGGACCGCGCGGCCCTGGTCTGCAACACCGACCTGGCTCTGGGGTGGGGTTATATGTCGGACAGCCGGGTCTTGGAAAAACTGAGCTATTACCAGGAAGGGCGCTTTTTCCTCTGGCACGCCCGGCGGTTACCCGCGCCCAGGGACACCTTGCAGAAAAGCCAGGCGAATATGCACGTCATCCCCGCCGACGATCTGGTCCAACAAGTGCTGGACGTTCTTCGTGAGGGTGAATTGATTCAGTTTGAAGGCCGTTTGGTAGACGTGGTCGGGCCGGAAGGTTGGGAATGGTTTACCTCCCTCGAGCGGGAGGATGAGGGCGCGGGCGCCTGTGAAATCGTTTGGGTGGAAGCCATTAGGATTCTTCCGACTTCCCGGTGAGATCCACGGCCAGATAGTTGCGGTAGTTTGAGGAGGCAGCCCCTATAAGCGCGGTGACCATCAGGGCCAGGGAACAAATCCGCAGCACCAGCAAGACATTTTGGTCCAGGAGATCCGTGATCCACCCGGCGATGCCCATGGAAACGGGCATCAAGGCGCCGAAGAGCGACATGAGCAGGCCCAGCACGCGGCCTCGCATCTCTTCCGGCGTATCCAACTGCAAAAGGGTCATGATGTTCACATTGAAGACGCCGAAGAAGAGACCCACCCCGAACAGCATGGCGCAAGCAAAGGCCGGATGAAGGATCAAGGTGACCAGGCCGAAACAAACGGCGGCTGCCGGAATGACGCCCAGCAGGACCAGCATGCGGCCCTTACCGCCCAGTTTCAACGAGCCGCCGACGGCAAACCCGGCCAGTGAACCCATTGCATAGGCGGCCAGGATGTAACCGTACCAGTCCACGGTGACCCGCAGGACATCTTCCACATAAAAGGGGGCCAGGACCAGGAAGGGCATGGCGGTGAAGTTGATGACGGAGGCGGTCAGGAACAAAGCGCGGACCCCGCGATGGTCCCAGACATAGCGGAAACCCTCCACGGTATCGCGCCAAAAACCCTGGAGGGGGTGGCCGAATTCTTTTTTCCTTTCGAGTCGACGAGGCATGCGGATGAAGGATTCGCTTAAAGCGGAGAGTAGGAAGCTGATTGCATCGATAATAATCAGCAGGGGAGCGCCTAACAATCGAAACAGCACGCCGCCCATGGCCTGGCCAAAGAACATGGCGATCTGAGAGGCAGCCTGATTCAAGCCGTTGGCGCCGTTCACCATTTCCTTGGGCACCAGGTCGGGGATGGCCGCTGTCATGGCAGGCCGAAAAAAGCTGCTCATCACCGCGCTCAGGATGGAGACGGCGAACAGCGCGGTCAGCAGTAACCCGCTTGCCTCGGGGCGAAACCAGAACAAGGCGCCCAGACCCAGCAAGGCGAGCCCTTTGACCAGGTCGGAGACAATCATGATATTGCGTCTGGAGAAGCGATCGGCAAAAGTGCCGCCGATGGGACCAAGAAGAATGCCGGGCAGGTTGGTAACCATCATATAAGTACCCATAAGGGAAGCGGAACCGGTTTGTTGCTTGATCCAAAACATAATCGCGATCATATAGGCCTGACTGCCGATCTGGCTGACGACCTGACCCTGGAGCAACAGAATGAAGTTTCGATTGAATAACTTGACCGGCGCTTCGACCGTGTTGGCTTGCATGTATATCTCCCCCGGCGCAGAGGCAGGGGAATATTAACCGAAATGCGGGGCAGCTTCAATAAATGGTTTGCTTTTGTTTCAGACGGCGGAGGGGTCGGTACCGGCTAATTTAATTCGGGTTTGGAGCCGGGCGATTTCCTTCTCGGCGCTTCTTTTTTCATTCTCAGACTACCTGGCAGACAGACCCTTTGGTTGAGAATAAAGAAAAGTAGTGCTCTAGGTTGTTGAGTAGATCTCCTTCCCGAAAATAAGCAAGTTTTTTACATTAGAGCCCGTTTTCTACCGCTCATTCTGTATCATGGCCCGGGAACAGGTGTACCTGAACCCGGCAAAGGTAGCATCATTCCCGGGAACAGGACCGGTTCCGACCTCGGCAGGTGGTTCCGTTCCCGGGAGTGTGAATTGTAAAGCTGTTTCCAGCGGCAATATCTGGGTATTACCGATAATGCATATAAAATGAGGTGTTTACGGCCGTTTTGTAGCGCTCTAAAATGGACTCAAGAGCCGATTTGACGGGATCGAATTCACGTTTTATCTTGGCTTTTGTAGAGAAAAAGTTTCCAACAGGAGCGCAACGAATGATTAAGTTCAATAAAACGTCCCTTCAAAAGTTGAGAGTCGGTTCCCACAAATTCGGCAGTGTGACCGTGAACCTTTCCGAACGGGGAAAGATCACGTTTGTCCTGACCATCCGGGTCTCGGGCGGCAAGCCGGCCAAGTACACCGTCAACCGAAAGCGCTACCCGAAGATGCCGGACCAGATCCAAAAGATCACCACCGCTCAGGTCGCCGACATCACGGCCATGCTCGAGGCCGCGGCCAAACTGGCCGGTATGGGTCATAACCCAACCAAGGCGGAAGGGTGTATCTTGGAAGCCTATCGGAAAGCCTTGACGGAGCGCACCGCGGGCGCCGGGGCCGTATCCTTGATCGCGGGTGGCCAGAATGCGGCCCTTGCCTTCGCCCAGGCGCTTGAGGATTCCGTCGAAGACACCCGCACCCTCAGGCAGGTCCTGAAAGAGTACGAAGATACTGTTCGGCGCAACGGTGGACGCGGCAGTTCGGCGAGAGCGATAGAGAATAAGCGATGGACCATGAATAGGGAATTCGCTGACTGGCTCGATAAACCCGTTACGGAGATCACCGGCCGAGATTGCGTCGAGCGGTACCGCCGCATTGCCGACCGGAAGAAATGCAACGGCGAAGGTCGGCTGAAGCCTTCCACCGTCGGGAATTATTTCAAGCTGATCGATGCCCTGCTGAACTTCGCGATCAAAAGACGCTGGCTGGGTGCCAACCCGCTCAAGGAGGTCAAAAGCCAGGAGTTACTGGGTGGCAGTTGGCCGAAGTCAGAGAAGAAGCTGGAAATGGTCCAGGATCACGAGGTTGGCGAACTCTACAAAGTATTGATGGCCAACCGTGGGCGGAAACGCCGTGTGCCGACCGCCGAAGCCTGCCTGTTGGCCTGGTTCATGGGACTGAGGATCTCTGAAGTCATCCGCCTGGCCTGGGAAACCAAGCACCCTGATTCGATCGGCTATGTGTCCGTCGACTGGGAAAGCCGTGAGGGGTTCCTGCATTACTACGGCGACCAGAGCAAGAACTGGAAGACCGAACGGCTTCCGCTCTCCTATGCGGCCGTGGATATGATCGAGTACCTACAAGATCGGAAGCGGGAGGGCAACGGCTGGGTGTTTCCCGGGACTTATCAAAAGACGAACGTACATGTCTCTCCACAGAAAGTGCGGCGGGATTTCCAAAAGTGGCTGGTTGAAGCCGGCATCAAAGAAAAACTGGGCCTGCATGCCCTACGCAAAGCAGCCACGACCATGGCCGCTCGCCATATGAAACCGCACGTGGTCAAGGCGATGACCCGCCACGCCGAGACCGGCGTCATGGGTCACTATATCGACATCCCCATAACCGAGATCAAGGAAGGGTTTGACCGCATCGCGGATGCATTCCTGGACCTCGCGGAAGGAAAGACGCGGCATGTTGCCCGGGCCACGGAGGATCAGATCTTGAGCGTGATGCGCGGCGCAACGCCGGACCAAATGGAAGTCTTGAGGGCCTGGTTCCCGGGCGTTGAGGTCCTGAAGGTTTCGTTCGGTGAGGCATCAGAAAAAGTGCCCCAGGTCGCATAAGGAGCGCATCATGAAGAACCTGACCTTTCGAATTCAAGGCCAAGAGCATCAGGCCGGTGTCATCAAAGTAGACCGCAAGAAACTGTACGGCTGGATCGACAACAAGGCGGTCGATGCTGAAGGCCGGACCTGCACCCTCGGCTCCCTGTCCGGCGACGGCCTGCATATCTTCGGCGCCGGTTGCTTTGAACTCTTGTACCAGGATGCAGACGGCAACTGGTTGGCGCGAGGGGCCACCCAGGCCGTTGATGAGACCGGCCGGCTACTCGAAAAGCAAGCCTCGTCTTTCCAGCAAGTGATCGAGCTCAATCAAACGGTTTCCATCGATCACTACCTGGCGCACACCGTGCGGGCCGTCTACGAATTACAAGCGCCGGCTGACCTGGTGACCCTCGTGACCACGGTAGACGGTTTCTACCGGTTTCCCTTCAACTATACGGCCGGCTACAGCCCCGATGCCGGCTTTCTGGTAGCCAACGATACCGGCTTGTTCCTGGTCGTTGGCGAGGAAAGCGGTTACCCGTTCATCGGTCCGGACCACGTTCCGGTACCGGAAGACATCGAAGAAGATGACGCCGATATCGATTTCGGCATGTTTTAAGGAGGCCGTCATGCAAATCCACATCTCAGACCATCGCGCCCGCAATGCTCGTGTCACCCTCGTCTCCCGGAAACGCGCTCCCCGGACCTGTACCGCGGATTCCCAAGGCCGCCCAGTCACTTCCGCTCGTCTGGTCAAGGGTAGCCTCAAAACCGACCGCGCTTGTGCTCAGATGCCATCTGATGATTTGGCGAAGGCCCTCATCGCCGGCAATCCCGAACTCGACATCGAGCTATTTGGTAAGCAAGTCCGCGAGACCAACCGCATCTACCTGACCGAAGACAGTCGGCCCGCCCAGGCGATCGCTCATCGAGAAGAAGTTTTCGACACGGACGGTCACCTGAAGGAATCACGAGAAAAGCGCAGCCTGGAAGGGAACATCAACACCGCCGTTGCGCTGAAATGGGGTCGCCTGATTCCCAAAAAGAAGGCCGCCGGCATGATGGTATTCACCGGCAGTTACCAGGTCACCCACGGCGACGGCCTCACCTATGATTTTCTCTTCGATATGGCCAAGGAGCTCCAGGACAAAGAGGCGCTCATGATGTTGGGCGCCGGCGAGAACGGCACCGATCCCCTGGTCTTCCGGCGCAACGGCACCCCATACCGTGCCTTCCTGGAAGGGCGGATCCAGGGTGACCAATATCTGTTGGTGGTTCACCTGACTAACTTAGAACTGAAATCGGTAGCGTAAGGAGCATGACCATGTGTGAATTGACGAATGATCTGTTAGAAGCGGCCCGGCAGTACAAGCGCCACGTAGCCTCACGGTACCGTCTGCTCAAGCCGGAGGATCTTGGACAACTGGAAGGTGAGGTATTCGCCTCCGTGAAACAAGACGGCCAGTTCCATCTATTATAT
>JASJCB010000292.1 GCA_030066195.1 Acidobacteriota bacterium
TCCCGATTGGTGAACTTCCAGCTGTCGCCGGCCTTGAAGCTGGGTGGTTGGAAGAGCGCGGCCAGATCGTGGGTCTGTGCCCTGAGCGAAAGATTGAGAAAAACCGAAATCAAAAGTGCTGCGATCGATCGAATCATGAGATTCACCCCGTCGTAGTTTTGCTCATTCTGCCCTAAACCGGGCCCTTTGTCGACACAGGATTGCATTCGCCTCCTGAAGTAACACAACTGGAGGTAACTTCATAGCTCAGCCGTCAAAAATAGACACGAGTACAATAATTAAAGATCTCGTATTGAAATAGTTGCCCGTTAAAAAACCTTGCTGTATGATAGAAAATGTTTCAACTGTATTAAAGTGCCCCTTTTCAAGAAGTCACTCAAGTAAACCTACTGGAGGTATCCATATGTTTAGAAAAGTTTTGTGTTTCACCGCGATGATCGCCGTACTCACAACCGGTTTCCATGTACTGGCCGCATCTCAAGCTGAATGCTTTGCCATTGCCCAGCAAGAAATTGCCGTTTGCAATTCACTCCTCATCCCGGGAACCACCGGCTGGAGTGAATGTGTCTCGGCTGCCCTTGCAAATTATGACGCCTGTCTGGGCAGTTAGCTTACTTCGGGAAAACCCCGGTTTATCCGGGGTTTTCTTAAGCGCCCTCCTGAACCCGGGGCGCTCGTGCAAATAAAAAGAGAAGAAGGTAACAGAAAAAACCGGCCGGCCACAGGGGACCGACCGGGTGAAGTTCCCACTTCTAGTAGAAAAGTCGTTTCATAGCAAGCCGGACCGAGAAGACCCGGGAGACCCTCACTGTTTTTGGTGATTCGGATTCGGCCCTCTATTCCTCCAAGCGCAAAACGGGCTCCAAATACGCAATCTTTTTTAATCTTTTTTCCATGCCCGTGTAAGAAGCGCGGGTTTCAAAAATTCCGACTCTAAAGTCAGGAGCTCGAAGATCCGAAAAGAATAGCTGACCGGGCAGAAAGGAGGCTCCGTGAACGAACTTAGCGAATTGGCAATTGAAGCGGCATTGATCCGAGCCTACCATACCCAGTTCGACACGGATCCCTTGATTCAAGATAAGCTGGCCGACAGCCTGGTTTCCCGCACCGAACGCGTGCGATTGTTATCCCGATTGGAAGAGACCTTGGATGACAACAGCCGCCGTGAAATGGGCAAAATCGACGACCCCATGAAACGACTTTACCGAACCTTACGCGCGGGTGTCGTTTACGGAACGGTCATTGTACGGGGCCGCTATTTGGAAGACCACCTGAAGCCCGTCGAGGAACCGTTCCAATTCGTCAATCTGGCCGCGGGTTTGGACACCTGGCCCTACCGTCAACAGCACGGCGGCAATGTCACCATCTACGAGGTCGATCACGACGAAATGCTGGAATCAAAACGCGGACGCCTGGCGCGCGCCGGTTTTCGCGTGCCCTGGAACGTGGTCTCGCTTGCCGCGGACATGGAGCGCGATTCGCTGACCAGCGTGTTGTCCGGCGGCGAATTCCTGCCTGAACGCCCGACCTTGTTCGCCTGCCTCGGCCTGGCGCCCTATTTGACCCGTGTGCGACTGCTGGGCCTGATGTGCGAGGCGGCCGAACTGAGCGCCCCCAAGTCGGAGTTGATTTTCGACTACTACAGCGAATCGGATTTCAAGGCCGATGAACCGGCCATGCACCAATTGGTGATTGAAAGCAAAGCCGGAGGAGCAGCCCCTCGCGGCGGGTTCAAGCCGGAAGAGTTACACGGCATCCTGGCCGATTCCGGTTTCGCCCTGGCGGAAGACCTGGATGGT
This sequence comes from Acidobacteriota bacterium, assembly GCA_030066195.1. Classification (GTDB taxonomy): domain Bacteria; phylum Acidobacteriota; class Holophagae; order Acanthopleuribacterales; family Acanthopleuribacteraceae; genus JASJCB01. The sequence continues at coordinate 1,800 of JASJCB010000292.1, forward strand.
AATGAACTGACCGCCCGTTATTGTCAACAGCGCGAGGACGGGTTGACGGTTGCTGCCCCTTTCCGGGTTCTGCGTGCGGTGAAAGCGGCTTGAGTCCCGAGCGCTCGATAGGAATGACCGCCCGGGGACACAGTTTCAAGGGAATGCTTTCTTAAGGCCCGTAACTAAAGCCTCCTGAATATTACCGACAGTGCCGCCGTATTTCATGCTGTCGCCGGGACAATCGCCCTGCTCGCACTTCAGGTAGGGCAAGTTGGTCTCCCTGCCGGTCAACAGGTAATCACTGAAGGTGATCTTGTACCAGGAACTTGCTTTAATCGACTTGCCGCCCAGTTTCCAATTCCCGGCGGAGCCCGTGATATTGTCGTATTGCAGGTAGCCGCCCGAACCGGCGTTCTTAAGGCCCTGATCCAGGGTTTTCACCAACAGGTCACCCCTGATTTCACACCACTGGTGCTCGCCGCCGAAAGGCAAAACACGCAAGATATCGTATTCGCTCAGAGAGGTGCCCTTCCGCAATACATCATCGACACGGATGGAGCCGACATTGTAGATAGAAGCCTGGATCTTAGCGGCCTTGCCGGCTTCCATCATGCCGTCGGCCAGGATTCTGGTGAGCAGGGTGGAACCGTTGCGGATGCTCGCCTCACGGCCGTCCAGGTCCTCGGTCGGCGTGACGATAGCTTTGTTCGGATCAACGCCCAGCGCCTTAATGGCCTTGTCGAACCACTCCTTAGCCACTTTCAGAGTGGCCGGATCGTCTTTAATGCTCCCGTCAATAACCTTCAGCTTGCTGTCAATATTTAGGTTGCCGGTAGCCGTTTCATAGGTCAGGTGATGAATATAAACGGTTTGGGCATTGGCGTCCGCCTTGAAAACGGGCGTGTAACGAGTATCGCTTTGGGCCTCGTGTTCGTGGCCGCCCAGAATCAAGTCGATCCCGGCAACCTCTTCGCCCACCATTTTATCCTGGGCCATGGACAAGTGGGTGAAACCGATAACGATATCGGCGCCGCCCTCGCGCAGGGCCTTGACATCGCGACGGGCGATCTGAACCAGGTTGTTGTCGTAAACCACGTAATCCCTTTGGGCCTGATTCAAACAGAGGGAGAAAATGCCGACGTTCACCTTGCCGCCCGCGTTGAAAATAAGCCGGGGCGCAACACCGGGAAAGGGATGTCCCATCTTGCGGTGATAGACATTGCCGCTGATCCAGTGGAATTTGGATTCGGCGATGCGATCCAACAGTTGGCTTTCATCGACATCGAACTCGTGATTGCCGAAGGTCATATAATCCAAGCCGAGCGCGTTCATGGCGGCGATCATCTGCTTGCCGGCCAGTCTTTCGCCGTTGATTTTGGCGGTGCCCACGGCCGAGGGGCTGATCAGGTCCCCGGCTAGAAAGACATAGGTATTGGGGTTTTCCTTCTCCAGTTGCTTGCGCAAGGTGGCCACGCGCGCCAACCCGCCCCGGTCGTTACCCAAGGGTAGCAACTCGTAGACATCGTTCATCTGAATCAGGGTAATCTTGACGGAATTGTCTTGCGCGGTGAGTCCAAGACACAAAAAGCCAAGGAAAATAAGCACGGTACGGCGCGTCCAATTCATAACGTTTCTTCCTCCATGCAAGGGGTTTGGATCGATACGCCCATCATGCCACAACCGTCCGCCTGGTCCTAGCAGAATCTTGAGCGATCCCATGTAAGCCGGCAACCTCTTGGAAATCACCGGCAACACGGCTCAAAGCTCATGTCGGCAAGAAAACCGCTGACGGGTAGGCCGGCGCCGGCGTATTTCCGTCCATGCCGGTAATGATCCGATTTCGCGGGTGCTGTTTCCCCAATACCTCGCGCTGGGCCAACGCGTTGACCCTTGCATAGATTTGGGTGGTCGAGATATTGCTGTGACCCAATAGCGCTTGGATGTAACGCATATTCACCCCGTTTTCCAAAAGTAGCGTAGCCACCGTGTGGCGGAAGGTATGCGGGGTCACCTTCTTTTCCAACCCGGCCCGGGCCGTATGCTTTTTCACCAACAAGCGGATCGCTTCTTCCGTCATGCTTTGCCCCTTGTAGTTCATAAAGAAAGAGCGGCTCGGACGATCTGCCGTAAGTTGCCGGTAACGCGCCAGACAGGACAACACCTCCGGTTCACAGATCGGGATGAGCCGTTCGCGTCGCCCCTTCCCGAAAACCCGCACGGTGCCTTCCTCCAGGTCCACATCGTCTCGGGTTAAACCCGCCACTTCCGCCACCCGCATGCCCGTCGCAAACAACATTTCGAAGATGGCCACATCTCTCAACAACAAGCGCTCTCTCGGCTTGGGATTCGCACCTATGCGGCCGGCCTTTTGGTAGAGATAGCGCCACAATTGTTGAATATCGGCCCGTGTCAACACATGCGGCAACCGCTGCTCCAAGATGATGCGAATCTGAAGCTTGCGGAAGGGACTGACAACAATACTGTCCTCCATTTCCAGGAAATGAAACAGGGCGTTCAGTGTGGCGAACTTGCGCTTCACGGTTTTAGGGCCGGCCAGGTTGCTCAAATGCTTGAGGTAGGCGCGCAGGGTCTCCTTGCCGATCTCGCCGATTTTCCGGCTGTGTCGGCCGGCAAGGATGTACTGATTGAATTGGGTTAAGTCGGTGCGATACGCACTCAGAGTTTTTTCCGCCAGGTTTTTCTCATATTGGCAGTGGAACAAGAAGTCTTGAATCGCCTGTTCAAAAATCAAAGAAAAGCCTCCCTTCCCCATGACTCCCCGGGACGCGGAAGACGCTATGGGAAGCTGGAGTTAATCGTTGGTGTATCCAAGATGACGCACCCGTATTCTACGCACAACATATTCGTTCGTTCATGCGAAAGCATGCGTAACATGCTGTTATTTGAGGCACATTACCAACGAACATTTTTTGAAGAAGTTTTTGATCCCTACCTCCCGTTTTTCCCGCAATCAGGATTGATCGGGAGACCGGAATCCCCCGGCGTGCGGTTGCACGCTTATGACTTTTTGGAGGTTGAAACATGCGAATGTTCATGATTTTTTGGGCTCTGCCCGTTTTCAGTCGGTATTACCTGTCCCACATCGCGCCGCCTCACGCCAAGTGAAGTAGGGGCTGGGCGCTCCGTGGCTGAACAGGCCCGTATAGGCGCGGGCGCGGGTCATGGCTACATACACCAGGGCCCGCTCTTCCGTGTCCGCCTCGTGAGCCGATTGCTCGTCCGCCTTTTGCACCGCATCGGCCAGGGGCACCAAACCTCGGTTCACACCGATCACCAACACGTGCTGGAACTCCAGACCCTTGACCCGGTGCATGGTGGCCAGACGCACCCCGGGTTTGCTGTCTTCATGAAGCCCGGTCTCCAGTTTCACGTACGGCATACCCCGCTGCTCCAGCGTACGGGCCATGACCTGTAGTTCCTCATGGGTGCGGGCAACAATGCAGATCTTGTCCGGGTGTACTTTTTCCGGTCCGTCCGGCAAGGCTTCCCGGGCTTGAATGAAGGCAATCACCGCCTCGTTCTGGGCGGCCTGATCCCGGTAATGAAAGAAGTCCGGCGGCGTGCCGTGGAATAAGGATTTGTACGCCTTGTTGTCGTCCGTCCCATTATCCAGATCGTCGACGGGACGACCTTCCAACAGGCGCACGGCCTCGCGGCGGATTTCGTCGGTGGTGCGGTAGTTGAGCCGCAGTTTGTGCGCCCTGCCCACCACCCGGATGCCGCAACGGCCCAGCACCACCCGGTTCCTACCGTAAATGCGTTGATGGGCGTCGCCGACGATGAACAGATCGTCGGGGCCCTCTTCCACCAGGGCGCGTAGCAGGCGGAAAGCCTGGGTGCCCATGTCCTGGGCCTCGTCCACCACCACCGCGGCATAGGGATGTTCTCCCCGGCCGATTAGATGCGCGGCCGCGTCGCGGTAGGCGTCGTCCGGCTCCTTTTTGCGCTGCATCATCAACTGGAGGCGATACTCGTCCAAAACCTGCCAGACCGCAATGCGCTGCCTACGATCGAGCCGCGTGCCCCGACCCACCCGCGAAACCCGCTTATAGCTCTCCAGGGTGTCGATACTGTTGGGCTGCACCACTCGATCCCATTCTTCCCTGAAAAAATTATCCGGCAGGTCGATGCGCTTGCGGACCAGGGCGCGTTCCCATAACTGGTCGCGCAGTTGAGGATCGTAGAGAATGTCGGCCGGGTCCTTGATTTTGCGCAGGTAACGCGCCACCCAACTGTCCAGGTTCACCACCTCGATGCGCTTCATCAGTTCCTCGGAACAAATAGAGCTGAGATTGCTCGATATATCAACGGCCAGGTTACGGGTAAAGGTAGTGAACAAAACCTTGCGTTGCCCGTTCGCCACGTGTTCCGCCAACCATTTGGCCCGGTGCATGGCCACCACGGTTTTACCCGTGCCGGCGCCGCCCAGGACACGCATGGAACCACTCTTGTGACCCGTTACATATTTCTTCTGGGTGGGATGCAGGTACACGCGCCAGGTGGACAAGGGGGTCAGCATCAGGTTCACCAGGGTTTCGTCCTTGTCGAAAACCGCGAACCGGGCGCCGGTCACGGGCCGCTTCAGAGCCTCCTCGAAATCCTCGGGGTCCACACGCTCATGAGGCGACTGATCGCGTTCCGCCAGGATTTCCTCGATGCCGGCGCCGCACAGAGACAGGAACAGGCATTCGTAGGCATCGGCGGGCAACTGCCGGTGGCAGCGGTCCAGATCTTCCTCCGTGCGGATGCGGCGCACCATGTCCACCAGTTCGGGCGGCACGCCCAAGCGCATGAGTTGTTCCGCCGGCATGTGAGCAAAGGGCGCGGGCATTGCTTCAGCCGGCGGCGCTTCGGGTTCGGCGGCGGGGGTGACCACGGACGGCGGTTCGAAGACAGGCGGCGGGGTTTTCTGAACCTGGTAGACCTGAATGGCGCCGCTCTCCGGGTTGATGCTGCATTTGTGTCGGCGCGCCCATTGGTAGGCTTCATCGTGGTTATCGACCCAGAGTAGGAGATAGACATTTCCCTCGGCCGGGTGTAGGACGATCGCCCGGTATTTGCCGTCGATGCGGATGGAGCGCATGTGCGGATGGGCATTGCGGATCTTTTCGTAGTTCAGACCGGACGCGGTTGGATTTTTGCGGAACTGGGTGATGCGTCGCGATGCCTTACCCTGGATGGTTTTGGGCAAACGGCTGAAGGCATCGAAAAAGTCGGAGGCAATGGCGACAATCAGGTTTTTGGTCATGACTTACTCCAGGTTCAGCGTCAAAAGTCCAGGTAGCCGATGTTGCGTAGGTTTTGGAAGAAGTTCACCGTCTTTCGCAGGGTATCCTTGTCCTGATCCGAAATGCCGTCGGGATCGAAATGCATTACCTCGTTGCGGATACGTTTCACCTCGTAAAGCGGCCGGAGAAATGTCCCGCGGTCCATGCCCTCCATCTTCAGTCGCTTCCAGTTTTTCTTAATGCCGAACAAATATTCACCGAAAGTTAGATCGGCTGCACTACGGGCATTTTGGCGACGCCTATCGTCGCGGAAGTGGACCATCTCGCGAAAGTCTTTGAGCTGAAACCGGTCATCCATGATGTTGCGTAGACAGGTCTCGATTTCGCCGATTAACAAAAAAGGTTCGCCCAATTCGCCGAACTGGGTGCCCAGGTCCGCATTGGTCACGATGCCGCCCAGGCTGCCGTCACCCTTGCATACCAGGATGCATTCATGTGCCACGATCAAATTGGCGGCCTTGAAAATAGAGTCATCCTCATCCAGGGTGACCACATCTTTGTCCATAAAGTCGCGCACCAACTCGCCGCTCAGCCCCAAGGTGAAGCGGTGACTAATCGATCGCCAGCTCAGCAGGCCCGCCAAACCACCTTTGTGCATCACCGGCAATTGGGAATAGTCGTTCTGCAACATGTGGGTCACGGCGGCTTGTATCCTGGTTTCCGCCGTGGTTGTCAGGGGACGATGGTTGGCCGCGTTCAACCGACGTAGCTTGAAGGTGGGTTCGACAACATTCTTTTTGACTACCGGCTCAACCGTGTCGGTCTCCTTTTCCCGCTCCGGCCGCTCGGGCTTGGGACTGTCGACAGGCTTTTTGTCGCTTTTGACCGACTTGTCCAGGAGGTGAAAGCCCATGGTGATATCGTCGATGAAAGCGCCCTCGAAATCCGGCACGGTTTCCAAACCGACATCGCGCAATGCACGACGAACACGGCTGACCACATTGGGTCCGCGACGAAAGGCGTTGAACCAGCCCAATAGAACGCGGGGGCTGGTTTTGGGGCTTTGTCCCTGTTCCAGATCCTTGCGCACATCTCTCAGTTCGAGCGGCACTTGGATCGTATCGAAGTCGTGTTCGATCGGAAGTCGGTTCATCAGGCATCCTCCAAAAGGGCGTCCACCCACGCCGTGCCCCGGCCTAATTCGATGACGCGCCAACGCGCCTCTTTCCACCTGGGCGCGGTTTGGGCGAGCACGTCGGAAAAAACCAACGCAACCCGCTGATCGGGCCAGGCCATTTCCGCCTCCGCAACCACCACATTGCGCGCGTCGCAAAGCTCGAAACCGAACACGGGCGGCGGCAGATCGGCCTCGGCCAACCGGGTGAGATGCGGAACCAGGTCCGGGTCCGCTTCCTCGTCCAAGGCGGTTCGCCAGGCCGGCGAAAACGACGGCGGCGTCTCTTTCAGACGGCTCGCTTCGGTACAGACCATGCGATGGTAGCCGCCTTCCCGAGCATGCTCCCGCTCCATGAAGGCGAACGGCCAAACAAGCCCGCCTCTGCGTGGAAGCGCTCAAGAACCGACCCACCAAACCCTGGGAGTGTGAGGTGATCCATGTGTAGGGTACACCCCCCTGGACGCGCACGCGCATGGCTCCGGCGGTTCTCCCTGGGCGCGCGCATCCTGCGTGCATGGCTCCGGCGGTTCCCCCTGGGCGCGCACGCATCCTGCGTGCATGGCTCCGGTCGTTGGTTTTTCTTGGGTTATGGGGTTGTCCCACGGGATTTCGCCTCGCTTCGCGTGGCGCGAATCTCGGCTTGCAATGCACGCTGGAAGCGTGCGCGCCCAGGGGGTTGCACCCCCGTGCACGGAGGTGCCGCTTGCATAAGATCGGAGCGAAGCACCCCGTTTACGGAGCCTGCACGGTCCTGTACTGTCGCATGTTCCGAGGCGATGACCTTGAAACGATCGTGGAAGGAATGTACGGCCGTGTGGTGGCCGCGCCGGTAAGCGAGCGTAGAGCGGTCGTGGCCGAGGCGGTAACCGCCGTAGTGGGTTGCCTGGCCGAGCGTGAAAGACTGTTGATGCGAGACGAAGTGAAAATGCAATGGGGTTTCGATCCCTTGGGAGACGATGTCCCGTTCGTCACCATCACGGAAAGAAATTTCAAGCGCTGGCCGCTGTCCTGGATCGAGTCCGCCCACCGCATCCGCCAGGCGGACCGGGTATGAATAACAAGACGCACTTCCACGGCCTTGAATTTCTGACATACCTATGTAAAAATATACAAAAGATTGATAACTTTAGGCCAAAAGGAGGTAGTAATTGGAAAAGCTAAAAAATACGAATTTATCCCTTGAAAAGCTAAAAAATACGAATTTATCCCTTGAAATCTTAAATTTTTGGAAGATGCAAATATCAGAACTTTTTGAAGACAGGAGAAAGCGCTATGTTTTACAGGAGCAAATGATTCACAGAGCATGCCTTTTGGCAGCTGGTGTTGTCGCAGCTGCTGTGGCCGGAAAAATTACTTCGGTCAAGGACCCAGAGCCTAGAGTATATGCATTAATCTTTCTGGCTTACTCCATTGTTAACATAGCTTTTCTACAAAATTGGCTAGTTAATATGAATTTTTCACACGGATGCACTGTAAAAATAACGCTATTAAAGTTTAAAATAGCTGATAAAATTCTAGACGGTAATGTCAAAGATCTATCTTTTAAGCTAGGAGGTTATGGCTGGTTTCACGCTCTTCCAATTTACTTTTTTGCAGCTCTTGGTGCAATAGGAATAGTTATTGTTTTTCGAGACAGTATCTTAGAACAGTGGATCTTTTTAGCGGTCAGTTTAGGCTTACTTTTATTAATATTCCTATTGGGTGTCTACCAATACATAAAGCACAACGCCTACGAAGAAGAGTATAAGAATGCGGAGAAGGGCATCGCAAGCGATTGCAAAACCACCTGGACGTGGTTCCGAAAGTCGGCAAAAACTAAAAGGACATCCTGACGGCGGAGGAACACGCAGAATTGCTGGAACGGCTGACCGAGGTTAAAGGCCAGGTCGTATTGAGCGGTTACGCTACGCCGTTGTACGAGTTCAAACTAGAGTCATGGCATCGCAGCACAATCGACGCGAGAAGCCAAAACGGCGAGCGCGAGGAAGTGCTTTGGAGTAACCGAGAGCCGCCGAAGAAGCCGGAGCAGGAATCATTCGTTTGGTGAATCCGGGTCTCTTTCCTCAATCGCCCCCTTGGATAGGGCGTATTCACGAAAACCTTCAGGGGCGTTTTTAATTCCGAAAATGTTGGTCCTCTCGTAACTGATAACATGTTGCCAGTTTACAGTCCCAAGCAGGTCGGCCCCACGCAGATTCGCCTCACGCAGGTCCGCCCCAAGCAGGTCCGCCAGAACGCCCGCCCTGTGCAGGTTCGCCCCACGCAGGTCCGCCCAACGCAGGTCCGCCCAACGCAGGTCCGTCCAACGCAGGTCCGTCCAACGCAGATCCGCCTCATGCAGGTCCACCCTGTGCAGGTTCGCCCCACGCAGGTCCGCCCAGGACAGGTCCGCCCCACGCAGGTCCGCCCCGACCAGGTACGCGCGCAGCTTCGCCCCGCTCAAATAAAAGGTGTAATCAGGGTTAATAGGGTGGATTAGCCTAATTAGATAGGGCAGGTTTTGTATAACAGGCTTTTCGGCACAAACAAAAACCCAATAGAGTAAACCTCCTAGCACGTTTACTTCTGTCAAAAACGGATTTGTATTTTGCCGGTTCTCTTTTTCAATCAGAAACCTGTGGTCACTTGCCGCATTGAGGAAGGCCGTCAGTTTCCCACCAAGGACTTCTTCTTGTTTCGACCGGTCACGCAGGAAAGGGAGATGGTCTTCAAAGGACATGGTGGACTTACCGAGAATGTAGTAAATGTCTCCGGCAACATATGCGCAACCCCTATCAACGTCATCAAGGCTGAAAACCTCCAAAGCTTCGGTTAATAGGGAATAAAGGGCCTCAACTGTCAAATGATCGCGGATGGATTTGTGGATAAATGCAAATACATCCTCATTAACCCCCTCAAAATAGAATCCTACGGCCAAATCCCGAATGGTCTGTTTGATATGTTTTTCGGTAAACAGCTCTTCAAGCCGGAAGAACTTCTTCCGTTCCTCCAATTCCATAGCCAGTTCCCGCAGGAGTATATGCTCATCGCCCTTGCGAAACATCAAAAAGGCAACCATTTGCAGAAAGCGGGTATAGGTTTTTTCATCAGGCAAAGATGAAACCCCTTTATCTTCATGGTGCTTTTTTTGATATGTCCAAGAAACGATTGTCTCGTAGATCAGGCCCCTCGTGATGCGTTCCTTTGGTATATCCTTAAGCATGGCGATACCGAGTGGATCTGCCAGGATTCGGGCCGAGATGGTCAACAAGATGGGTTGACGGATTAACTGGTCCAGATGATGGGACGTCAGGGTATAGCGGTCGATGGTCTTCTCCGGTTTCTTGATACGGTTGTATTTAGCCAGCCATGAGTCCACCTGGTCTGAATTGAAGTCTTGAATCTCGAAGGTACGATAATCCCCTACAAAATGTCGTTTGACCTGACCTACAAAAAGGGTTCGCCCGGTTAGGATAAGGTTCAATCTCGAATCCTCGTGATCATTCACGCGCTTCGCGAGCATGAAGATATCCCGAGTAAAATGAGCAAGGGTATCGGTGCCGTCACCTATCTGACGCTCATCCATGCCGTCAAGAATCAGAACGGTTCGCCTACCATGGAAAAATGATTCCTCTTTGATAAAGGGCGTTATCCTTTGTAGGGTATCGAGGAGACTGGACCTAAGGTCACCCAGGTTCTTGAACTCGTAGAAAAGCAGGGTGTCCGTCGCATCGGCCGGGTCCATAACCAGGACTTGTGTCAGCATCCGCATACTGGAAGTTTTTCCATGCCCCGGCTGACCGTGTAAAACAATAGGCTCCGTGAACTCGGCAATGGAGGACTTCAGTGATTGTAAAAGATCGGGCACCTCACGACCGCCAACCCCCTCTTTGCTCGGTTTATACATGGCGGTGGGGGAGATATAAATACCCCATAAAGTAAGGTCAGGCTCTATAGGCAACGGCCCGTCTACTTTTTCAAGTGTTTGCTTGAGGTGTGCGCGATACCCAGGCAACCAATCGGGTTGGTCTTCATCTTCCAACTTTGTCAGCTTAGCCAGTGTCTTGACAACGCTAAAGGGTTTCCCGTCGAGGATATCTGCCCCCAGATTAATCCACCATTCGGCATCCGGTTTCTTTTTGACCATTGGACTTCCTTTATTCTTTTGTCCAGGATTATAAACCGAAAAGCCGCTTCGCCGCTCATGGAAACACTTTCGCTCGCTCAGTATCACACGTCGGGCACCCGTCGAACGGGCTATGCGGGAAACATCGTCGGCAATGATACGGCGTGGTTTTGCGCGTGGTGCGGTGATGAACAATTACCATGCTCATCTCCTTTTTGTATTGCGCAAAACAATCAACCGGCAAGCAGCAGGGCCTTGGCTACCTGATCCGCGTTGGTTTTCTCAGCGAATCGGGCCTTGCCTTCGTCGCTCAATTGGCTCATGTAGTACTCGATTTCATCCGGGGTAAACGAGACGTCCACATCCTTGACCTCAGGATAGGCTTGCTCACGGAGCCACCTGGCCCACCGCTGAATCGCCCGTTTCTTGCCGCGGTTGTCCAGGCTATAGTAGCTATGGCCGGTCACATCCCTGCTTTCAAAGGAGTGCTGAAGAAGGACATCGATAATGGGTTTCGGCATGCCGAGGTAGTTGGTGCCGTATTGGGCAAGGCAGTTACGAGTATCGTGAGGGGAGATCCGCCGGCTGCCGACTCGCTCGCATAGTTCGGTGAACACATCCCGCACCGTATCGGCGGAAGTCTTGAAGACGCGGCCGGTCTT
>JASJCB010000290.1 GCA_030066195.1 Acidobacteriota bacterium
CGACGACTTCGACTGGCTGCTGCGCGACTACGACGGCTTCCGCATGTTCATGATGGAAGAACTGGCCGCTGCCAGAACCTCGGTCAGCACCACTTCCATGTCGGCGGTGGTCCAGCGGGTTCGCTCGGGGAAGCGGGCGGCCAGTTCTTCCATCATGAACATGCGGAAGCCGTCGTAGTCGCGCAGCAGCCAGTCGAAGTCGTCGCCGACCGGGGGCAGGGGTTCGGGCAGGACTACGAGGCGTTCGCCGCAGTCGGGGCAGCCCTTGCGGAAGTCCAATGTGATGCGCGGGTTCTCAGCCATGGAGCGTACCTCCGGGGTTGATCAGGAACTGGCGTTTCTCATTGACGCCGATGCGGGCCAGGGTGTAGGAGATGGTGATTCTCAGCTTGGCGTCTTCGGTGACCACCTGTACATCCAGGGTCTTGGGATCGACCTCGCCGCGCAGGGCCTCGGCCAGGGAGCCGATGAGCCGTTTGCGCGTGACCTCGCGCAGGGCGGAACCGTTGGGCTCGAAAACCAGGGCGCGCACGCCGACGCCGAACTCGGGTCGGAAAACCCGCTCGCCCGGGTTGGTGAACAGCACCTGCTTGATCTGCTCACTGATGTGATCGCCGGTGTTACTGGTTTCCGCGCCGTTTTCGCCGATGGTTAGGGGGAACTTCATGTAAGGAGGGGAGGAAAGCATAACAAGCTCCGGTTAAATCCTATGGCAATTGGACATTGGCTATATGTCGGTTGGATATTCGATTTCCAGTGTTCAAGGTGGTCAGGAGGTCATGACCTTGGTCGAGAGCGTAGACATTTCACCCTGGGGAACCGGAGGCCCCGAAGGGCCCACACCCGTGGGATGAACGTGGGTTGCGAAGAGGGTCAGGAAGCTTTGCCCCTTGATGATGGGTTCGCCGCCGTCGCCGCCCAGCATGACCTGGGTGCCTTTGACCACGATCTTTTGGGCTTCCAGGTTCATGCCCGAGGCGGTCATGGCGACCTTGTTGCCGTTGGCGTCCTCGATGACCGTTCCCGAGGAATCCATGACGGTGCTGTTGCCGTTGGCGTCTTCAACCGTGATCTTGCCGGCGTCGGCGTCCATGACCAACGTGGCGCCGTCGGCCGCGGTAAGGGTGATGGTGCCGTTTTTGTCGATTTCCAGGGTGGCGTCCTTGGGATGTTTCAAGAAGATGCGTTCTTCATCTTCCTCGTCATCGAATTGCAGCAGGTGGCCGGACGTGGTTTTGAGCAGGCGGGTGGTGGGCTCTTCCAGCTGTGCTTCTTCCGGCACGTCCTCGGCCACGCGCCAGTAGGTGCCGGTCCAGATGGGCTGGTTGGGATCGCCCGCCTCGAATTCTACCCAAACCTGGGCGTCTACTTCCGGTACGGTGAACATGCCCTGGTCGGTTAATCCGCCGAAGGGCATGCAGGGCAGCGCCCAGCCGCTTTCGGCCTCGCCCAGCACGCCGGGCACCTTCAGACGCAGGCGGCCCAGTTTCTCCGGGTCGGCGTTGTCCACCACGAAACCACGGTACTTGCCGTAGTATTTTCCCTGGATTTGCCGGGCCAGTTGGGTAATCAATTCTTCCATGGTGTTTCCTTATAAAATGGCGTCCAGCAAGCCGCCGCCGCTTTCCAGGTTGTCGCCGTAGGCGTTGCGCATCAAGGTGAAAGTCTGGCGGTAGCCGTTGCTGTCCATGACATGATCTACCTTGTCCACGTAGTAGATGCCGCCCATCCACTCGCCGATGCCGTCTACGCCTACCGGTTCGCCCACGCGCAGCACATGGCCGTAGATGCTGCCGTCCAGTTCGCCCTCGGCCTTCACCTTCATGGCCAGTTCATTGGCCTTCTTCTGGGCGCGAGCCGTTAATTCCTCTTCATCGGCCACGCCCTGGCGAGTCAGCCGCCAGTTGAAATCGCCCAGCCCCGCTGACGTGCTGTCGGCGGCTTCGTTGCCCAGTAAGGGCTGGTCGGGCTGCACGGTTTGCGAGACGGTGGCGGCGCTGTCGGGCGAAGCCGTGTCGATGCTGACGCTGTCCGCCTGGTGACCGTCCGACTTGACATTGATACGCATGCAGTTGGTGTCGCGGCCCGCGTAGACCATGATGGTGGCCTGCGGTTCCGAGTCCAGGCGCATGGGGCCGAAGTAGGCGTTGCCGTCGCGGAAGATCAGTTCGTAGCCGTTGGCCTCGGCCCGGTCGCGTATGAAGCGGATATCGGTGCTGTCCTGGTTCAGGACCAGGCCGGTGCGGCCCTCGGCGTTGTCCGGGTTGGGCGTCAGTCCCACGTTACCCAGAAGTTCGGCCAGGATGACGGTGTCCGTGGTGGGTGCATCGGCCCCCCAGTTCTCGCGGCGGTGTTCCCGGTCCAGCACCAGCGAATCGTCCTGGCATTCCACCTGAACCGTGGTGTTGCCGGCATCGCTCGGGTAGTCGGCGTTGACCTCGCGAATATAGCCGCGCATGATCTCCTCGCTGTAGGAACCGAAACTCGCCTCGATGATGATGGGTTCCCAGGGTTTGAAGACGTCCGCGTCCTGTATGGTCCAGGCGCCGTTCTCATCGCGCCGGGTCTCGAACTTCAGGGTGGCGACCGAGGCTTCTTCACGGCGGCATTTCACATCCAGTTGTATGAGGAAGGGGTACAGGTCGACGATTTCCTCGGCGCTCTGCCCTACCTTGATGATGCAGGAGGCGGGTTCCACCTGTTTTGTGTCGAAGAGGTCAAGCATGGGTTATGCCCTTGGAATCAGAATCACGCGCCCCACCATGGCGGCCAGTGTCTCGTCGTTGCCGCTGCCGGGTTCGTCTTCGGCAAGCACCATGTCGCCGCCGTAGAGGAAGCCGGGATTGGCGTCGACAATGCGCCACCACTGCCGGTCATCGTTGTAATAATGGCGCGCCAACAAGTCCAATCTATCGCCCTGGCGGATGCGGTGTTCGATGACGCCGTCCGTGCGTGGGATTTCACGGGGCCGCAAGCCGCCGAAGGGTTCCGACACGGTTGCCGAGGCCAGGAACTTTTTGCCTTTTTCATAGCGGGAGCCTTTGCGTAGCATGGGTCACTCCTTAAAAAGAGATGGAGAAACTGGAAGCAATCGTGGAGCCCAGATTGAGCGCGGCGCCCACCACCTGGCGAACTTCCTCCACCAGGAAGAAGGGGTTGTTACCCTCGATGACCTGTAAGCTCAGGTCGACCTCGGCGCGGTAGGGGATCAGGTTGGGTTTGTGGGCCAGTTCGCGAACGGTGATGCTGGTCAGGAAGACCGGGATGATGTGGGTGCCCCAGACGAACAGAAGAACCGATGCGGACTCGTGACGCTGGAAGGCCCGATCGCCGCCCAAGCCCAAACTGGACAACGTTTGCAGGCCCAGCGGACCCTGGCTTTTGGGCGCCAGCATGGTGCGCAGGGTGTCCAGTTCCGGCTCCACGCCGAATTCGGTGGCAATGACGTCGCCCTCGTCCATGCGGTCGGTGGCGTCGACCATGATGTTGACCGTGAACTTCTCCGGTTCGATACTGACGCCCTGGGCTACGCGGGGTGTTTCGGTAGGCAGGGTGAAGTCATAGCCGCCCCTGGTGCCGGGTGCGCTGCCCGTGTTGATATTCAGGGTGCGCGAGCGCGTGATGGTCTTGGGGTTGAACTCGAAGATCAGAACCAGCGGCGGCAGTGATAAAGCGTATTCCACCAGGGCGCCCTTGGTTACGTTGATCATGGTGTCTCCTTGCGTAGCCGGCTCAGAATGGCGTCGGCAACAGCGCCGGCCACGCCGTGATCATCCATGCCGGAATGCAGTGTAAGCGGCGGCAGGCTGAGCCGGTCCAGATTTTGACTTTGCGGTAGCCGCGCATCGGCCAGGCGATCGGCCACCAGTCGGACGATGGTCGGCGCGCGGCGTTCGAAACCCGCGGGCAGGGTCAAGTTCATGCGGCCGATGGTCAGCATAGGTATCCTTGTTCGGGGTAATAGGGTTGCAGCGGGCCCAGGTCGCGGAGTTCTCGTTCCCGGCCGTCTTTGCCCAGTTCGCGCCAGACGGCCAGGGCGACGTGGGGCAGGCCGATGGGCTTTTCAGCGCGGGCGGCGAAGAAAGCGGCTTGCAGGGCCGCATTGCGGATCTCGCCGCCGGTGAGGTTGGCCGCCTTGCCGAGGAAGTCCGGGTCCAGGTCCGGCTCTCGTGGGGCGGCGGGGGGCAGCAGCCGGTCCCAGAGACGGGCGCGGGCGCCCGCGCCGGGCCTGGGGAAGTCCACGACCAACTGGAAGCGGCGGGCGAAGGCTTTGTCCAGGTGTCCGCGCAGGTTGGTGGTGAGGATGCAGGGTCCGCGATGGTTTTCAACGCGGGCGAGCAGGTGGCTGACCTCCATATTGGCGTAGCGGTCGCGCGCCTCTTTGATTTCACCGCGCTTGCCGAACAGGCTGTCGGCCTCGTCGAATTGCAGGACCATGGGTTGGTCGTGAGCCGCGTCGAACAAGCGGTTGATATTCTTTTCGGTTTCGCCGATGTACTTGCTCACCAGGGTGCCCAGGTCCACCCGGAACAGGGGCCATTTCAGTTCCGTGGCCAAAACGGTGGCGGCCAGGGTCTTGCCGGTGCCGGAGGGGCCGGAGAAGAGGGCAATGGGGCCGCCGCGTTCGCGAGCGCCCCACTTGTCGAAGACGATAGAGCGCAATTGGACCTGATCCAGGAACTCGCGCAGCATGGCCTCGGGCGCCTTGGGCAGGATCAGGTCGTCCCAGGAAGCGGTGCCGTTGACGCGCTGGGCGCCCGGCGGCGTGGGCAGTCGTACCGGCAGGCCCAACACGCGGGCGGTGACGCCCTCACCGGGGAACAGCGGGTGATAGGGCCCGTCCTCCTCGGCGCGGATCAGGCGGTGACGACGCAGCGGGGCGGCCTTGTCCAGCACGTGGTGTAACTGTTGGGTTTCCTCGGCGCCCAGGGCCAGTAATTCACGTAGCAGAGCGCCGCTGGGATAGGGACTGCTTGTACCCTGAATGTTGCGGTAGATCCAGCCGATGTGGGGTTCTGCCTCGGGCGCCACGATACAAGCCAGCAGGTCCTGCTCCAGTCCCGAGAGCGGCTCGGGGCAGAGGCGTTGCCAGGCGCCGTGGTTGTGACGTTCCTGGTCCACGCGCTGTTGCAGGTCTCGCAGTTGCTCCAGGGTTTCGGAGTTGATATCACGGCCCTGGCGGCTCTCGGCCAGGCAGTGGGCCAGCAGGCCGATGCGTTGCCATTCCGTTTCGAGGGTTTTGGGGGCCTGGTCGTCCATGGCGTTACTCGTAAATGGTTATCAGTACCGGCTCGCCGCGCAGTTCCACGGTGTCACCCGCGGGCCGGGTCCAGTCTCGCGTGGGCGTCAGCATCAACTGGCCGGCGGTTTTGAACGGCAGCGCAAGCGATTCCAGGTCAGCCGGTGCAGGGACGGGGTTTTCCGGGTCGATCTCGGTGCTTTTAGCCGGGGCGGTAGGCGCGGGGTCTTCATCGGGTTCCCAACGCTGATCGGCGCCGTAGACATCCCATTGCAGGGTGACGGTTTCGCCGACCTTGCCCGCCACCTGAACCTGAGCCGTGAAGGTATTCAGCTCTGAACTGCCCACCTGGAAGAACAGGGCGCGGGCGCGCGTGCCGTTGTAAACCAGGCAGATTTGCGGTGTCCAATCGTCCCGGTTCTGGTCTACGGTCATCTTCGTCTGGGCGGGCGGTAGGAAGGGACCGTCATAGGGCAGCGGCGGCGGAGTCAGTCCCGAGACCACCTCGGCGCCCACCTGACCGACCAGCGGCGCTTCTTTCGCCCTTACTTTGGGAACCACGGGCACTAGGCTCACCTCGTAGGCCAACGACGGCCGCAAGGTAGTGTCGCCCTGAGCGGACCACAGGTGGTTCAGGTCGTCCAGAGACAGGCTGCGGAAGATGATTTGCAAGCGTACCGGCACGCCTTGCAGGTCTTCGGGGTCCAGGATGGGTTTTTCGTGGAAGATACGCACGACCTCGCCCAGCAGCCGCATGTCGTTTTCGCCGGGTCCCACGTCGCCTTCCTGAACGCCGAAGACGGTGACCAGGCAATACATGCGGATGCGCCAGACTTCGTCGACCATGACGTCCTGGTGGAAAGCGCTCGGTTCGACCAGGTAGAAGAACAGGTTGACGCGGTGGTTCGTCTCGTTCTTGGGCGGTTCGGCCTGGGACGGGTTGCCGATTTTGATGTCGACCAGGGTGGCGTTATCGTCGATTTCGCCCAATGAGGCTTTGATTTGCTGGTCCAGATAGTTGGCCATGCTTTTGGTGGCCAGGGAGATGGTGGAATCGGGTAGCGGCATTGGGGCTTCCTAAAGAGAACGCAAATAATTACGGCTGGCAAAACCCGGGGAAGGACCCGAGGACGGCGCCGGATTGGGCCTGGTTTGCGGGGCAAGGACCACCACATCGACCCGGCCGATATGCACCCGGGGTTCCGCCGGTTGCTGATGCGCGTTCCCCGGTTGAACCGCCCGAGCTTGTGGTTGAGCGGGGATGACGGGTGGTGTCGGCGCGGGTCCCGGCTCATACCGGGGTTGCTCCGTGGGTGTCGCGACGCCGGCCTGAACGGTTGTCGGCAGAGGCTTGTCGGCGGGTTGAGGCGGTGGTTCGGACAGAGCGGGGGCGGGAAGGGGTTCAGCCTTGACCGGGGTATCCTGTTTCTGCCGGGTATGGACGGTTTGCACGGGTTCCACCGGTGCATCTGTAGGCTCGGCTGGTCTGATTTGCTCAGGCGGTGATGTGGTTATGTCCGGTTGAGAGGGAGGAAGTTCCTGCCGGGCTGCTTGAGGCTCCGAGAGTGTGGATTCAATGGGCCGGGTTTCGGGAAGTTCCTGCCGGATTATTGCTGGTTCGGGAAAAGTAGGGGAGGCGAGGGCAGCTGTTTCTACCTCAGGGGGGAGTGCGGCTTGCGGTCGGACCTCCGGTTCCATGGCCGGCAACGGCTCAGCGGCAACAACTTCATCTTCCTGCCTCGGTTCAGCGAGAACAACTACGTCTTCCTGACCGGTTTCAATGATCGCTGCTCCGAGCGTTGCCGGGGGTTCCGCTTCGGCCGGTGGAATGACCGTTTCCGTGACATCTTGGTACGACGGTTCTCGGACAATGCCCATTTCCTCAATTCGCGGTTCCCGACCGCCTGTCTCCAAGCTCACGGGGGTCACCGGCATTGGAGTCGGGCTTGCCGGTTCTATCATCGGCATCGGGGTTACCGGCTTCGTCTCGGCAGTTGCCGACGAGTCGGACCGAACAGGCGCCGAAAGCTCGGGAGCATCGAGCAACGGCGCTTCAACGGCCGGCGTATGGAAGCGGGGCCGGCTGTCACGGATGATGTTGGAAAAAAGTCCCATGATTTGCCTTGGTTTTCCTTATGAGGTCATGCCGCGAGCCTTGTCGATAAGGTCCAGGTATTTCAAACGGCGCCGTCGGGGCAAGGCCAGGATGCGGGCTTCGTCCCAGTGGTAGTTTATGGCCAGGGTATGGATCTCGTTGTAGAGGTCGGTCGGCCCGGCCTGTAGGACCAGGTAGGGATCGATCTCTACCTGATTGGTTTGGCCGCACTCGGGGCAACTGGTTTGGATGATCACTGCCGCCTCAGGCGTCACTTCTTCCAAGGCGGTCTCGATGTCGGCCAGGGTTTGTCGGCCCAGGGTTTGTGGATCGGGTTTCGGCCGGCCGTCGCCATTCTCCAGGATGCAGCGCCAGGCCAGGGTTTGCAGGGCCAGTTGCGGGTCGGGCACGGCGGCCGCGGCTTCCTGGTCACGGCCCGTGGGCGCCTTCAATCGGAAAGTTACGCCGCCCAGGCTGATCTCCGCGAAGGGGTAGCCGGGTCCGGGCGAGGATACCGGCAGTTGGGTTTGGGTGACCTGGAAATCGAATACGGCGTCGCATCCACCGCAGGCGGCGCTTTGCCAGATCGTATCGCGACCCAACAGTGCGGCCAGACGACGCATCAGGTACTGGCGGTCGGCGATACAAAGAGCGGCAGTTTGCTCGGGTGAGGCGGGCTCGCCGCCCAGTTCGGCCAGGCAGGCGGCCAGCACGGCAGTGACGCGGGCGGGCAGGGTCGGCGCCTCCATGCCCGCCTCGGCCACGGCCAGTTCTACCTCGCCGTTCAGGGGCTTGAAGCGGTAATCCCGCCGCAAGCCGCCTTCCGACCAGAGTCCGCCCGGCAACACGATCAACTCTCGGTGGGCTCGGATACGGCTTTATCCCGTTGCCAGCCCTCGTGTTGCAGGGTGATGGTTTGGATGCCCACCGTGTTCATGGAACCGGCGTCCAGGTCCGGCAAGGTTTGGAAGTCGGAAACCCAGGCCCGGAACAGTTTATAGCTGAGCGCCACCTGGCCTTGGAGGTTGAGCACGTTGATGACGACGTCCTTGCGGAAGTTCTTCAGCGACATGCCCGAGTCGCCCTCGATATTGTTGACCAGGTTGGCCCAGTCCTCGAAAACGGGGTCATGGGTCAGGCCCTGTTCCAGGGTCACCGCCTCGTAGCTGGTGCCCCCGGGTAGAATGCGCTCGTGGGAAGGATCGCCCGCGGTGCGCCACTTGACGGGATCGGTCTTTTTCTTCAAGGCGCCCATCTTTTTCAAGCCGGCGACCGGCTTACCGTCCAGGATGACCTGGAACTTGAAGGTGCGGTACGGGTCGTGGCGATGGGCATTGACGGGAAACATGGGTGCGGCCATGAGCTACTCCTTATTCCTGAGCTACTTTCTGTTGGATGCGGACAATAACGAATTCAGCGGGTTTCAACGGCGCAAAGCCCACGATCACAATCACCTGGCCGCGGTCGATATCGCCTTGGGTCATGGTGTCGCCCTTTCCGCAACGGACGAAGTAGGCATCCGAGGCTTTTTGGCCCTGGAAGGCGCCGGCGCGGAACAAACCGTTCATGAAGGTTTCGATATTCACTCTCAGGTTGCTCCACAGCACGTGGTTGTTGGGTTCGAAAACGGCCCACTGAATGCCGTTGTAAATGCTCTGCTCGATGAAGATGGCGGTGCGCCTGACCGGTACATAGCGCCATTCGGGATTGGATTTGGTTGAGCGGGTACGGGCGCCCCAGATTACGCGGCCGTAGCCGGGCATGGTTCTCAAGCAGTTGACGCCGTTGGGGTTCAACTGATCCTGATCGCCGTCACCCACGTCGTATTGCAAGCCGGACGCGCCCAGGATAGCGGTCTCCACGCCCGCCGGCGCTTTCCAGACACCGCGGCGGCCGTCGATTTTGGACCACATGCCGGCGGCGAAACCCGAGGGCGCCGTGTACAGCGTGGGGTTCTTGTTGGGCGTTTTGTCCGCGTCGTAGAAGGGGTTGGCCACCTGGACCCAGGGATAGTAGAGCACACCGTAGGTGGAGGTGGTGAGGGTCATCTGATCGACCTTGCCGGCCGTATCCAGTTCGAATCCTTCCTCGGGATCGATGATCACCATGCGGCTTTTGGTGGCTTCGCAATGGCTGATCGCATGGTCGATCGCCTGGTTGCCGGTGGAATTCTTGGGCATGGACTGGCCCGGCAGCACGATGATGCTGACGTCGCGCACCTTGACCAGTTTGGTGTTGAAGAAGGATTGATAGTCGGCGGGGGCAGGCGCCGTATCGGAACCGGTCAGCAACTGTTGACCTTCGTTGAAGGGGCCGGCGACCGCCTGGGGAATCACCTTGGCGGAACCGTGCGTGGCGGTAGGCGCGCCGGCGGTGTCCAGTTTCATCAGTTTGGCCAGGTCGGTGTCGGCGCCGTCGCCGTCGTAGACCTGTACCGATGAATAGGAGGCGTCGCTGCCCGAGGTCAGGGTGAACTGATTGGCGGCGAAGGCGCAGGTGAAGTCCTTGTAGGGGGTATTGGTGGGGCCCAGGGCGACGACAGCCGTTTGCACGGCCGCGGCCAGTTCGGCGGCGGTAACCGTGGCGTCACCGTCGGCTACATCGCTCTTCAAACCCAGATCGATGCGTTTGGCTCCCTGGCCGTCGATGTTCAGGGTCATCACCATGTTGTCCTTGGTATCGGCGTTGAAGTCGGTACCGGTGGTGTCGCCGCTGACCAGCGTACCTTTTTCGTACTGGTTGGTTCCGTCATCGGGGTCGGCCGCGGCTTCCAGCGACAAAGAGACCAGTGCGGAAACGCCGTTGACGCGTTTCAGCAGATAGTTGTCGCTGCGCTCGTTCATGTCCAGGCCGCTGAAGACCTCCTCGGCCTCGAACTCGTTGTTGTCGTCCAGATGACCGACTTCAAGGGTGAAGCTGAGATCGGTTGTATTGGGTTTCTTGATCATAAAGTAGACGGTATCGCCCCAGGCGCCCACGCTGGAGGCCGAGACCTTGATGACATTGGCGCCGCCGGTGTTTTGCCCTGCCACATCGGCGAAGGATGCGGTGGCGCCGGAACCGGCCAGGCGAGCGATGTAGGCGCTTGTGCCGCCGTTTTGGTAGAAGGCGGAGACGGCGAACCCCATGTGATCGGTTTCCGAGGCGATGGGGCCGTAGGTCTTGACATAGTCTTCAAAGCCCTGAATGAGGACGGCCTCATCCACGGGGCCGCGAGAGGCCTGGCCCACAAAGGCCGCTACCGAGGTGGCAACGCCCTCGATGGGCTTGGAGCCACTGGGGATTTCCTCCATGTAAACACCGGGGTGTAAGTAAGTCGGCATCGTGTGATTCCTCCTTGGTCCAGCCGCCGTGGCGGCGAGGATGTACGGCGTCGAACCGTGTGGCAAGGGGCGCTGCCGGCGGTAGGCGGGAGCGGCCGTTTTGCCCTGTTATGCTGGGTTGACAATATAGCTCCGCCCTTTGAGCATGTTTGTATAGGTCTCAATTAAAAGCGGATATGGGTTTTTGAATAAAGCTCCGCCCTTAGCGGCTCAAGTTCTAGAGCTAAATCAAAAAGCGGGCTTGCCTATCGGAATTTCAGTTTGGAAATTGGCTGTTATGGGATGCTTATTGAATGTACGTCCGCTGCATGACAATGTCAAGTCAGATTACGGTAGAAGGCATGAGTAACTGTTAAACCCGTGAAGGCAGAAAGCGCGTTATCCCAATTTTTTTAATCGAAGTGCATGGTATCGGCGTGGAGGCGATCAAACCCGAAACACCAACCTGAAACAAAAAGAGCCGCCACAAATTAGGACGGCCCCTACTTTTTCTTTCCTCTTCATCTTCGGGGCCGGCGGCATGCTAGGATAAAGACAGAATGTGCCTTTCGATACCGCATCCACGAGGTGACCTGATGGCTAATGATCCAAAAAGAATCGCGGCTCTGATTTTGGCGCGAATGGCAGCTTGTGACGGCAAGGTCGATGATGCAGAGAGAGAGTTGCTGGCCGACTTGACCGGTCACGCTCCCGACGATCCCGCTTTACAGGCCGTTTTTGACGAAGCGCAAACAGCCGATCTTGCCCAACTTTTTGCAGGCCTTGTACGCTATGCCGATCGGTTTTTCGTTGTGTTGCGCGCCTACATGATGGCTCATGTGGATGCCCGTTACGATGTGGCCGAAGAATCCTTTTATCATCAAATGCTCAATACGTTCGAGATCAGCGAACAAGATCGTGAACTGATCCGCGAAAGCCAGGCATCGCTTTACAGTGGAAATGAAGAAC
>JASJCB010000291.1 GCA_030066195.1 Acidobacteriota bacterium
CCGGTGAGGTAGCGCATAAAAAGGCCGTTGCCTTCACCGCCGGGCAGGGCGACAGCGTAGACGAGGTATTTGCCTTGTTTGTCGAAGGCATAGCGGGTGACGCCGTCGATCTGGTATTCATCCCCGGTTTGCAGGCGTCGCAAGACAAGGCGGGTGCCCAGTTCTTCTTTTTCCTTTTTCTTTTTCTTATCGGCCTTTTTGTCCTTGTCCTCTTCTTCTTTTTCCTCTTCATGGAAAAGGCGGGCGAACCACAACTCGTCATCGCTGAAGGCAAAAGATTTGACGCGTTCCCACTGTTCGGACTTGCCGCTGAGCGTGTTGATCAAGACCATGGCGTTCTTCAATTTCTTCTTTTTCTTTTTGGCTTTCTCAGTCTCGGCCAGGGAGGGTACGATCTCCATGGCGGCCCATGCACCTTTGTTGGAAATGACCGGACGACGACCGAGAGGGATACGATAGTGACCGGCTCCCTTTGTCGCGCGAATGACGCCCTTACCGTCACCGCGATCCTTGGTCGTGGCGTAACCCACCCACTCGCCGTCGGCGGATATGGTTACGTCTTTGATGTGGTTGAACTTCATGATGTCTTCAACGGTCAGCGGGCGCTGGGCGAAGATCGAACCGGTGAGAAAAATAGAGAAAATGAAAAGACGCGCAAAAATCAAAGCTGTCCCCTTTGTTCTTGGATAGAAGCCTTGTCGGCATTCATTCAGCCCGGGTATTGTTGCCACAATTCGGGCTTCATGCAAATAGAGTCGTAGAAACGGGAAATCAGGGGCAGGCATTCTGTATTTTTTTGTATGGCGGTCGGGTCAAGAGTTGGAATTAGTCAGAACTCGAACCGGTCACGCAGATGTGGCGGGAGTAGGGGACAGGCTTCCTTGGGTTGGGCGAAAAGTTTGTAGCGGATGCGCGCGATGCCGTCATAGGCAGCATCACGGATCACTCGGGGAACGGCAAATCCAAGATATGCGGCCAGACGCCATAGACCACCCAGTCTTCTGCCGATGGTGAGCGCCGCTGTCGATTTGACCAGGATTCGGCCGTCGGCGTCGGCCAGGACCAGACTGTCGGGAAGGCTGTTGCGCTGGGTTTCGTCCAAGAGTTCGGTGATTTTCTCTCCTTGCAACGGGGCAAAGCGCAGCAAGGCGCCGGTAGAATCCTCGGCCAGGACGAAACGAACGGCTCGGTGGCACAAACCGCAATTCCCATCGTAGAACAGATACTCTTTTTCTTGTGGTGTCGTAGGCGGAAGCCAGGAGGGGAGGAAAGCCAGCAGTTGAAGGACGATCAGGTCCAGATAAGGTGCGGCGGGCATGGTGACGACCATGATCAGATTCCCTATCAACAGCGCAGTCCAGGCCCAAAAGCGGGATAGGAACCCCGCGGAAGCCAGGAGGAAGAGTAACAGAACCAGCCCGTGGTTTTTGATGACCATGCTCTCGGCTTGGGTGAACATCAGGGCGCCGTTAACCAGGCAGGTTGCAATCAGGGCGATCCAGGCGAGGACGGTGATTGTTCTCGGCAAGCGCCAATCACCGGCCGGGTCGACGCGGTCCTTGGCGGCCAGGGAACCGTAAGGTGCGGCGGGGACGAACAAATGGAGGATCAGCAACAGGGTGACAGAGGCCGATACCATGCCCGGTCCCTCCCATCGAATGGGCATGAAAGGGAGTAGATACGCCGCCGCGATACGATCGAACCGGCCGACCGCCAGAGCCAGGCAGGCAATGAGAGCGGGCAGGAAAATCCAGGGCATTAGGGTAGGGGAGAGGTTGAGGGCGGTCCAGGCTTCACGAGCGGCCACCAGGCCGGGAGAATCTCCCGCAATTTGTCGACTGATCAAGACGGTACATAGGGCGGCCAGGGCAACTCTGTAAATGCTGTATTGTCCGCCGGTCCAACCGAATGACGAGGGTTGGGATCGATTCATTCAGACCTCCACCCGTTTATCCTAACAGGACACGGCGCGGTTGATGTGAGATAGATTTGGAAAGCGAGGGTAGGGAAGAGTATTTATATTTATTCGCGAACAAAATAAAAAAGAAGCATTGAGAAAATTGTTCAACAAGAGAAAGAGCGTGAGTGTTAGGATCTCCAGACTAACGAATCTGGAGTATTCATGCAACCCGATCGCTCTGACATAAAAACGAACAACCTGTACGATCATCCCTGGAAAAAGGTCATCAGTAATTATTTTCCCGAATTCATGCTGTTTTTCTTCCCCAAAGTTTTTGCCGGCATTGACTGGAGCCGGTCTTTCGTGTTCTTGGAACAGGAGCTTCAAGAACTTGGTTTGGACAATGAGGAGGGTGACCGGCGTGTAGATAAGCTGGTTAAGGTCTATTTGGTCGGAAAGAAAGAAGAAGTATGGATTCTAATCCATGTCGAGGTCCAAGCCGCCCGCGACAGTGACTTTGGGAAAAGAATGTTCATCTATAACTATCGCGGGTTTGACAAATACGGTCGGGTCGTAGTCAGCCTTGCAATCCTGGCCGACAGTAACCCGAATTGGCATCCCAAGGGATTCAGCTACGGTTATTTTGGCAGCAAAACATCGATTGAATTTCCCACGGTCAAACTGTGGGACTATCGCGAACGCATGGATGAGCTTGCTGAAAACGACAGTCCGTTTGCATTGGTGGTAGTAGCGCATCTTCAATCTCTACTTACCAAAAAGGATGATCGCCGGCGATACATGATAAAATTCCGATTAATCCGGTTGCTACTCCGACGAAAATGGTCGAGACAGCAAACCGTGGATCTACTGAACTTCATCGATTATGTCATGCGCTTGCCCATGGGGCTTGACAAGCAGCTCAAGCAGGAACTAAATAAGGAAGTAGGAGATGAGAAGATGAAGATGTATCTTGGTAGTTGGGGAACCATGTTATTCGAAGAAGGCCTTGAGACTGGTCTGGAGCAAGGTCTGGAGCAAGGTCTGGAGCAAGGTCTGGAGCAAGGTCTGGAGCAAGGTCTGGAGCAAGGTCTGGAGCAAGGTCGAGAAAAAGAGG
Source organism: Acidobacteriota bacterium (assembly GCA_030066195.1). GTDB lineage: Bacteria > Acidobacteriota > Holophagae > Acanthopleuribacterales > Acanthopleuribacteraceae > JASJCB01. The sequence goes on from JASJCB010000291.1 coordinate 3,015, forward strand.
TCAAACTCTTTCGGAAATTGATACATAAAAAGTTCGGTTTGGTCCCCGAATGGGCGGAATCAAAGATCGAGGATGCTGACAGCAGTACACTAGACAAATGGTTTGAAGCTCTCTTCGACGTATCCAGCATCGACGAGTTGTTTGCAACTAAATAAGAAGAAAGGCGGCAGGTGCCCGCCGCCCCGGTTGATTTATTCGCCGCCCTTGGATTCGGCCGCGCCTTCCTCGGGAAGCAGCAGGCTTTCAAGACGATTGGGACCCAGATAGAAGGTCTTGACCGCCTTTTGCAAGGTCTCTTTGGTTAGCGTCTCGACCCGCTCCTTGGGATAGTCCAAGATACCGTTGGGATCCAAGCCATGGCGATAGCGGAAGGAAAGATTTCCTTGCCAGAATGAGTTGCGCTCCAATCCTTCCTCGTAGCTGCGCATTTGGGCTTCCTTCACCTTTTTCACCGTCTCTTCCTCGAAGCCCTCTTTGGCCAGGCGCTCCAATTCGGTGTAACAGACAGTAATCAATTCTTGCGCTCGCTCCGGGTCACAGGTGAAGTCGATACTGGCGTTGAAGTTCCCCTTGGGCCAACGGGACAAGCCGCCGCTGACGGAAGCGCCGTAAACGCCGCCCATCTCCTCGCGCAGCAGTTTGGTGAAGCGAATATTCAATGCCTCGTTCAGCGAGGACATGGCATAGCGATCTTTAGCATTGTAGGGATGGTCGCCGTGGAAGCGAATGCTCACCGTGGCGCGAGGTTCCAGACCCTTGCGCACGACAAGGTTGTGCTTGCCCTTGAGCAGTTCCACGCCCAGGTCGCGCCAGGATTCTTTCCGATCTATGGCAGGTAGACCGCCCAACCAGGTCTCGATCATGGGTTTGATCTTGTCCAACTCGAAGTTACCGACGAAGATGAAGGTGAAGTCGGAAGCATCCGCAAAGCGGTCTTTGTAGAAGGCCAGCGCTTTGTCCGGATCTACCTGTTTCAGCAGTTCAACCGTCCAAGGTTTGTAGCGGGGGTGATTCTGATACAACTTCGCCATGACCGCATCACCAAAGACTGTGCCCGGTCGCTTGAGGCGGTTGCGCACGAAGTTCTCCCACTGAGCCAGGGTGGCTTTGTGCGCGCGCTCGGTGATCTTGGGTTCGGTGAAATAGAGATAGGCCAACTGTAAAGCGGTTTCCAGGTCCGCCGGTGAGCCGCCGCCGCTGATGCTCTCTGTTTGGGCGCCGATGCCGGGATTGGCGCCGGCAACCTTGCCCGCCAGTTTCTTGCGCAGTTCATCTACATCGAAACGACCCGGCCCGCTGGAGCGAATCAGGGATGTCGCCACCGCTACCGAACGATAGTCGGCATCGGGAGCCAGACTGGTGCCGCCCTCGCTAAAGCTGGTGAACATGACCTGATCGTTTTTGAAATCGGTGGGTTTCAAAACCACGCGCACACCGTTGGACAGTTTCCATTCGGTGACGCCGACTCGCTCGTGTTTCTTCTCTTCGACAACCTTGCCGGGTTTGGGCGGGTTTTGGACCAGCGGGGCGTCGCTGACCTTGTCCTTATAGGGTTCCAAGGTCAACTTTTCCGCTTTGTCGAACCAACTCAGCACCTCGTCCCTGGTGGGAACCGCCAGCCCTTCCTTTTCGGGCGCGGTGATCATGACTACGCGGTTTTCCTCGGTCATCATGCCGTCGGACGCCGTGTTCAATTCTTCCAACGTGATAGTCGGCAGGATGGCCTTGAACAGGGGGAAGATCTGATCAATTTCGATCAGGGCCTCGCCTTCCAGGAAGTGACTGATGCAGGTGGAGACAAAGGTACGCGAGTCGGACTTGTCGCGTTCGTTATAGGCAACTTCCAAACTGCGTAGGGTTTGCTTGCGAGCCCGGTCCAGTTCGCTCTGGGTGAAACCGTGTTGTTTCACACGCTTCATTTCCCGTAGCAAGGTGACGAAACCCTGCTCGAAATGGCCTTCCTTGACGGAAACGTTCAAGCTGTAGCTCCGCAGGCTGCGCACAAAGGAACTTGCGCCGGCATAGGCGCCCAGGAAGGGCGGATCGGCCTCGCGAGTCAATTCACTCAAGCGTTGGTTGAACAGGCTCTCGCTGAGGTTCTCGATCACCAGTTTGCGATAATCCCCGACGGTTTTGTAGGTCACGGGCGCATGCTTATGCATCACATTGATGCTGGAGGAGGTCAGCTCCGGGTCGGTCTCGATGGAAAACAAGGTGTCCTTGTGGCCGGGAACCGGGAATACCTTGCGCTCGCGAGGATTTTTTGCCGCGGGAATCTTGGAGAAGTGGTCGACGATGTACTTCTCGATCACGGCGGCATCGAAATCGCCGACAGCCACCACGGCCATCAGGTCGGGACGGTACCAATCCTTATAAAAGCGTTGGACCGCCTCGCGAGGAGCCGATTCCAGAATCTCTACCTTGCCGATGGGCAAGCGATTTGCGTAGCGGGAACCTTTGAACATCAGCGGCATTTGTTTTTCGAACATACGCATGCCCGCGCCGCGATTGCTGCGCCATTCTTCGATGACCACGCCGCGTTCCTTGTCGATTTCCTCGGCGTCCAGGGTCAAACCGTGGGCCCAGTCTTCCAGGATTTGAAAGCCCTTGGCCAGCACATCGTCCTGGTCGGTGGGTACGCGTAACATATAGACGGTGCGATCGAAACTGGTGACCGCGTTCAGGTGCGGGCCGAAGCGCATGCCCGCGCCTTGCAGGTAGTCCACCAATTCATTTTTGGAGAAGTTGGTCGAACCGTTGAAGGCCATGTGTTCGATAAAGTGGGCCAGACCCAACTGGTCGTCGTCTTCCTGCATGGAACCGGCGTTCAGCACCAGACGCAGTTCCGCCCGGTTCTCGGGCTTTTTGTTGGTGCGGATGTAATAGGTCAAACCGTTATCCAACTTCTTCACGATGTAAGAAGGATCGGCGGGAAGGGGTTCGTTCAGATTCAGACCCGCATCGGTTGCCGAGAGGAATCCCGTCAAAAACAAAAACAGCAGCATCAGGGCATGAGGTCGCATAAAAGCTCCAAGAGTCAAGCGGCGGGATTACAAGCGATCAATCCACCTGCCCGCCCGTTGGGGTGCTCTGCATGAACACCGGTTTCACGAGGTGCGCCGTTCGCCGGCACTTGTATATTTAAGCGTAAACCGTGCGGAAAAGATGCATGGAGGCGGGGCCCTTGCGGCTTACCGCCTCCATGAACCGGTTCATTTCAGTTTGGATTCGTCCGGAGGCGTAGGAATAGCCGGAGCCTTCGGCGGGTTCCTTTCCAATTCCTTCATCAAATGGTCGATCGCGGCTTCCAATGTCGGGTCCTGGCCTTGGGCCACCAGGTGCGGTAGGTCGACCACCTCGACATCGGGCGAGACACCCTCGTTTTCAATCGCCCAATTGCCGTCCAAGTCATAGAAGCGGAACATGGGCACCGAAACCGAGCCGCCGTCCACAAAACCCGGGTTACCGGACAAGCCGATCAGACCGCCCCAGGTGCGCGTGCCGAACAGTTTCCCCAAACCGCGCTCGCGGAAGTAATAGGGAAACGCGTCACCGCCGGAGGCGGCCAGACCGTTGATCAGGGTAGCCTTGGGTCCCGTGTGAGCGTAAGTCGGCGTGCGCATGGGTGCGATGTTGCGGCGCGCCCAGTAACTGAGCACGGGGCGCTCGATCAACTGGATCATGTTGAAGGGAATGAAACCGCCGCCGTTGTAGCGATCGTCGAAGATCAGGGCTTCCTTGTGCATTTGGGCGTAGAAGTTCTTGTGCAACTCGCGGTTGCCGTCTACAGCCGTGTTCGGCAGGTGCATATAGCCGATGCGACCGCCGGATTTCTCTGCCACCATCTTCTTGCGTTCGTTGACCCAGGTCAGGTAGAAGAGATTGGTTTCGCGCGTTATCGTGCGCACCTTTTCCATGCGGGCGCCTTCCTTGGTGGGCTTGTCGTTGACCAACAGGCTCACCAGGCGGTTGCCCTTGTGTTCCAGGGTGCGGTAGAAATTGGTGTCGGTTTTGATATCCTCGCCGTCCACGGCCAGGATGAAATCGCCCTCGTTGACATTGACGCCGACGTCGCGAAGAGGGGAGCGGAAGTTGGGGTGCCAGTTCTCGCCGTCCAGGATCTTGCCGACTTTATAGTAGCCGGAGTCATCGGCCACAATGCGGGCGCCCAACAGGCCGTTGTCCCGACGGGTCACCTGTACGTTATCACCGGAGTTCACATAATAATGACCGGCATTCAGTTCGCCGCCCAATTCGCCCAAGATGAAATCCAGGTCCGCTCGGCTGCGCATAGCGTCCACCATGGGCTGGTACTTTTTAACTAGTACGTCCCAGTCATAGCCGTGCATACCGCCGTCGTAGAACCAGTCCCGTATCAGCCTGGCTGCATCCTTGTAGATTTGCTGCCATTCTGCCTTCGGATCGACCTTCATTTCCAGGTTGTCCAGGGGCAGCGGCGCACCCTTGGCGCCTTTCTTCAGGTCGGCCGTACCGTATGTGCCGCGCGAGAAGTAAAGCAATTTTTTGCCCTTGGCGGCCAGTGCGTAGCTTCCGACCCGTTCCATCACGGTTTCGGCCTTTTTCGTTTTCAACTGGAAGTAGCGCAGGTTGCTGTCCTGCATGAATACCACGCCGGCATCCGTCGCGGTCAGCGCCCTGTAGTTACCGGAAGGAAGCGGCAGGACGAAGACGCGATCTTCGAAGCCGGCTACCTGAAGCGTGGGTTTGCTCCTGTCACCGGCTGAGCCTTCCTTGGCATCGTCCTTCTTAGCCTTCTTTTTTTTCTTTTTCTTCTTTTTGTCGTCCTTGGGTTCCTCGGGTTCTTTTTTCTCTTCAGCAATCTCTTCCTCATCGCTGGTCGGCGCGAAGGGATTGGGGACGTCGTCTCTCAGGGCGGCAGCGTAAATGCGATCCGCGTTGGTGTAGAGATAGTCGAACTCCCAATCACTGAAGGTAAGGTTGAAATCGCGGCCCGACAGGAAGTAGAGATACTTGCCGTCCGGCGAGAAGGAGGGCGCATAACTGTGGATATAGGAACTGGTCAACTGGTGGTGCTGTTTGGCGCCGGCATCGTAGGCCCAGATGGAAGTCAGACCGTTCTCGTTACCCTTGGTATAGGCCAGCCAATTACTGTCAGTCGACCAACTGAACAGGACCTGATAGTTGTACTTGTTGCGCGAGATCTCGATCACTTCGCCGCTTTCCACGTTCACCACGTTCAGCTTGGGGGTTTTGTCGGCAAAGGCCAGTTTCTTGCTGTCGGGCGACCATGTGGGACTGAACAGCCAGACGTTCATACCGTTGGTAATACGCCGCTCGTCGCCGCTGCCGTCCTGGGCGCGGACGTAGACCTGGTATTCACCGTCGCGATCGCTTAGATAAGCGACCCACTTACCGTCCGGCGACCAGGAAGGATTGCGTTCCCGCACGCCCTGGCTGTTGGTCAGGTTGCGGATACGGCCGTCCTTGGCCGGGACGCTGAAAATATCGCCGCGCGCTTCAACAACTACGCGCTTACCGCTGGGGGAAATGTCTCCGTCGTAGATGAAATCCTTGATCTTGCGTACCTTGGGCATGGTCTCGGTGAAATCGCCCAGGATGCGCACGGTGACCTTGACATCTTCATCCTTCGCGGGATCGTAACGACGAATGTAGCCGCCGTTCTCATAGACGATGCGCTTTGGACCGGCGCTGAGAAAGAGAACATCCCATTCCTTGTGATCGGTGACTTTTTTCGGGGTGCCGCCGTCGGGAGAGATGCTGTACAGGTTGAGCGTGTATTCGCGATCGGAGGCAAAGTAGATCTTGTCGCCCACCCAAACCGGCATGTTGTCGGTCATGTTGTGAGTCGTCAGCTTTTTACTTGTATTGGCTTCAAGGTCATAGATCCATACGTCTTGAGCGCGACCGCCGCGATAACGCTTCCAGGTGCGCCATTCCCGACTCATGGGGTTGTACACGATTTTTTTGCCGTCGGGAGAAAACATGCCGGTACCGGACTCGGGGATGGGCAGCGCGGTTTCCAGACCGCCTTCAACTGGCACGGTGAAATATTTGCCCATACGGACGCCCCAGGGCAGGCGATTGCCGCGAAAAAGGACGGACTTGCCGTCACGGGTCCAATCCATGACTTGATAATCGAAGCCGCCGCGCGGGGGCATGGCGCCGACATCGTTATACCAGGTCAACTGCGTGGGAGCGCCGCCGGCGGCATCGATCACATAGACCTGGCGGGAGCCGCTGTACTCGGCGGAGAAGGCAATATGGCGGCCGTCAGGGGAGAATTTTGGAAACAGTTCGCGGCCCTCGTGAGAGGTAAGGCGGTGGGCCGGACCACCGTCCGCGTCGACGATGTAGATATCGCCGGCATGCACAAAAGTGATGCGATCTCCATGAATGTCGGGAAAGCGCAAGATGCGCGCCTCGGGTATCTCGGCGGAAAGCACGGAGAGACACATGAGCGCAGCAAGCAAGCTCATCAGGGTTTTCAAACCGATCCTCCTAGGGGAATTCGTCGTGGGAGTCAATGACGCGAGGGAGTGTGAAACAGGGCGGTAGCGCCCCGGGCACTACAACCATATACGATTTTCAGCGCGGATGCACGCGCTAGCGTACCGCACGGAAGTCAATCGTGAATAAAAACCCACCCGCGAATGCAGTCAGCCCGTCGATACAACTCGTACCGTGTATTCATCCCGAGTGATGGTCTGCTTCCCAGGCCGAGACCGGCGCCATTATGTTCACGTGACACGTGCAAATTCCTTCGATTTCTATGAATCCCTGTTTTCTTCGCGGGGAACTTGCAACTTGCACGGCTAATGGTTAGCATAAGGTCTCACCTTGAAGGAGGTTCACGATGAGTGCGATACGAGACCAGATTTCCGCTGAATTGAAGGCGGCCATGAAGAACCGCGACAAGGATCGGTTGGCGACCGTACGCCTGATCAAAGCCGAGATCTTGAAAGCTGAAACGGCCAAGAGCGCCGATGAGTTGGACGAACAGGGTCTGATCAAACTGCTGCAAACCATGAAGAAGCAGCGTCTGGACTCCATCGCCCAGTTCGAGAAAGGCGGGCGCCCCGAACTGGCGGACAAAGAACGCGTTGAAATCTCCGTCATCGAAACCTTTTTACCCAAGCAGTTGAGCGATGACGAGGTGACCGCTATGATCGATGAAATCGTTATCGAAATGGGCGTTTCCGATATGAAGGGCATGGGCCCCGTCATGAAAGAAGCCGGGATACGCGCGGCCGGCCGCGCCGACGGCAAGCGTTTGAGCGCGGCGGTTAGAGCACGTCTTTCCTAATCCGAAGCAGGAACGATGGAACCGGAGCATGCGAGGTTGCAAGCTCCGGATCGAGTTAGCTTAATTGGTAGCGTGTACGGTGACCATGCGCCACTGGTAGTATCCGGTTAAGTCCTTACAACCGAAATGGTCATAAGCGCTGCCGGCGAATGTGCGTTCCCCGTCCTGGCCTGGAATGCGCGAGGTGCGTTTGCCGTAGACCAGGTTGTTGTAACCGATCAATCCGTCGGCAGTCGACCAGATACTGAAGACCCAACTGCCTTCATATCCGCTCGAGTTGTTCAAGTCGGTCAGGATATCGGAGACACCGTAAGGTCCCAGTCCCCATACGAGGTAGCCGGGATACAGCCCGTTGGTGGAGCCGCAGGTGGGCGTTGTGGGCCCGGTCAGGTAACAGGCTACCAGTCCCTGGTTGGCGCCTGCAATGCCCACAAAAGTATCGATGCTGCCGGTGATGGCATTTCCCACGTAATAACTGCCGCCCGCCAGCAAATCGGAGTGCCAACCGCCCTTGATGGCTTTGCGGCCCAGTGTGACGCCCATCGAGTGACCGATCACGTCTACCTTACTCGCGCCCGTGTAGGCTTTGACCGCCAGAATAAAGGCTCGAATCCGGGTGACATAATCGCGGGAATGGTATTGGTTGGAGGCCTGGTCACCGTCCGCGGGGCCCCAGGTGGTGGCGTACAACTCGGCATTGGTATAACCCTGCGCTTTGAAGTAATCGATGGAATCGAGCCAACCGCCGAACTCTCCGCCTGCCGCGCGGTCCGAGTTGCCGTGGATGAAGATTACGGGTTGGTTATTGACCGGTTGGCCTGAATAATCGCGACCGCCGTAGGAACCGCCGACAAGATCGTCGCGTTCGAAGTTATAGGAAGCATAGCCGTTGCTGTCCAGCCAGTTCTCGAAATCGCTGGAAATCTGGGCGGAAGCGGGTAGTGCTGTCAAAATGATCAAAAAGTACCGGAACATGGCAATCCTCCGTGGAATGATGTGGGAACAAGGAAAACAGAACAGTTATTCGGGTTTATTGTAGCAGAGGCCCGGTCCTTCGGCAAGATCCAGTGTTTTCTTTGCCAGGGTATTGTCAAAGATAAGGGAATTTGCAGGTTGTCATCTACCGTACCGAGTCAATCATTGCTCAAAACATCAAGGAAGGTCGATGCATAAAACAACCCAATGACACCTTTGGGCTTTGGATGCATAAAAGACCGGTTGGTCGAAAGATGTTTTGTTCTTCCCGGGAAGAACAAAAC
>JASJCB010000295.1 GCA_030066195.1 Acidobacteriota bacterium
CTCAAGTCGACGGTATCTTGGGCCAGGCGACCGATGGTCAATTCCCGGCTACCTTCGAAAACAGTGGAACTTTCAAAGGAATCGTAAGACAGCGAGTTGTTTCCCGAGACAATTCGCAAGCTCTCACGCGATTCCTGGTGTTGGAGATATGCCCTCCGGCTATCCAACGCAATAGACGAACTGATAATTTTCATAGCGGAAATCCTTTTCCAATGCAGATGCATCCGTGCATCAGCTTTTTGTTACCTTCTCGGGTTATCGACCAATTCGGTAGTATGTTGCTAAAAAATCTACATCACGCTGCAAGCAGTCAAGTTAACCCCGTCGAAAAACGGCAGCGCTTAGAGTTTAAAGCACACTATTGTGGAAAGAGGTGTGCGTCCAACTGCTTTAAAGCATGTAGCCTCGAGCTGCCTCAGTCATCAGGTCCAAACAGGCCCGGCCGCGGAGGCTATGGGTATCGTCGACCTCGTGATAAACGATTTCGGCGCCCTTGGACCGACTGACCAGCGCCTTGATGGAAGCAAGAGGAATGACTTCGTCCCCGAGGGCGGCGATGACGGTAGCGGGCACACCCGGCGGAACGACCAGATTGTTGACAAAAGCCAGAATTTCAGGTGTTTGGAAAGCGGGGTCGGTAAAACCCACGGCGGGCGCCAGCAGCACCATGGCCTTTACCTTTTCGGGGAAACGACCTACAAAATCAAGGGCGGTCATTCCGCCCATCGAGGAACCGATCAACACGGCCTCCGGCTTGATCAGCGGATCGATAACCGCCCGACGCTCGATGACATCGGGTTTCAACTCGGGCGCGATGATATCGGGAAAATGGTTCCGCAGGTATTCGGCCCTGAAGCCTTGTGGCGAGGAATCCCTGCCATGCAGGTAATACAGTGTTGCGGTCATGAGCACCTCCGTCCAACACGCTAGCATGTTGCGTACGGTCGTGAAAAGCAAAACGTTACCCATGGAATGATTTGAAGTTGGGGAGCACACACACCGGCGGTTCGCGGCCCTCATTCGAATCTGCTTTTCTCGCTACGAATCGATGAGTTCCACGACGACCGGGCCGTAGATTCGGCAACGGCAGGCCAGGCGACAGGTTTTGGAATCCTGACCGCATAGAGCCTCCAGGGTCTCTTTTTCAGTTTCTCCCGGCGGCGGATAGAGGTATTCGCCGCCGCTGACGATGCGCAGGGGATCGCTACCGCAAACGCCGGATTTGCATTCTGAACGGATCCATATGTTGTTTTCCTGGGCAACGTCGAGGATATAGCGGCCGGCCGTAACCGGGATGGTAACCCCCGTACCGGAAAAGGTGATCGACGGATCGCCGGTCTTGACGGGAACGCCTTCCGGTTCCACCTCCTGTTCTTCGATCGGCTCCCGGTGTTCCAGGAACATAAGAGACTGGTTGCCGATGGTGAAACAATCGCCGTGCTGCAAATCCATTTGGCCGAGTACCCGCAGATAGGACCCGCTTTCACTATCCAGGTCACGCACCACCATGCCGCTCTCTTTCGAGAAGATCACCAGGTGTCTACCGGAGAGGGTGTTGTCGTTGGAACTCAGGGTATTGGGCGCATCGCTGCCGAAAACCAGCGCTCTTTCTCTCAAGGGATAGCGTCCCTTCTCCTGCCCCTGGTTGTCGTAATGCGAAACGATGTAGCCCCCTGCCTCCTCACCCAACAGCAGGAACTGGCGGCCCAGGCGCAACAGGGAACCCTCCTTGACCGGAGTAGCCGCGGCGGGCGCCAGGCGGCAGAAGACCCCGGTCCAACTGTTCTCGTCGCGCAGCACGTAACCTTTATTGAGCCGGACGACGGTGGCATGGTGATCGGAGAGTTGGTCGTCATCGGCAAAATTGATATCGCAGCCGCGGCGGCCCAGCGTGGTGGCGCCGCCGGTTTGAAGGGTAAAAACCTCCCCGCGAGCGCCGGTCTGTGAAACACGGACCAAACGTAATTCGCCCGCATCTGTTCCAGTCGACGCCACGGCAACCGGCGATGTTCCGGGCGTATCCAGGCTGATTTCACCGGACAGGCGGGCGCCGATCACCTCCGCGACGGCGACACCGCCGTGTAAGGCTTCGATAATCCCGTCCGGCCGTTCCCTCTCCAGGAATCCCGCCGGGTCGTCTTCGAAGTCGCGAGCCTCCAGGTAGCCCGGACAAAGCAGGGAACCCGCGAGGAAGATACCGGGCCGCACCGTTTCTCCCTCCGGCGTTACAACCAGACGCCGGCGATTACCCGCGCCGCCGTTAACCAAAGGGATGCCCAGCGCTTTGAGCAGGGTTTCGGGAATCTCCTCGCCCAAGCAGGCGATGACGTCGCCGACGGGGAACTCCATATAGGCGCCTTCATTGGGACGTCCCTCCATGAAGCGCAAGTCGGTGCGCAATAAAAGCAGTTTCTCGCCACGAACCGGATGCAACACTGCCAGCGGTTCGCTGCCGTGAAGAAAGGCGATATTGCCGTTACCCACGTAGGCTTCGTAAAAGGTCTCGGATAGAGCCTTGGGAATACGGGGAAGGTGGGCGCCGCGATGAGACCAGTAGACCTTGCCGGCGTCACCGGAGGCACGTTTGGCCCGGGAAACGGCGATCACGGTTTCGGCAGCGGTTGTGCCCGCGCCGAGCACACAAACGGGCCTGCCCGTGAAGGCGCCCGCATGCAGCAGTTGCCGGGCGATATCGCCGGTATCGCCGGGGATGTCCAGGCAATAAGGCATGCCGCGACCCAGCGTCAATAAGACGAAGCGCGCGTGTTTCGTACGTTCCTCGCGGATGGTGTGGTCCCAGCAGGTCAGTTCGTAACTGCCGTCCAAGCGCCGGCGAATGCCGGTCAACTCCAAACCGATGCGACAGGCCGCTCCCGACACGGCGATCAGCTTTTTATAGGCAGCGACCAGGGTGGGTAGTTCCGCGGGGGTGAAACGCAAACCGTCTATCCATTCGCCGCCCTTGGGGAATCGATCGGCATGGATGTCCTCCGTGTTTTCAGAAAGGACCGGGCCGTAATCACGGACTCGCGCCATGACATCGTCCATGTCGGTGAGTATCACCTGCAAACCCAGTTCCCGGGCGCGCAAGGTCGCCGCGGTGCCTGCCGGTCCGGCTCCGGCGATAAAAAGATCGTATACCTTGCTCTCGGGCATCGGCGCTCCATCCGTGGTTGTATTTTGGTCCCCGTTTTATTGTAAACCCGAAGGGCGTGTCGGGCATAGGGGGAGATCGAAGAGCAATGGGTCCCGGGGCCGGAACGCATCGGACCGGACAAAGGCCTGGAGACCGATCGCTTTCCAAGGTTTGATTTACGGCAGGTTTTTAATCACGTATAATGTATTTTGCGTGGATTTAGCCCACAAAACACCAGGAGATAGCATGATTGTAACGTTTCGAGTTGCCAACTTTCGATCGATCCTGGAAGAGCAGGTCCTTGACTTTGCCGCGGGAACTGCCAAGACTATTGAAAACCCGGACTATGTGTTCATGACTCCTGAACCCAAGCCGCAACGCCTTTTGAAGTCGCTGGTTTTGTATGGACCCAATGCCTCGGGCAAAAGCAATTTACTTTCGGCGCTACGGTTTATGCTGCGGTTCATCCGCGACTCGCATAAATTGGCCGAAAACGAACCAACCGGTATGGAACCCTTTGCTTTCAGCAATCAGGCCGAACCCGGTCTATTTGAGCTGACGTTCTTTGCGCCAGTCGAGGGTAAACCCCTGCGCCTGCAATACGGTTTTCTGGTAGATGAAAATCGCGTTCGTGAAGAGTGGCTCTATGCCTATCCCACCGCGCGCGGCCAAACCTGGCTGCACCGTCATCCCGACGAAGAGAAAGTGTGGATAGGACGAGCGGTTCGTACCAAGACCTATCGCACCGTCGCCGAGGAGCGCACCAATGACAACACCCTGTTCCTTTCCAAGGCCGGCGCAACCGAGAAACACCCATTGCTGGCCCCGATCTACCAATGGTTGAGAGAAAACGTCTTATTCTTGGACCTGGGACGTACCGACCCCTTCCAAATACGGCTCTATGCCATGAACAAGCTCAAGCAGGACACGGCTTACAGCGAGTTCGTCAATGATCTCATGGTTTCTTCCGACACCGGCATCCTCAAGCTAAAGCTGGAAGAACTACCCCTGGCCGAAGCATTGAGCCAGGCCGATAATTTACCTGAAGAACTACAGAGTCAATTCCTCGATGAATTGAAGAAAAAAGCCCATGGGAGCCTGGTCACGCCGGTCCTCAAAGCATATCATCCGAACTCGGACGGCGAGGGAATGATTGCTTTCGACTTCAACCGGGAATCTTTGGGAACACGACGATTGTTCACCTTATCGGGACCGTTGCACCAGGCGATTCAACAGGGCGCCGTTTTGGTGGTCGACGAATTGGAGTCCAGCTTACACCCTAATCTGGTCCGGCACCTGCTTGCGATATTCCACCGGGAAAGCAAACAAGAAAACCCGGCCCAACTCCTTTTTTCCACCCACCAAACCCATCTGTTGGACAAGCGATACCTGAGACGGGACCAGATTTGGCTCACTCAAAAAGACAAACGTGGGGCGACCAGGGTCTATTCGCTTTGGGAATTTAAAGTGCGCAATGACGAAGCCCTGGAAAAAGGATATCTGATCGGCCGTTACGGTGGGGTTCCCATCCTGAACGAGGCCGTCTAATGGGCCGTCGAAAAAGGAAACGGCCCCAGGGAAGGCAGAGAAGACCGGGAAACCGACAACCGAAAAAAGTAATCTATATCTTTTGTGAGGGCGAGGAAACGGAGCCACAATACTTCAGAGCCCTGAAAAATAAACTGTCTATTGCGCCAAGGCTTGCAAGAGTTCAGGTGGTCGAGGGAAAAAGACAGGGTGACCCACGCCGTCTGCGGCTAGCCGCCCAAAAAATCTTGGAGCAGGAAAGGGATATTGTTATCGATCAGTCCTGGTTGATCTATGATTGCGAACCTCAGGACAGGCAACGATACAACCTGGGCCGAGAGGAATTTCAGAAAGCAAACCCTTTCAACAAAGCCGTTTCCTTTCCTGCATTTGAAATCTGGCTTCTGCTGCATTACGAGATGCCCAAGGATGCAAAAGCAGGCACTCCGAGGAAAGCAAAAGATCTGCTGAAGACCTACCTCCCGGATTTCGACAAGAACCATGTCCCATTCGATAAGATCGATGCGAAACGGGAAATAGCAAAAACCCGCGCGCGGAAACTTTGGGCCGACGCTATGGGAAATACAATCTACCCGGCATCCATTGCCACTGTTGTTTTCAGACTGGTTGAGGAATTGGAAGCATTGGGCACAACCTGAGTCCTAGTCTTACAGGTCATCGCGTTTTTTGGTGCTTGCGGACCAGTCCAATCTGAGGTCGCCCTGGACGAATTTATCGGGGGCCAACACCGGGGCCGTTTCCGGATCGATCCTGGTGAAGACGTTGCGCATGGGTTTTACGTGGGCGTCGCGGCCGAAGACGTAGCTTTGTTCCTCGACCAGGACGCGGTATGCCTTGTTCAGCGCGCGCGCCCTTTGCGGGGACGGCGTGATCAGTTCCGCGTAGCTTGCCTTTTCGACCGCCTTCAGATTCACCGTTCCGTCCGGGTTGAAGAACCGGGCCAGGGTCTCCTTATTCTGGCGGAACTCGTCACTGCCGCCTACTCGGGAGAAGTAGGCGGCGATCTCTCCCCTCCCCTCTCCCAGGGTCGGCGCATCGTGAAGTTGCGTCAGGTCGATGTAGCGCCAACCCTTGGGTCCCGTGGGCTTGCGAGCAAAAGCAAAGGTCTGGTCGATGGTGGCGCCCACGGTGCCGTGGCAGCCCATACAGAACAGATTCTCCTCGAATTTTTGCGGTCTCAGCTTACCGTCCTTGTCCTCGATGAAACCCAGGACCTCCCAACCGAAGCCGTTATTGAAACCGCGATCTTCCAAGGCTACGAATTGCGGTAGTTCGCCGGCTTGCTTTTCGCGCTTTTCCGTGTAGTAGCGATGAGCCAGGGCGGCCGGGCTCAAAAACCGGATCTTGCGCATGTAGCGGAGCTCCTTCATGCGCGGCGGGATAACGATACGGTTGTCCTCGGTGATGCCCAGGTAGCGCACGGAATGCAGGAACTCGGTGCCCTCGGGGTAGAGGAACGGCGTTACCGGAATATCGCTTGCCGCACCCAGGTAAGTTTCACCGCGTTTCAAGACTACCGCCCGGCTCAATTGACCGTCGCCGTCCAGGTCGATGTTCAAAGCGGTCTCATCGACCGGGTTGACGGTGATTTCGGCCAGATCTTTGATCGCCGCTTCCAACAAGGCCAGGTTGAGACGGTACAACTCCCGGGATTCGCGAAAAACGGCAGGCAGGCGGATCATCACGTCATCGGTGGCGCCGTTGAGCGGCCAGAAGGTGCTGGGCAGCGGTTTGTAGTTGAAGGCAACCCAACCGCTGCCGTCCAGGGCAAAACCCTCACCGTCGAAGGCATCCGCGCCCAGATGAAGATCCTTCAGATCAGGTATGTAACCGCGCCACTCGCTTTTGCGCAGCCTGGGAGCCAGATCCGTGTAGTTTTCCGTTGCAACCCAGGTGTCGATATCGGCATCACTGTAGGCGGCCACGGCATCGGTGAAATCGCGGAACAGGTTCAACCAGTGATTGGTTTCGCCCACATCGGAAAAGGCGTATTCCAGTTGCAGGCTGCCGTCCGCCATGGTGTTGGGTCTGCCGTCCTGGTTCTGATGGCAGACATAACAAGGGTTAAAGCGGCTCTCCGTTTTGGTATAGCACTGCGGGGGAACAATCGCCTCCACATTGTGCAGGCGACCCGCGGCCGGAAGCGGCGGCGGACTGTCGATCGTTTGCTCCTCACGACACGCGGTCAGGATAAGGAGCAAAAGGAGAAAACATCGGTTCATGGCCGGCAACACCCCTCTCAGTTTTCAGCGGGTTCGAAGATCCACAACATGGCGTTTTCGTGATAGCCGTCTTCTACGATGATCACACGGCCGTCAGGCAACACCTGCAGGTTATCCGGATTGGCGATATTTTCGTTGGGACAGGGTTCCGACTGACTGGTCGCATCGTAAGGGCCGCCGGTCACCATGGGCACCATGCGATTCACGTTATAGTTCGCGTCCAGGCGCATCCGGTAGACCACGCCGCAGATGTTCTTGTCCAGTTGAATATCGCCCTTGTCGTCGGCCATACCGCCGGAAACATTGGAAATCGCGGCATAAAGCCAGGGGACCTTGCCGGAAGCGGCGCCCTGGTAATTGATGACGACGCCTTCCAACTTGCAGAACTCGATACTGGCGCCGCGAAGCTCGGCGGCGCGGCGAGTCTCCAGAAACAGGGCGCGGTCATCGGCAGCCTTGCCCTCGGCCCAGACCTCGACTTCCTTTGGGGGCAGGTAGAGGATTTTGTCCGTCGCTGCCTTCTGTCGATCCACGTTGTCGTAGGCGGCGATCCATTGCTCGACCTGATCAGAAGAGCCGTGGGCCAGCTCGATCCAGGTAATATCGAAACCGGCCTTGGATGCGTCGCGAATCAGGGCGCCGGCAGGATCGCGGTCCTGGGTGACCTTGGCGGCGTAGAGAGTGCCGGCGGAGAGGTCGTCTTCCTTATCGGCTATGAACTTGAAGAAACCGGCGGCGCCGTCGTCATCGCTCATGTAGGCTGTTTTGCGATCGGGCATAACCACGGAGTTCTCGTGGCTGAAACGACCCATGGCGTAGTGTTTGACGGGCTTGGGATTGTCGCTGAGCGGGTCCTTGATCTCGACGATGTAGCCGTAACGGTAGGGATTGGGAAAACGGCCGATATGGCGGCTGAAGGTTTTCATTTCGGCGCTTTCCGACATCCGCGGGCTGTTCCAATTACGGGTATCTGCCAGGAAGAATTCCTCGGAGGTCAAGGGCGTACCCCAGGGAGACAGGGTGCCGAAGCAGTTGGCGAAAGTGCCGCCGACGGCCGAGAAGTCGACCATCATGGCCTCGTCAACGGTCCACCGGCCGCCGTCGCCGCGCGTCATGGCCAGACGGCTCATACCGCCGGGAACCGACTCCCAGTTGGTGTACAGATAACCTTTGTCGTCGCGATCGCCGGGGATGAAGGCGTTGAAATCGGGCATATCGGAATCGGTCAACACCTTCTTGCCTTTCACATCCAGCATTTGGCCCAGAGCCCGGCCAAGACCCTTCAGTTCATCGCCCTGACTTGCCACAATATGGTATTCACCCAAGGCTACGCGCACACTTTCTTTTGCCTCGCGGTCGGCGGGAAGAGGCAACTCATCGAACTGCTTGGGCAATCGGTTCATATCAACACCGGCCACGACGCCGATGAGGGCCTGATCGAAGGGCTTGCGGTTACTATCCGAGGGGTGCTGGACATTGAAGAAAAAATCGCCGTTGGGCGCGACCACGATGCCGGTGACCTCAGCGCCCAAGGATATCGTGCCGAAGCGTGTCAACTTGCCGTGTTTTTCGCCGTAAGCCCTGGCGCCTCGTGAATCCGGGGCCGGGGCTTCCCGCTTGGCCTGAGTACCGCAACCAAGCGTCGACAGCAGGAGTAAAGTAGCGCAGATCGCTCGAAGAGTGTGTTCAATTTTGGGATACATGAAAACCTCAAAGCGGATGAATCTATGCAGGATCAAGCCGGAGCACCAGTTTAACACAATCATCACCCGATCCAAGCCGCGAGGCCATAGAAAAACAGGATGTCGTCAAAGTAGGGAATAACTGAACGGTGTCGCAACCGGGAATCTTGCGTCCGGCTTGGCGCCTGTCAAGATTCTCGTACAAAAGATCCGGCGCCCGGGCCGCCCCTCAACAACCGGCGGAAAACCTGCCGTCGCCCCGGCCGCCTGTCAAAATTCTCTCGCGATGTACCCGGTGCCCGGGCCGCGCTTCAAAAACCGGCGAAAAATTTGCCGTCGCCCCGGCCGCCTACCAAAATTCTCTCGCGAAGGACCCGGTGCCCGGGCCGCCCCTCAATAACCGGTGGAAAACAAGCTGTCGCCCCGGCCGCCTACCAAAATTCTCTCGCGAAGGACCCGGTGCCCGGGCCGCGCTTCAAAAACCGGTGAAAAACAAGCCGTCGCCCCGGCCGCCTGTCAAAATTCTCTCGCGAAGGACCCGGTGCCCGGGCCGCGCTTCAAAAACCGGCGAAAAACAAGCCGTCGCCCCGGCCGCCTATCAAAATTCTCTCGCGAAGGACCCGGCGCCCGGGCCGCGCCTCAACAACCGGTGGTCCATTCGGGGTTGCCACCGTCTCCTCACGACCTTGACGGGTACCTGCATAGAATAACCAAAACTCATCCTGATTCCGCCGAAGCTTCAGGGAAACTCCTTCTGTAAGGTCACTTCTCAAGGCCTGAATTCGTTATTCTTGAGTGGTCTTCGAGAGTCCCCCACTTGCCGGTCGTAACATTTTTTCACCTTTGAAACTCCTGGTCCTTTGAAGAAGAATGTAGAATTAGAACTGTTACCTTTAAAACCGGGAGCCGTATGCCATGACCTTGGAAAAACCCGATCAAGAAAACCCGCTCGAGTCTTCGGAGACTTCTACCGAGCCTGCGCCGGTATCTACCGAGGTGTTGCCGCAAAAGGTGCTGCCCGATCATCTCTCCGGTACCTCTTTCGATACTTCCGAGAAGGAATTGATCATCTCGGTGGCCACCGTGTTTTCCTTGTTACAGGTGATGCAGCCGCTTGCTGATCAGTTGCGCATGTTACAGGTGCAGTTCCCCGATACGCTGGTTTTGTATATGATCGTCATCTACAGCAACGTTGCGGTGGCCTGTTTGATTTGCGCCTTTTTCGTTCATCTGGCCGCTCGGGGGTTTTGGATCGGGTTGCTGGGTCTCAATTCGGTGTTCCCCGGTGATGTGGACCTGGACAAACAACCCATGGGACCGCTCTCCAAGGCATTTCTCAAGAAACGGATGCCCAGTATCGAGCGACTGATCGGCTCCGTTGATCGGTTCGGAAGTTTGATCTTCGCAGTGGGTTCATCCATCGCCATTATGAATTTGTTTTTCTGTGTGTTGATCGGTCTGGTCGGCCTGGCCGCATTGGCGCTGACCTGGTGGCTGCCTTTGGAACAGGCCTTCTTCCTGTTATTGGGAATTATGTTGGGACTCTTCTACGTCCTCGTTGCGGTCGATCAGTTCTTCCGCAAATATCCCCAAAAACTCAAGGAGGGTGGACTGATTGCACGTTGGTGGCCGCGGTGTTACAAGGTTGCCTTTTATTTTTTCGGCAGCCCGCTTTACGGCACCATTTTTTCCAAGTTCACCTCCCACATTCCGGTCAAAAAGTTCTGGGGGATCATAGCCGTTTTCCTGTTTGCCTCCATCTTGATCCTTTATTATCCCTTGGGTATTTTCAGCCGGGGGAGCGTGGAGCATCGGTATTTCAGTATGGAAGGCGTCGCGGCGGTGAACGCGGATCGGTATGCGAATCTGCGACCTAAGGACACCAGGCGGTTTTTCAAGGAACCTTTCATAGATACCGATGTGGTGCGGGACCCCTACCTGAAATTGTTCCTGCCCATGAACGCGAAGCGTTTGGATACCTGGGAAGCGAATTGCGAGGACCTGCCGACTTTGGAAGATGTTGAAAATGAAGCGCGCCGGGAGGCTGCCGGCGGAATCATCGATTGCGCCCGTCGCTACTATCGCGTGTCTTTAAATGGCGACGAGATTCAACCCGACCTGCTCTTTCATCAAGATCCCCAGACGCGGGTTTTGGGTTTTCTGGCTTATATTCCGGTGCGGGATTTGGAAAACGGCAAACATGTCCTGCGTGTGGCGCGCGGGTTCGGGGACGATCCCCGGCTGTTCGATATTCCCTTTTGGAAATAAGTTCAGGGACTGTTTTCATAACCGAAACCATAATTTCCTTGATGTATCCTCGTTAATTGCCGATTCGTATTCAGGTCCGCCCTTATTACCGGCGGCTCATCTTCTTGATTTTGGATCGAAAAGGGCATCACCCACCCCGCACCAAGGTCGCAAACGGTAACCAGGGGGAGCCCGATGACATTCAGACCCAACCGTCTCCAACTCTTCGCCATGATCATGGCCAACAACCTGGGTCAAATGGGGTTTTTACTCTTGCCCCTGTGGCTGGATGCGGCTATGGTGACCCACGAAATCAGCGAAAGGGGCGCCGGCTGGTTGGCCTCCATTCAACTGGCCGCGGTAGCCCTGGCCTCGCTGGCCGTTTCGTCGAGAGTCGATCGACTTCCCTGGACCCGCTTCGCCCTGGTCGGGGTTTTGTGCGTTACAGGCGGAGATTTGCTTGCGGCGTTTGCTTCCGACCTGTCGATCCTCTACTTGAGTCGTGCTGTTTGCGGCTTAGGTTCGGGCATACTCATCTCCCTGGCGACTGCCATTGCGGCCAGGAGCGAACGACCCCAACAAACCTATTCCATCTTCGCGTTCAGTGTCGCGGTGTTTACCCTGGTCGGCATGTTGGCCGCTCCGCTGTTGATCGAGCGTTTCGGCGCCGCCGGCGTGTTCGCCGGCATGTCCATGCTTTCCCTGGCTTTTACCGGGTTGTTGCTGTTCCTTCCCGGTCATCCCGAGGGCGAGACAAAAACCGAAGCGGCTGAACAACCGAGCGGCTTCATCATTCTGGCGGCCTTG
>JASJCB010000145.1 GCA_030066195.1 Acidobacteriota bacterium
GAACAAAACCCACCTTGCTCATAAGCAGGGTCATCATTCAGGCCGGCTGTCGGTTCCATACCCGGGTTGAGCCAGGTGGGCCTTGTTCACGCTACTCTTCGATTTTTTTAAATTTCTTGAGCTTGTTCGAGCCTTTTTTTCGCATGTGAGAGTGAGTAGCTGAATTGGATTTACCGGATCGCATTAAAGGAGGCAGCCGTGTCTGTCAAGAGAGCCTTTGTGTGTCTTATATTGCTATTTAGTCTTGTACCCTGCTCCCAAGCCCAATGGTTCGGTAAGAAGGCGGAGGCCGGTAAGCTGACCGGTCAGGCCTACAACGCCAAAAAACATTTCAAGGTAGCCAAGTCCTTCCTGAAGCAAAACCAGAACTTTACAGCCGCCTGTCACATTGTCGATGCGATGGATGTAAAGCCCAGGAGCAAATATATGAAAACCCTGGGGCCCATCGCGGAGAAAGCCTACGAGGAGAAGCTGAAGCTGTCCTACGGCTATATGGAACAAAACAACTATCGTGAAGCCTTGACCCATTATCGCCAATTGGAGGCTTATCTCAACGGTCTCAAGCGGTTCAATATGAACAATTTCGCAACGATTGACATGGCCAACGCCATCCGGCTTGCTTCCACGGGAGTCGCCGAGGAAGCCTATCAGAAGGCCGAGCGCTTTTACAAGGACCGGGCCTGGCATGATGCCGTCACCCAGTACCGCGAGGCCGGGCGATATGCCGAGAACTACAAGGACAGTCGGGATAAGATCGCCTCCTGTTTCTACAACCAGGGTCACGACAACTTGACGGAAAGCCGTTACCGGGACGCCGCCGCGTCTTATGTGTTGGCTCATAAGGAAGTCGAGGGCTACCGGGACGCCGTGGGACGCGCTACCGAGATCTATTTCCGCATGGGTCAATACTACCTGGACGAGAAATACCCTCGTGCGGCCTGGCATGCCTTCAACGAGGCGTTGAACCTGACCGCCAATTACAAGAATGCCGTGGATGAGCGGGATAAAGCCTTCAAACAGGCTTCACTGATTCTGGGATTCGGCACATTCGAGAACAAGACTCACAACAATGTGGGCGGTATCGCGGTGGGCGATTTCATCTTCCAGGAATTGAACGCCAAACTGGACGGCAGGAAAAGCCGGTTCCTACAACTGACCAACGATCTTTCTACCGCGCAAATCGTAGCGAACGGGTTGGTAACCCAGGTCTTCGCCAAAACCTCCGGCCCCATGTCCCAACAGAAGTACGAGATCATGAAATGGAGCCAGCCGGTTGAGTATTACGAGGGTGACAAGAAGAAAACACGCTACGTGCCCAGGGAAGAAACCATCCACTACAACGAGAAGACGATGACCCGTGAGGTGGTGTTCGCGGGAACCGTAAACCTGACCAACAAGCAAACCCGTGAAGTGGTGTTCTCGGACCAGTTGTCCGATCGAGCCAATGACGAGGCGCGTTGGGCCGAGCTGTTGACCAACTCCACCAACCTCGAACACATGTCCGGTCACCTCAAAGCGCTGACGCAGGCAAGTAACCAATTGCGCGGCGAAGACGAGATGATCAAGCAGGTCATCGGTCGTATTACCGACGGGTTGGCTTCCAGGCTGTTGGAGACCATCGACAATGCGCCGGAGCCGTCGGAACCCAGGGAATTGGACCTGCAATTCGATACCAATATCGCGGGTCCGTAACCTTATCACCTGCCCCCGAATCGGGCGGTCGCGGTAAAACGTCGCGCCCGCCCCTTTTTGGATCAGTTGAGGCGCCTCACCGGGGGGGCCTGGGGAAAAGCACCGCCGAACGGCATGCCTTGTTGGGCCAGGAACTGTTGGAACAGGTTCATCATGTGAGGGTCCACACCCGTCGGTTGCGCTTCCTCTTTCTGTTTCAAGGTGAACCGGGTCAGCAGGTCCTGTAGTTGTCTTGCCTGGCTTGAAAGCTCCTGGCTGGCCGCCGCGCTCTCTTCCGCGTTGGCCGTGTTCTGCTGGGTCACCTGTTCCATCTGGCCCAACGCCGTCTTGATCTGGGTGATGCCTTGGGCCTGTTTGTTGCCCGCGATCGCGATCTCGGAGATCAAGGTGGTGACCTTGCCCACGCCGGTAACGATTTGGGTGAGCGCTTCCGAGGTCCGTGCGGCGATGGAGCTGCCCTGGTTCACCTTGCTGATACTCTCCTCGATCATGTCGGTGGTTTCCTTGGCGGCGTTGGCGCTGCGAGCGGCCAGGTTGCGAACCTCCTCGGCAACCACCGCGAAGCCCTTGCCGTGGACGCCGGCCCGGGCCGCCTCCACCGCCGCGTTCAGGGCCAACAGGTTGGTCTGGAAGGCAATCTCGTCGATGACCTTGATAATCTTGGAGATGTTCTGGCTGGATGCGTCGATTTGCTTCATGGAACTGAGCATTTCCTGCATCTGGGCGCTGCCTTCCTCCGCGTCCTTCTTGGCCAGGCCCGCCAGTTGGTTGGCCTCGGTCGCGTTTTCCGCGTTTTGGCTGGTTTGGGATGCGATCTCGGTCATGGAGGCGGTGATTTGCTCCAATGCCGACGCCTGCTCCGTGGCGCCCTGCGAAACCGACTGGCTGGAGTCGGCAACCTGGGAAGCGCCCGTATTGACCTGGCTGGTGGTCACGCTGACCTGTTGCAGGATGTCGTTCAAGGAATCCAAGCTGGTATTGAGCGAATTCTTCAGACGCGCGTGATCCCCGGTGTAATCGCCCATCAAGTAGGCGGTTAGATCGCCTCCGGCAACGTTGTCCAGTTTCTCCTGTAGCTCGGCAATCGGGGCTACGATAGCGTCGACCACCAGGTTCAAACCTTCCATGGTGGTGCGGAAGTCCTGGCGTAAAATCGCCAGGTTGCCGCGATCCGAGAGGTTGCCCGCTTTCAACTCGTCGATCAAACGTTGCAGTTCCTCGTTGAACACCGCTTGGGAATGCACATCATCGTCGGCCTTGTTCTTGGCCTCGGTGATATCGGCGGCGTATTTGACCACCTTGAAGGGGTTGCCGTCGGGATCGTAAATGGGGTTGTAGGAAGCCTGTAACCAAATCTTCTGCCCGCTTCGGGTAACCCGCTGGAATTCACCCGCTGCGTATTCTCCGCGGTTCAGTCGCACCCAGAGTTGGCGATAGGCCTCGCTATTTTGCTCCTGGTTTTCAACGAACATGCGGTGGTGGCGCCCCTCGATGTCTTCCAGCCGGTAGCCCACGGTGTTCAGGAAGTTATCGTTCGCGGTGATAATGGTGCCGTCCAGGTTGAACTCGATCACCGCCTGGGCCTTGTCGATGGCTTTCAACTGACCGGTGAAATCGGCTTCCTGCATCTTGGCCGCCGTAATATCGGAGGCATACTTGACCACCTTGAAGGGTTTGCCCTCGGGATCATAAATCGGGTTGTAGGAAGCCTGTAACCAGACATAGTTACCGGTTTTGCCGATGCGCCGAAATTCACCCGAGGTGTATCGGCCGGCCCGCAATTGTTCCCACAAGCGCCGGTAAGACTCGCTGTTCTGCTCCTCGGAAGAAACGAACATGCGGTGGTGGCGACCTTGGATTTCCTCCAAGCGGTAGCCCATGGTGTTCAGGAAGTTCTCGTTGGCGGTAATAATCGTGCCGTCCAGGTTGAATTCGATGACCGCCTGCGATTTATTGATGGCTTCCAACTGTCCGGAAAAATCAGCGGTTTGAAGCTTGGCCTCGGTAATGTCCGAGGCGTATTTAACCACCTTGTAGGGCTTGCCTTCGGGGGTGAAGATGGGATTGTAGGAAGCTTGCAGCCAAACATCTTTGCCATGTTTGTTCACACGGCGATACTCGCCGGTCTGGTGCTCGCCCCGGCCCAGGTGCAGCCAGAAATCGCGGTAGGCGCTGCTGTTCGCCGTCTCGGGCGTCACAAAGAGGCGGTGGTGCTTGCCCGCGATTTCATCCAGGGAGTAACCCATGGTCTTGAGGAAGTTGTCGTTGGCGGTAATAATGGTGCCGTCCAGGTTGAATTCGATGACCGCCTGCGCCTTGCCGATGGCCTCCAGTTGTCCTTTGAAGTCCGCGGCTTGTATCTTTGCCTCGGTGATATCGGTGGCGAATTTGACCACCTTGAAGGGCTTGCCTTCCGGGTCCAAAATAGGATTGTAGTAAGCCTGTAACCAGACATCCCGGCCGCCCCTGGCTGCCCGCTTGAATTCTCCCGATTCGAACTCGCCGCGGCCCAGCTTTTCCCAGAAACGGCGGTAGCTTTCGCTGCCGGCTTCCTGCGGCGTTACGAACATGCGGTGATGCTGACCCACGATCTCATTGAGCTGGTAACCCATGGTGTCGAGGAAGTTCCGGTTGGCGGTAATAATGGTGCCGTCCAGGTCGAACTCGATGACCGCCTGTGTCTTGTTGACAGCATCCATCCTCCCCTTTAAATCGGCGGCTTGCAGTTTGGCTTGGGTGATATCGGTGGCGTATTTGACCACCTTATAAGGCTTGCCGTCCAGGTCCTTGATGGGATTGTAAGAGGCCTGCAACCAGACATCCTCGCCGTCTTTGTTGACACGCCGGAATTCGCCGGAAATATATTTACCGCGCCCCAACTTATCCCAAAAACGCCGGTAGGCGTCGCTGTGACGCGTTTTATCGTCTACGAACATACGGTGGTGGCGACCTTCGATTTCATCCAACTCATAGCCCATGGCTTCCAGGAAGTTGTCGTTGGCAGAAATAACCGTGCCGTCCAAATTGAAATGGATCACGGCTAAAGCCTTGTTGATCGCCTCGATCTGACCCGCGTAATCTGCATTGCGGAGAGCCTCGTCTTTTTCCGTCATATTTTCCCTTCCGTTTGTCACGCTAAACCTCTTGTGCATTGTTGCCGGATGACGCCGAGGCGCCAAAGCTGTGAGTGAGACGGCCGGATTATCGATGTGTGTTGTAGCCGGCCGGTCCTTTTAAACCCGATGTCTCTTCTGAAACCAAGATCATGGCGGAGTGAGCCTGATACTCCTACTTAACGGCCGGAGCGAACATCACATTATCCTTTGATGACCATTTTCGGATGGAAGCCTTCAAGTGACATTCTTTAAGTCGTTTGCTGTGTTTCTAGGGGTTACGCGCCGGTCTGGTGTTCGGGCTTGAGGTGTTTCTCCAACATCTCGTAGAGCTCGGCCGCGCGCACCGGCTTGCTGATGTAGTCATCCATGCCCGCGTTCAGGCAGCGCTCGCGGTCGCCCTTCATGGCTTCGGCGGTCATGGCCACAATGGGCAGGCGCCTGTTCTCCGCTTCGTTCTCGCGAATGGACGCCGTGGCTTCGAAGCCGTCCATTACCGGCATTTGCACATCCATCAACACCAGGGCGTAGTCCTTGTCCTCGATCATTTTCAGTGCCTCGCCGCCGTGAATAGCCAGATCGCACTTGTAACCCGCTTTTTCCAGGAGCCTTAGCGTTAACTTCTGGTTGATTCGATTGTCCTCTACCAGCAGGAGTTCGTAATTGGCGTTTTCACCCGCGGGTGTGGCGCCGGCGGTTCGTATCTTCCTGGGTTCGCTTTCCGGTAAAGCGCGTCCGAGAGCGGTGCACAGGGATTCCATAAGCAGCCGTCGTTTGACCGGACGGACCAGGTAGGCGGTCACGGTTTCTTCAAAGCGCGCCATGGCGTCGGCGCGGTCCGGGAAGGTAGTCAGCAAAATGAGGTGGATTCCGCTGATTTGGGGATCGCCTTTGACCGCGGAGACCATCTGCGCGTTTTCCGGGGAGTCCTCCAGATAGGGGAAGAACAAGGCATCGTAGGGTTGCCCTTGGGCCGTGGCATTCCACAGGGAGTCCAGGGTTTGCTCGGCATTGGGCACCAGTTCGGCGATGCAGCCCAAGGACCGAGCCAGGCAGACAACGGCGCGTCCACGAAGGGCATCCGGGTCCATCACCAGGACGTGCACGCCTTCCAGCACATCGGTTCGCGCGGGAACATCCAGTTGACGCTTGAAGCCGATGTCGATGATGAAGTCGGAGCCTATGCCCACCACGCTATTCAGGCTGATGGAGCCGCCCATCAGGTCGACCAGTTGTTTGGTAATGGCCAGACCCAAACCCGTGCCGCCGTATTTGCGTGTGGTGGATGCGTCCACCTGAGAGAAGGGTTTGAAGAGCCGGTCAACGCGATCCTGCGGAATGCCGATACCGGAGTCGATCACCTGAATGCGCAGGTCGGCCGTTTTGTCGGTGACGTCCAGCTTACTGATATGGATACGTATATTGCCCTTGTCGGTGAATTTGATGGCATTGTTGGCCAGGTTGATCAGCACCTGGCGCAGGCGCACCGGGTCACCCTTGACGAGGGTGGGTACGTCGTCGTCAATGTGCAGGATCAGGTCCAAACCCTTTTCCTGGGCCTTGATGGCAATTACATCGCCGATGCCCTCCAGGCAGGCGCGCAGGTCGAAATCCAGCTCTTCCAGTTCCAGCTTGCCGGCTTCCACCTTGGAGAAGTCCAGGATGTCGTTGATGATCTCCATCAGTGCATCGGCGGAGCTTTGTACGGCCTGGGTATATTCGCGTTGCTCTCGATCCAGGTTGGTTTCCAGCAACAGGCCGGTCATCCCCAGAATGCCGTTCATAGGCGTTCGGATTTCGTGACTCATATTGGCCAGGAACTGGCTTTTGGTGCGGGTTGCGGCCTCGGCAACCTCTTTGGCTTCCTGTAACTCGCGCTCCGATTCCTTGCGGGCGGTAATGTTGCGGATGATACCGGTAAACATGCGGTCGTAGCCCAGCACCAACTCGCTGACGGTCAACTCGATGGGGAAGATTTGGCCGTCCTTGGTCTGCGCCTCCAGCTCACGTGTGGTGCCGATGATCTTGCGGTCACCTGTAGCCAGGTAGTCCGAAAGGTAGCGATCATGGTCATCGGCATAGCGTTTGGGCATCAACATCTTGACGTTTTCGCCCATGATGTCCTCGGCATAATAGCCGAACAATTCCTCGAAAGCAGGGTTGACCGAGGTGATGGAGCCGTCCTCATCGATAGTTACGATGCCGTCGACCGCGGTGGTCACAATGGAGCGGCTGCGCGCCTCCGAAGCCCGTAACGCGTCGATGTCCTTGCGCCGCTCGACCCATAAAGCAAGGAATTGGAGCAACAATTCGAAATTCTCCTGGGTGCGTTTGCCGATAGGACGAATACGGGTATCGGCAAAGGTCAAAACCCCCCAGTTATTGTTGTCGGTGCCCATGGGGATGGCCAGCAGCGTGCGGAAGTTCTTTTCCAGGTACTTGCTGTAATCCATCTCCCTGGCTTCCTGAAGGTCGGTGATGTACATGGTGCGGCCCGATTCGGCCACGGCCCAGGACACATCGTAGCCCACGCCCATCGAACCGCCGCGCTTGTCCAAAATAGCGTCGAAGCTACCCGCGGTCTCCATCTGGTTCTTGTTGATGTCGAAGATATCGATCCAGATGTAGGGGAAGTTGTAACGCTCGGCAAACAGCTGGGGTATTTGATCGTAGATGCTGAGGATGTCGAAGGTGTTCAGGATCTCTTCCGTCAAGCCCTGCAAGGTGTCGTGCTCGTCTTTAACGGCGCGAGCCTCTACGCTCAGCTCGTGCACTTCCTCATCCGCTGACTGCCATTTTTTCTGCAGTTCTTTCCTCTGACGGTACAGATGGACCAGGGCAACGGCTTGTACGGCAACCACGATGGACAAAAGGACCAGGTACACGGTTAACATGTCCTCAATTCAATAGGAAGTCGCTGTCAGGTTCATGCACATGCATGCTCCATGACCTATTAGGTACAAACGGCACTTCGAGCGAATCCCAAAACCCTTGGATTCTTATTTTTTGCCTGCAACCTGCCGAAATGTGAATCCGATCGTCCTGGACAGGGCGTAAATGCAAAAGACCCGGCCGCAACCATAAGTGCGGAACCGGGTCTTGAAGAAAGCCCGCCTCGGGGGACGGGATTTGTGATGATAAAGGGGTCTTAACGCCAGTCCATGCGGCGCATGCGCTGCTGTTCTTTGCGCAGCTTCTTGAGCAACTTCTTCCGTGCGGCCAACTTGGCAGCGCGACGCTGCTCGGACGGCTTGATGAAGTGCCGGCGCTTCTTCATTTCGGAATACAGGCCGCTACGTTCGCACTGGCGTTTGAATTCCTTGAGAATCTGATCAATAGAAGCGTTGCTGTTCTCGATGGTTACGATCGGCATTCTGTCCATCACCCCTTTATAGTGTTTATTTCATAGCTGCAACCTGATTCAGGCCCCAAGTTGGAATTATATCCACTTTCCGGTTGGCAAATCCAGAAGTATTTGTAAGAAATTTGTCAGACCGCCGCCAAGACAAGTCGGGGCTCCTGTCAAAAGAGCGATGATCAAGAATGACGGTTGCATCATTTTGTCGTTGTCGCGGATAAACCAATACCTCAATTCTCCGTACGTTTAATTATCTCGGGTTGGGGAACTCACATAACACACCAGGAGAGCGCCGTATGACACCCGAACTGTGGGCACGCATCAAGGAAGTTGTCT
Source organism: Acidobacteriota bacterium (assembly GCA_030066195.1). GTDB lineage: Bacteria > Acidobacteriota > Holophagae > Acanthopleuribacterales > Acanthopleuribacteraceae > JASJCB01. The sequence continues at coordinate 8,500 of JASJCB010000145.1, forward strand.
TTCAAGCCGAAGCTTTACCCCCTTCTCAACGCAAAGATTTTCTCATTCAGGCCTGCATGGGCGACAAGGAATTGGAACAGGCCGCACACCGCTATCTGGAAACCGGAGACGTCGCTTTCATGGACCAACCCCTGTTCCGGGTGGAGCCGACGGCGACCTGTTGTCAACCCGGCAGCAGGTTGGGCCCCTGGCGCATCGAACGCGAACTCGGTCGCGGCGGTATGGGCAGCGTCTACCTGGCCGAGCGAGCCGACGGCGCTTTTCAACAACGCGTGGCCGTCAAGGTTTTGCGGCGCGGTCTGGATACCGACGATCTCATTCGGCGGTTCCAGCAGGAACGTCAAATCCTGGCCCAGTTGAATCATCCCTACGTGGCCGGTGTTGTCGACGGCGGCGCCACCGAGGACGGCCGTCCCTACCTGGTTATGGAACATGTAGAAGGCGAGGCTCTCTTGGATTATTGCCGTCGCAATATGCTCAGCGTACGCGCTCGCCTGAAGCTGTTCGTCAAGATCTGCGAGGCCGTGGATCATGCCCACCGCAACCTGGTGGTGCACCGCGATATCAAGCCGGGCAATATCCTGGTTACCGCGGCCGGCGACCCCAAGTTGCTCGATTTCGGCATTGCCAAACTGCTGACGCCCGACGGCGGACACACCCGCACCGGCGCCTCCATGATGACCCCGGACTATGCCGCGCCCGAGCAAATCAGCGGCGCTCCGGTAACCACCGCCACCGATATCTACGCCCTGGGTATTTTGCTCTACGAGATGTTGGCAGGTGAGCGCCCCTACACCTTGGACGGTGCTTCAGTGACCGATATTTCCCGCCTGGTTTGCGAAAAGGCGCCCGAACGGCCCAGTTTGAGAGTGCGCCGTAAAGGCATCGCGCTGCCGGGTAGCGACAACCGGACCCTCTTCCGTGTCCTGACCGGGGACCTGGACAATATCGTCCTGTTTGCCATGCGCAAGGAACCGGATCGGCGCTATCGGTCAGCCGCGGCCATGGCCGAGGATATCCATCGGTACCTGACCGACTTCCCCGTTAAAGCCCGCAAGGATACCTTGACCTATCTTACCGGAAAATTCATTCGGCGCAACCGGCTTGCTGCCTCCGCCGTTACCGCCTTACTGCTGCTGCTGATCGGTTTCAACCTCAAACTGGCTGACCAGCAAAGGAATACCATGCGCCAGCGCGACCGTGCAGAACAGTTCAACCGTTTGCTGATGTCGGTTTTCACCAATACCGACCCCTTTCAGGGCGGTTCGAAAGTGGTTACCGCACGCGACCTGTTGGACAAATCGGGTTGGGAAGTCACAAGGGGCCTCCATGATCAACCCGATGCAAAGGCTGATTTCTTGGGTATGCTGTCGGCGGCATATATTTCCATGGGAACGCCCGGGCGCGCTCTTTCGACAGCACAAAACGCCTTTATTTTGCGTAGGGACCATAAAAGTACACCCGAAGACATTGCCGATGCCTACAGTCAGTATGCCACGGCCCTGGTTTTTTTTGATCCTTTGCGGGCCGAACAGTACGCCCGCCGGGCCGTGGAAATGTGGGAAGACATGCCCGATAAGGACCCCATGAAGTTGTCGAGCGCCTATGCCGGCCTGGCCGGAATGTTGGCAGCGCGCAGTCAAAACGGCCAAACCAGAGATCTGGTTACATTGCAATGCCTTTGGGAAGAATCGGAGAACCTGTTCTGCAGGGCCTTGGACATTGCCCAGGACAGGGATAACGAGCCCCAGATTGCCGCCAATGTCTCGGAATACATCGGTCGCCTGCTCAATCACCAGGAACGTTTCGAAGAGGCGGAAGCCTTTTTTCTCTATAGTTACCGAATTCGAACCCGCCTGGGCGATGACCATCCCGGACTCGGCGCCTCTTTAAATAACCTGGCTATCTTCTACAAGAAGCAGGGTCGTTTTTTGGAGGCGGAGCATATGGTTCGCAAATCCCTGGATATTGCCCGGAAAACTTTTGGGAAACACCATGAGAAAACCCAAGCGGTACAAAGTAACCTCGCCGCAATTCTCCTGAAGGTCGATCATTTGGATGAAGCCTTGGGCCTTATGAAGGATCTGGTGGCTCACCAGGAGAAAGAAGAGGGAGATCCGATTCGCCTGGCTCACACCTATAACACATTTGCAGCGACCCTGCTCAAAGACGGCCGCTTGGAAGAGGCTGAAGAGTCCTACCTGAAAGGCCTGGTGTTGGTAACCGGTTCCAAGGAAGGACCCGCCGCTCTGACCATTGCGATGATGAGCGGCTTGAGCCGGGTCTATGTTGGCATGGGTCGACTTGACTGTGCGGATCTATTGAACCGGAAAGCTATGGAACGCCTGTGCGAAGTTACCCCGGTGGGACACTCCCACAGAGCCCACCTGCACCTGCAACAAGGCAATATCTATCGCGCCGGGGACCGATTCCAAGAGGCGCAGATATCCTATACGCGGGCTCTGGCCATCCGCGAGAAAGCCCTGGGCAAACATCATCCGGGTGTGGCCGATGTGCTTTTTGAGCAGGCGGTTCTATACCGAAAAACAGGTAAACTGAACGAGGCAGAAAAAGCCTCTCGACGAGCGTTGACCATTCGCGGAGCAACCGCGCACCAATTCGGCGTTGAAAAAGCCTGTACTCTGCTTTCCCAAATCCTAAGGGAAATGGGTAGGTTCGAAGAAGCTGAGCACTACGATACGGGCGAGAACCCGGCGACCGGCGAGGAAGATTCAAACGCCGGTTCCACCTAATACGGCTCTGCCTTTTAGATCAACCGGTGCTTGGGAAAACGGGCCTCAGTTGAGGCCCGTTTGATTGAGCTTGCGCCACAGGGTTGACCGGCCGATACCCAACAATTTCGCCGCGTGCGTTTTATTACCCTGAGCCAGATCGAGGGCGCGCCGGATACGGGTGGCCTCGTCTTCGACGGCGGCCAGTTCCGCGGCCGCCGTTTCCGCCGACAAGGATGCGTTGAACGATAGTGCCGGGCCCGCGGGCGTTTCTATAATGCGTTCGGGTAGATCGGCCGGGGAGATAGTGCGCCCGGTCGCCATGATGACCGCGCGTTCCACCGCGTGCCGCAACTCGCGCACGTTGCCGGGCCATCGGTAATTGGCCAGGATCCGCCGCGCCTGATGATCGAAGCCGCGGATCTTCTTCTTGAAGCGTTCGTTGTACTCGGCCAGGAAGTGATCGGCCAGAATGAGAGCGTCGTTTTCGCGGTCCCGTAGCGGCGGCAGACGGATGGTGACCACCTCCAGACGATAGTAGAGGTCCTCCCGGAAGGTACCTTCCTTGACCATGGCATCCAGATCCCGATGGGTGGCCGCGATAATGCGCACGTTGACTTTACGAATTTTGGTTTCGCCGATGCGCTTGACCTCGCCCTCTTGCAGGGCCCGCAGGATCTTGGTTTGTGCGGACAGGGACAAGTCGCCGATTTCATCCAGGAACAGGGTGCCGTTGTCAGCGCTTTCAAAGAAGCCCGGTCGTGCCTGAACCGCGCCGGAAAAAGCCCCGCGCGCGTATCCGAAGAGTTCAGCCTCCTGGAGGTTCTCGGGCAATACCGCGCAGTTGACCGGCAGGAAGGTTTCCTCCTGTCGCTCCGAAAGCTTGTGTACGGCTCGGGCCAATAACTCCTTGCCGGTTCCGCTTTCCCCCAGAATCAGCACCGTACTGTCTACAGGGGCCACCAGTTTTACCGTTTCCAGGGCGCGACACATGGCCGCGCTGGTCCCCAAGATCCCCTCCAGATGCGCCCCGCCCCTCAGTTTGGCATTGAGTTCATCGATCCTGGCTTCGCGGTCCGCCAGTTCCTGCCGGCTGCGCTTCAGGGTGGCCTCCAGTGTGCGCACGACTTCCGGCAGGTGCACCGCCCGGTAATCGTCGGCGTCCTCATCCGGCACATTTTCCACGAAGTCCGCAATGAAGAAACAGGCATTGTGACCCATGGCGCGGCAGGCGACCTCCTTCACATGAGTGGGCCTGCCGGCGGCGGCCGTAGAGTGCCCTCGTGCGTAACCGGCCAGCCCCCAGCAAACCGGTTCGTCGGCGGGCCCGAACAGGGCGATGTGCTGCTCAGCCTCGTAGGAGTTCTCCCAAACGGCCTCCACGTGAAACACATTCTGTTCCAGGTCCACCCGACTGCGCTCCGGGATACGCCGCATGCGCGTGGCCCCCTCTAAGGCATGCAGCAGGGGGCCGAAGACCATCTGGTCCTCGCGGGAAGCATCGGGGAAGCGTTCGATGAGGGCCCTGCCGTCAACCAGACCGGATGCGTAACCAAACCTTTTGAAAAGACCTCGAGCCCGAGCCCATCCTAAAGTATCTACCAACTCGCGCCGCAAAACACCCAACGCGCAGGCGCTGAACATGACCATGCGATAGTCCTGCAGATAGATGGTGCCTTCCTTGGGATTGAAGACCAACAGCTTCTCTAGATCGATTCCGTCCCCATTCATGGTCTCACTCCCTGAAACACTGAACCGTTTCACGCATTGTAGCACGGCCGGGCGTTTGTTCGTGTCTCAGGAGTTCAGAGCCCCAGGATGTCGTCAAAGTTGAAGGAATTTGCAGGTTGTCATTTGAGTATCCGGCACCGAGTCGATCCTCGCCCGAAAAATCAAGGTAAGCCAGCGCATAAAACAATCGAACGACACCTTAAAGTGCATAAAAAGCCGGTTGAGCGAAAAATATTTTGTTCTTCCCGGGATGAATCGAGTATCAAAGGCCGGCTCCTCAGGTCTTCCCGGGAGGAATTGAGCCGACGGTAGATGTCAAGCTCTCACACTCATCTTCCACTCACCGACTGAGAAAACCTGGGATTCGGCATGTCCAACCCCACGCCGGCGACGTTAGAATAAGTAACGTGAAGGAGGTGTTCATGATCCCCATACCGATTCGGCCCGTTGTTGCGTTTCTCCTGTTGCTGCTTGCCGCAAACCTGGCGGCTCAGGATCCGGCGAGGAAACGCGTGGTGGTCTACGGCGACAGCCTGACCGCCGGTTACGGCCTGGGTAAGGAATTCGCCTTTCCCGCCGTATTGCAACAGAAGGTGGATGCGGAAGACCTGCCCTTCGAAATGGTGAACAGCGGCATCAGCGGCGATACCTCCGCCGGCGGTTTGCGCCGCATCGCCTGGAACCTCTCCAGGCCAGTGGATGTCCTGATTCTGGGATTGGGCGCCAACGACGGCTTGCGCGGCATCGATCCCGCCGAAACCGAAAAGAACCTTCAGGCCATCATCGACCAAACCAAAGCCAGGAATCCCGATTTTCGGCTGATCGTGGCCGGCATGACCCTGCCGCCGAACCTGGGCCCCGAATTCATTCGCGATTTCGAGGGCGTGTTCCGCAAGATCGCCGAACGCAACGACGGGGTGCTGATCCCCTTTCTCTTGACAGGCGTGGCCGGCAGACCCGAACTGAACCTGCCTGACGGCATTCATCCCACCAAGGAAGGCCATCGCATGGTTGCTGAAACCGTCTGGACTTATCTTTCGCCGGTATTACGCGAGATCGCTTCCGGCAAATAAACTGATTGCGTTTAGGTAATTGAACCATGGATTATAAAAAGTGTTTTCAGATTGGGAAAATTATCCGAAAAGTAAAGCAACCACCTGGGTGCTTTCGAGCACCGTTACCTCCCGTCCGGGTCACCCCGCACTTTCCTGGGATGATCTCATGAAGCAAGTACTGGTTATTTTGCTTATTCTGATCGCGGGGGCCTGGATCCTCAGATTCTCCTGGCAACAGGGTCAACAGCGGCATCTCTACACAACCGAACGCTTTGCCAAGTACGTGCCGATCCCCGAACTTTACGAGGATTACGTGGGCCGCTTCGAGTGGGTGGACGACGGGCGCATCAAGGTTCGTTGGACGCATCTGGACATTCATCCCAACCAGACCCGCGATTATTTCATCTGCGAAGGCCGCTTCCTGGCCAAAGGCAAGTACTATTACCTGATGGAAATGGACGGCAAGCGCTACATCGAAAAGGAGGACCATGTGGAGCCCTTGATCCATGCGCTGTTGGCCATGACGCGCGGCAGCGACCCGGACAACCACGAAAAGACTGTCGAGGCGTCCATCGCGGCCCTGCCCGACGATCCCGAACTACTGAATCAACTGGTGCGGCGCTTCAAATGAGGTCAAGGACACGGCGCGGGCCGTGCCCTTACCTGGGTTAGAACTTTTCGGCAGCGGGTCGCAGATCCAACTCCAGGGTCCAGGCCGAGGGGTCCTGGCGATGGAGCTGCCAGTAGGTCTCGGCAATGGCATCGGGTTTTAACTTGGGCCCGTCCTCGCCGAACATACCGCGAACCCTGGGCGTGTCGATCAGGCCGTCCACCACGACCGAGGCCACATGAACGCCCGAGGGCCCGTATTCCCGGGCCAGGGACTGGGATAACGCGCGCAGACCGAACTTGCCGACGGCCAGACAGGAGAAACGGGCGCTGCCGCGCCAGGCCGCGGTAGCCGAAGTCAATAGAAGCGTGCCTCTACCGGCCTCGATCATATCGGGGAGAACCTGCCGCGCCAAAAGGAAGGCGCCGTGACAGTTCACTTTCCAGGCGTTCTCGAATTCATCCGGGGTTACTTCAAGAACCGACGACATCTTGAACGCGCCGGCGTTGTAGACGGCCACCTCCGGTTTGCCCAGCGTGGCGCGGACCCGGTCCATGGCCTCGGCCAGGGAGCCTGCATCGGCCGCGTCGGCGGGAATCAGTTCCAGTTGGACGCTCTCGGCCGCCAACTCCGCTTTCAAGTCTTCCGATGACGCGGGATTCCGCGCCAACCCGGCCACGGCATAACCTTCCCGAGCAAAGCGACGAACCACGGCCGCGCCCAGCCCCGGACCAATGCCGATAACCACGGCAACTTTATCAACCATATCGTGCCTCCGATTGTTGTCGATGTTTGGGGATCGTCGTACCTATTCTAAACGCGAACAAGGCCGGGTGCACTCCTTTATTCACCTATATGCCGGGGCGAATGACGAAGCCCCGGCCGTTGCAGGGGTTTCACCGGCCGGCGAATTGCGTCATAATAGACAGGGTGCCTCAAAATTTGCTGATGGATAAGTGAGGATGGGATGGCAAGTTTGCAAGCGACCGGATCGGAAAAGGCATCCGTGGACGAGGGGACATCCTCGGAATCCGTTGAAGTTGAAACCAAGGCAAGCCCCCCGGTAGAAGAAAAAGAAGAAACAAAGTCGGCGGCTCGGAACAAACGCTCGACGACGCGCCGCACCGCTACGCGCAAGAAGTGGGATCTTTCCGATCCCGAACTCTATTTGAACCGCGAGCTGACCTGGCTCAATTTCAACCGGCGCGTACTGCACGAGGCCGAGGACGAACGCACGCCCCTGCTGGAACGAGTCAAGTTCGTTGCTATCGTGTGCTCCAATCTGGATGAGTTTTTTATGAAGCGGATCGGCGGTTTGAAGCAGCAGATCGGCGCCGGCATCACCGAGCCTACCATTGACGGGCGCACCCCGCGGGAGCAGATCGACGAATGTCATGGGGTCATCCGCGAAATCGAGCAGCGCAAAAACGATTTGTTCGACAAACTGCTCCTCGAAATGAGGCGAAAAGGTATCGAACTGTTGGATTACGAGGAAACCACCGAGGCCGAGCGGCGCTGGTTGCGCAATCATTACTACAGTAACTTCTTCCCGCTGGTCACCCCGCAGGGCATCGACCCGGCCCATCCCTTCCCCTTTATTTCCAATCTTTCATTGAACCTGTTAGTCTCCATGCATCAGAAAGACCTGGGTTCCCATCACCTGGCGCGGGTCAAGGTGCCGCTGGGCAAAGATGTTCCGCGCTTTATCCAACTGCCCGAGACCCTGCGTTTCGTGCGTTTGGAAGATGTGATGAGCAACAACCTGGACCTGCTTTTCCCCAGGATGGAGGTCGAGAGTTGCGAACTCTTCCGGGTCACGCGCAACGCGGTTACCGAGCTTGACGAAGAACAAGCCGACGACCTTTTGGCCATGATCGAGACCGAACTGCGCTATCGCAAGTTTGCGCCGGTGGTTCGCCTGCAAGTGGCGCCCGGTCTATCGCCCGTTCACAGGGGCAAACTGGGCGCCGAACTGGAGTTGCAGGAAGAAGCCGACTTGTTCGAGATCAAAGGCATGATGGGTAAAAGCAATCTGATGGAAATCGCCTTCATGAATATTCCCGAGTTGCGCGACCCGGCGCATCACCCTATCGATCCGCCGCGTTTCAAGGAGAAGGGTTCCATCTTCCACAACCTGCGCGACGGCGGCCCCGTATTGCTGGCCCTACCCTACGAGTCGTTCAACAACTCGGTTGAACGCTTTCTGAAGGAAGCCGCCTGGGACCCCAAGGTTCGCGGTATCAAGATGACGCTGTACCGTACCTCCAGCAAGTCGAAGATCATCGGTTACCTGGTCGATGCGGCCCGCAATAACAAGCAGGTAACCGTGGTGGTAGAGTTGAAGGCGCGTTTCGATGAGGCCGCCAATATCAACTGGGCCAACCAACTGGAAGAAGCCGGCATCCACGTGACCTACGGCGTGGTGGGCCTTAAGACGCATGCCAAGACGCTGATGGTGATTCGCCGCGATTACGATCGCCTGCGGCGCTACGCCCATATCGGCACGGGCAACTATCACTCCGAAACCGCCGGCATCTATACTGACTTCGGTATCTTCACTTGCGAGGAAGAAATAGGCCAGGATTTGACGGAGTTCTTCAACTACCTGAGCACGGGTTTTACACCCAAGCGCAACTATCGCAAGCTGATCGTGGCGCCCGCGGATATGAAGAAGAAGCTGATCGCCAAGATCGAACGCGAAATCGAGAAGCACACCCCCGAGAAGCCCGGCCGCATCGTCTTCAAGATGAACGCGCTGGAAGACCCGGACATTACGCGGGCCCTCTATCGGGCGGGTATGGCCGGTGTTCCGGTGGACCTGATTACTCGCGACACCTGCCGGCTGCGGCCCGGTTTAAAGGGCCTCAGTGAGAGTATCCGAGTCATCAGCATCGTGGGTCGGTTCCTGGAGCACTCGCGTGTCTACTACTTCAGAAACGGCGGCGAGAACGAGTTCTTCATCGGCTCGGCCGACACCATGAAACGAAACCTGGAGAGCCGGGTAGAAGTTCTGGCTCCGATCGAGAATGAAGGCATGCAGAAGGAAATGACCAAATTACTGGAAATCCAACTCAGCGATAATCGCTCCGCATGGGAGATGCAATCGGACGGCACCTATATCCAGCTCAAGCCGGAACGGTCGGGCCAGCGCAAATCCAGCCAACAGGTTCTGATCGAAATTGCGGAAAAACGCCAGAAGGAAGCCGGCAAGGTGCGCCGTTTGAAGTCGAAAGGAATGAGCCGAAAGGAGTACTGGGCGGCCTACTGAAATAGGCCGCGAACCGAAAAAATGTGCCTCGTCATCCCAGTGAGCGCAAGGCTTTTCGCCCTGGGAGCGGGTCTCTTTCATTTATCTACGAACTCTTTCTTAGTTATTTCCGTACATTAATCCGATTGCACCGATGATTTTGTCGCTTATACGTGGAGGGTTCGATGATTTTGTTTTGTGCCTTGATGATGATGGAGCAGTGGAAGGTCGCCGACACCGGCGTGTTCCAGCCCCTGAATGCCGATGAGGTGGTGGTTCGCGAGGACGGTCATGTCTTTGTCCTCAACTTCGACGATGCCGAGGTGATCCACTATGGGGCCGATGGAAAGAAGGTAGGCGTCTTCGGCCGTAAGGGCAAGGGGCCCGGCGAGTTCACCTATCCCGTCAGCTTCATCTATCGAAACGGCACATTCTATATTCAGGATGCACTGGAACAGTCGATCAGTGTCTTCGACAAAGACGGTGTCTTTAAACAGAGCTTCAAGTTGCCCGCACGGAGCCTGGCCCTTGGAAAATCGGCGAATGGTTGGGTTTACGGAACTTGGAATACCTTCGGTATGGTGGAAACCGAATACGGCCTTTACCTGGTCGGCGATACGTTTGAGGACAAGAAGACCTTGATGACGCTGGACGATCGAGGTTTCGGCCAGGGTATGTCCGTGACCAATAACAACGGGCAGATCTCGGCTCAGTTCAGTCCCTTGTCCGCGCGGCCGCGACTGGTGGTTTCTCCCGATGGTAAGAAAGCCTATGTCTCCGATGTCAACCTGTTCAAGATCCATATCTTCGATTTGGAGAAGGGCGAGAAGACAGGGGTCATCGATCGCAAGGAGAAGCGGATTCCCTTCGACGACGATTGGGCTCAAGAGCAACTGGCCAGGCGAGATCCCGACCTTCCGTCCGGGGTTAAGGTCAAGGTCTACACCGCCGATTTCTTCCCGGCCATCCGCGATATGAAGATGCTGCCGGACGGAACCCTGGTTTTCGATCGTTGGCGCGGCCGCCCGGATCAGACCCATCATCCCCTTGCCCTGACGCCGGACGGCAAGGAAACCAGGCTGCCTTATAATTGGGAAACCATCCTGCGCCTTGCCGGCGTCAACAAGGGCTACGCCTATATCACCATGTACAACGTGGGCGATGAGGAAGGCTGGGTGGCCCGCGTGCCCGTTGCCCAAGCCGATAAGTTCGTGGCCGATAACCCGGAAGACCCGGAAGCCGAGCGCAACCGCAGCATCAGCATTTCCAACTAGAATCGAGGCGGGCGCCGGTCGATTTGAGCGGCGTCCGTCAAGGGTTGTTTAAAACGGTTTCCAAACCATCAATGCGACCATTATGGTAACCAGGGTGTGGTGAATACCGGAGAAAACGGCCATGCGGATTCGGGTATTCGCGGCTGAATCTGAATCGGGCCGGTAGAGCTCCAGGGTTTGAGCATGGGTTTTCAAAAGCGGAATAAGAAAGATGTTGATGAGCACCATCGTCACGGCGAGGATGACGACGGAAAGCCAGGGGAAATGGAACTGATCCCAATAGCCGCGCACCACCGACATCCAAATGCCGGTTCCGGTGAGAACAATCGCGCAGCCGTTCAAATAATACAAAGCGAAGAAACGAATTCTGACCAGTGTATCGCGCATGGGCTCCGGGTTATCCGCACGGGCGGCCGCACGAAACCAACGTCCGAAAGTGAAGGGCATGGCGAAGTAGATCATGGCGGCAATCAGGTGAACGAACTTAACGAAAAGGTACATGCGGCACTACTCCTTCGGCGCGAACAACCCCGGCTTCAGTTTTCCGGGGTTGTTGTCCACGCGCCGGGATACCGGATCTTCAGCTGCAGCCGCCGCAAGAGGAGCAGGAACTGCATGAGGAACAACTGCTGCCGCCGCTGTCTCCTCCGCCGAAATCGAAACCGCCGCCGTCTCCGCCGCTGAACCAGCCGCCCGAGTCGCCCGTATCCGGGGCAAAGGGCGAGTCGTCCGGGAAGGAGATATCGCCGTCGGTCGGCGCCTCGAAGGGTTGGTCCACATCGAAAGCGGCGCTATCGCCCGCATCGATGCCGGTTTCGCCGACATCCATCAGGGTATCGCCCAGTTCATCAACCACCGTCACATCGGACAGGTGGATATTGTTGCTGTGGCACAGGTCGCTCCAAAGCATGGTGTAGAGCAGTACATCGCTGAAACCGTAGTATCCGTAGAAGATAGGATCGTTGCTCGTGGTAGCGTGGTGAATATCGTGCCGGCTCTTGACGCGGGACTTGGGACGAACCATTTGCACCTTGGTATCGTTGCGGATATCGTCCACTTTGATGAACTTCTTCAGTTCCAATTCCATGCTGCCCATGAACCCGGCGAAGTGGGCGCGATTGATACCCTGGAAGTGGTCATAAGCTGTCTGATCGGTGAAGACCGAGGCCATCTCTTTTTTTAATGTATCCGCATCGCCCTTTTCAGTTTGGAATTGATTGATCAAGCCGTTGACCTGAATCTCGATAGGGTATTGACCCACCGCGTGCGTGCGGTTTACATCTACCTGGATCAGGTATTTCATCTTTTCGTCCTGGTGCTCCAGGATGAGGTGAAGGGCGCCGAATGCGGTGGCTTCCACGCCGTCCACTTCCAACTGAAAGTTTTCCAGGGCTTCCTTCATATCGTCCTGTTTTCCGGCTTCGTCCAGGTAGAAATCCACATCGTCCTTGGCCAGCCGGACGACATTGGTGATTTTCATGCCGCGAAATGCCGAGTTCAGTTGTTGCAAAACGGCAATGGCGCAAAAGGTTTCGTGCTCTTCCTTGTCGCTGATGCCACCGGCGGTCATAAAGTAAAGCATGCGTTTGAATGCCTTTGTCGGCCGGACTTTGATGATATGCGTCAGTTGACTCGGATCGACGGTCATGGTTCCTTTAAAATACATCGGCAAACTCCTTTTTCCTTCACGGCCTCATTATCAAAACGCAAATATGCGGTGATAGAGGCTCAACCCTCGCAAGAACCGCAGTCCGCGGCTCGGCTCCAATAGCCGTGATCCCCCCAGTAGCGTGTATCGGGTGTACCGAAACACAGTTGATAAAGTTTCAAGGCGGCGCGCAATTGCCTGCCGTTTTCATCCTCCGTGCCCCCGGGTTGATGATGAATGAACCGGCCGAACTGCTCCTGGCAATAGGCGGCATAGGCGCGGGTGAACAGGATGAACTCATGCCAGGCATTGTCCAAGGTTAGAGGCGGGGTCAGTTTTTGATCGGACCAGGCGATCAGGTGGAGGAAGCGCAAGACCTCGGTCAGCATGGCGGGCGCTTCTTCCGCGGCTAGGGGAACGGCTTTGACGATCTTGTCGGTAAGCACGGGGTTTTGTTCCAGCAACTGAACTGCCAGGGCTGAATGATCCGTTTGTGTCGGATGGGATATGGTTTGCTTCAATACAAAACTCCGGTTTCCACCTGCCGTGGTATGGTGACGCCCTTCATCATGATCTAAACGGCGCCCGGTTGCAAGCGCCGGATGAATCAACCGGTAGGGATGTAGGCCGGCAGATCCTTCGGGTCGATGCGATGCCAGTGGAACCGACCGTGGTCGACGCCCCGTCCCTCAATATGATTGACCCCTTGGATGTTGGCGAAGCCGTCGGCAAAGCCCAACTCCTTTACACATTCGACGACGGTTTGGGAATAATGTTGCGCCTTTCCATAGGGATAGCTGAATGCACGCCCGGTTTCGGGACCCAGCTTTCGATCCAGCATATCGCGGCAGGTGATCAGGTCGCGGCGAAGGGCTTCCTCATCCAGCATGGCCAGGGCCTCGTGTCGGTGACTGTGTCCGCCGATGTCCATGCCCGCCCGGCGCATTTCCGCGGCCTGATCCCAGGTCAGGTAGAATTCGCGACCCAACTCGGCGGCGGATTTGGGCAGGTGTTCGTCGATAAGGGCATGGAGCACGGCGTTGCGAATTTCCGGGGCCATGCCGAAGTTGACCGCGTATTTGAAACGGGCCGTCTCGGCATCGTCCCAGCGATAGGCCTTGCGCACCACATCTTCCGGAAAAACCTCCAAGTCCTCGTCCTTGCCGCCTTGAGCCCGGTAGCGTTCCATGAAGAGTGGTTTCAGCTTACCTCGTCCCAGGTGTCGGTCCAACAGGTGACGGAGATGGACCTGGGTCAGTGCGCCACGTTCGGCCGCATCGCTGATGATGAAGAACAGGCCGGAATATCCTTCTTCGACCAGAATGGGGAAGGCGGTGCGGTAGTGGTCGATGGTGCCGTCGTCAAAGGTAATCAGCACGCAGCGATCCGGCAGTTGTGCGCCCCGGTCCAAGGCGTCGCGTAGTTCGTTGTAGCTGATCGGGGTGTAGTGTTTTCGCAGGGTGATCAGTTGCCGGCGGAAGTCTTCGGCTTGAACTCCGTGTAAACCGGCCAGGTGCGGGACTTGCGGGCCGTGGACGTGATGGTACATGACCACCAGGATTTCGCTTTGCTTCATGACCGCTCCTAGACTAGAACACCGTCGGCGACCGCTTGCTCATAGACCGAGGCGATGCCTTCTTGCAGGCCGATGCGGTAGCGCCAACCCAATTCGGCCAGGCGACTGACATCCAGCAGTTTGCGGGGCGTGCCGTCCGGTTTGCTTCTATCGAAGGTCAGCTTGCCCCGGAATCCGACCGTTTGCTGAATGGTTTCAGCCAGTTCCCTGATGGAGCAATCCTGTCCGGTGCCCACGTTCAACCAATCGGCGCCGTCGTAGTTTCGCATCATGAACAGGCAGGCATCGGCCAGGTCGTCCACGTGCAGGAACTCGCGCTTGGGAGAACCGGTGCCCCAGATTTCTACCGAGTCCAGGTTCTGTACCTTCGCCAGGTGGAACTTACGCAACAGGGCGGGCAGCACATGACTGTTTTGAGGATCGTAATTGTCGTTGGGGCCGTATAGATTGGTGGGCATGGCCGCGATGAAGTTGCAACCGTGTTGCTCGCGATAGGCCTGACACATCTTAATACCCGCGATCTTGGCGACGGCGTAGGCATCGTTGGTGGGCTCCAAAGGCCCGGTCAGCAGGTAGTCTTCCCGGATGGGTTGGGGCGACATCTTGGGATAGATGCACGACGATCCCAGGAACAGCAACTTTTTGACCCGAGAACGCATGGCCTGATCGATGATATTGGTCTGGATCATCAGGTTATCGTAGAGAAAATCGGCCTTGTAGGTTTTGTTGGCCATGATGCCGCCCACCTTGGCCGCGGCCAGGAAGATGTAATCCGGCCGCGCTTGGTCGAAGAAATCCCTAACCGCCGATTGGTTGCGCAGATCCAATTCGGAGGAGGTGCGCAGGATCAGGTTGTGATAACCTTCGGCTTCCAAACGACGCACAACAGCCGACCCTACCATGCCGCGATGACCGGCCACGAAAATTTTGGCGTCCAACTCCATGACAGGGCTCCTATTCGTTGTAGTTCAAGACCTTGTGGCCGCCGTCCAGCAAGAGCTTGTCCTTTTCGAACAGCTTTCGGTCGCAGGCCACCATCTCACGGACCAGTTGCTCGAAACTACAGGTGTGGGTCCAGCCCAGTTCCTCACGGGCCTTGGTGGGATCGCCGATCAGGAGATCGACCTCCGTGGGACGGAAATAGCGCGGGTCGACCTCTACCAACACCTTGCCGGTCTTTCGGCAGATGCCTTTTTCGTCCACACCGTTTCCTTCCCAGGTGACGCTGACGTCGATTTCCTTGAACGCGGCTTCCACGAACTCACGTACCGAGTGGGCTTCTCCGGTGGCCAGCACATAATCATCCGGTTTGTCGGCTTGGAGGATGCGCCACATGCCCTCCACATAATCTTTGGCGTGACCCCAGTCGCGTTTGGCGTTCAGGTTTCCCAGGAAGACCTTGTCTTGCAGGCCCAAGCCGATTCGGGCCACGGCGCGGGTGATCTTGCGGGTGACGAAGGTCTCGCCGCGCACGGGGCTCTCGTGGTTGAACAGAATGCCGTTGCTCGCGAACATGCCGTACGCCTCACGGTAGTTGCGCACGATCCAGTAGGCATACAGTTTGGCGGCGGCGTAGGGGCTGCGCGGGTAGAAAGGCGTGGTCTCCTTTTGGGGCACCTCCTGCACCTTGCCGTACAGCTCGGAAGTACTTGCCTGATAGAAGCGCGCCTTTTCCTCCATGCCCAGGATGCGGACCGCCTCCAGCAGGCGCAGGGTTCCCAGGGCGTCCGCGTTGGCCGTGTACTCCGGTGTTTCGAAGGAGACCATGACGTGGGATTGTGCGGCCAGGTTGTAGATCTCATCCGGCTGTACCTGTTGGACGATGCGGATGAGGTTGGTGGAATCGGTCATGTCGCCATAGTGCAGGAAAAAGCGGACGCCGTCCTCGTGCAGATCCCGGTAGAGGTGATCGATGCGATCGGTATTGAACAGGGAACTGCGTCGCTTGATGCCGTGGACGATATAGCCCTTCTCCAGCAGTAGTTCCGCCAGGTAGGCGCCGTCCTGTCCCGTGATTCCTGTAATAAGCGCTGTTTTGGTCATGTTTTGTCCTGTGTATCGATATCGTAGGGGTTAGAGCCGCCAGTTGCCGTCTTCCTCGTAACCCAGGCGCACCAACAGGTCGCCGGTCAATGCCTTGAAATGGTCCACGTCCCTTTGGGTGAAGTGATTGCGCCAGTCGCCGCTGACGCCCTTGCGGAAGAAACCGCCTTTCTCTTTGGCTTTTTTGAAACTGGTGGCCTCGATCAGCGTGTCGATGTAATCTTCCTGGTCCGAGGCGCCCAGGTGACGCAAAACGCGGCCAATATGTTCGCGTGCATCTTCGAGTAATTCCTCGTATTTAACTGTCAGAATATTTTCCGGGTAGGCGGCCTGGCGTTCCAGGAGGTAGTTGGTCACGTTACGCCAGTCCAAGGTAAACTTTCGCAGTGTCTCCGGGCTGAGCAGGCTGTTGCGTTCTTCCGGCGCGGTAAACCGGTCCCTACCGAACCAACCCAGGTTGCGTTGTGCGTAGCGGGTGAAGCGGTGCCCGAAACGGGTGCGGTTCAACTGACGCAGCAAGGCGCTCTTCTCATCGCCCAGGTAGTAGGAGTGGGCGCGGTTGGTGTGAAAACGCTTGGACACGACCACATCGCGGCCGTCGCGCACGATGTGTACCACGCGGGCCTTGGGAAAAAACTGGAAGAGTTGATCCAGTTCCGTGTAGGCCTTGGTGCCGAAGATGTGTTTGTCGGGGTCATCGACCAGGAGCGTCCTCGTCATGTTGCACACCAGTTGCCGGTGGAAGGGGGCCAGGGTTTCCACCTGCTCGCGACTCCACCGAGGGTGATTGCGCTTCACGTAATCGGGCCGCAGGAGATTTATTTTCTCAAGGTAGGCGTGCTCCAAATTGTAGCGTTGCTCAGCGCTCTCACCGTCGAAGACGCCGCCGAAGGGACTCTTTTGTTCGTCGTAAACCAAGGTCACAGGCGCCAGCAGATGGGCGCGGCTTTCCATGGGAAAAATCAGGCGCTGAAAGTGGCAGCGAACTTGGGGATGCGCGTTCAGCATGCGCTGCATCCAAGTGGTGCCCGACTTGGAGGCGCCGAAGACCACAAACGGGGTGAAGTCGGCTGCCGGATCCACGAGGATACGCTCTTGGGTATCGATCGATTCGGGTTCCCGGCTCATTGGGGGCGTCAGGTTCATGGCATCTTCCCAGGCCTCTTTTTGAAGGCGGGTTAATCATAGCAGCTCAAAACCCGGCTGTCAGCCGCGTTTGCCCTGTCGTGAACCTGAAGGCCGGCACGAGACCTCATTTGGCGCCCCGGACGAGTCCCATCGCATCGGGCCGGACGATGTGCCGCCAAAAAAAGAACCGGCCGGGAGGGAGAAGGTCCCGGCCGGGCGAGAAGCGAGGGGCTGCAAAAAACTGGTTGTCTCCAGCCTGTAATGAATAAGCACAAACGTGCGGCAAAGGTTTCACCGGTGGATGGTTTTTTCCGCTCTACAGCAACAGGGCTCCGCCGAAATCAATGACATCCAACGCTGTATGGCAAAACTCTTTTCCGGAAACAACAGAGGCCGGCAAGCGCCGGCCTCCATGAAAGCGGTGTGCGGGAAGGCGGATTATTGAAAAACCTTCTCACCCTTACGCGGCGCCTTACCCGATATTTTCTTGGCATAGCACAGCTTTTCCTTGACGCGCACCACCTCGATACGACCGGTTTCGGTGAAGTCGCTGTCCAACAACTCCCCCGTGTCGGGGTCGCGGATTTCCTCGGCCTTACCGCAGCGCAACTGCATACCCACGGTAACGCCCTCGCGAGAGCCCCGGTTGATGATGATGTTGTCGTCGCCGCCGCGAATGACGGTTGCCGACCAGGGTACGGACTCTAACTGGGCATAGAGGAAGTTGGCAACCTGATCACAGGCTTCGGCCATGACCTTGCCGATGCCGGTTTTCTTGAAGCCGCCCACATCACCGGAAAAGCCCCTGTTCCAATAGCCTACCCTCAGGCCCTTGGAGGTGACTGTTGCCTCGAACGGATTGGAAGCCATGACCATTCCGGTCGTGGTGTCCACCAGGTAGACCGTACCGGAAATGGTCGATTTCTTCACACCGCCCCTGATGCGAACATTTTTGTAGCCGATGCCGCCGCCACCGCCTTTGGTGCCGTCATCAAAGGAACTGATGACGCCTTTAACCATCAACTGGGCGGGGGTCATCTGGCCGGTTTTGGGCGCTTTGCTGCCGCCGGCGGTTCTTCCGCTCGCGGCGAAGTCCTGCTCGTCCATGGCCGCGTTGCGCATGTCTTGTTCGGCCACTACGATGAAGCGGCCGGAGTTTTGCAGTTTATCGGTTAATACCGCGCCCCAGGCATCGCCCAGGCTCCACTTACCGCTCCATCCGGCGCGGTTTTCGAATTTTCGAACCTGGATCGTGTAGCGAAGGCCGCCTTCTTGGGCAAAAGCGAAAAAGTCGAACGTCAGTGCAAGTGCTGCAAGCACCACCAGTTTTCTCATAACGATCTCCAAAGCAATAGTTTTCTATGATTTGCTCACTCGTAAAGCGCGGGTACCTTACCATCTATAAACAGGGAAATCGATAAGATGCATTGAGTAGCGGACCCATACCTCTAAATATAACGCCCCGAGCGGGCTGGTTACAAGAGAACAGTTCAAGGAAACGAGGTCTTGACCTTACTTGCGATGGACGGCCGGGCGGATAACCGCCGAAAACGAATTCAAACCGGGTTTTGTGTCGCTTTGTGCCGGATCTGTGTCCAAACCGATCAAATCCCAAACCTTCAGGTTAGGGGCCCTCTCTCAGCAACGGTTTTCGGTGCGCGGCCGGTTGGCAGTATCCCTGCATAGACGCGGGTGAAAGCCCCACCGGCGGGCTGCGTAATGATGCATTGATAAAGGAGTTCGTTCATGTCAACCTGGCTCGATATCAGCCTTGGCGAGGACCTGCTGAAAGCCCTCAAAGAACTTGCGGCGCATTTCGGTAATTGGAAAACAGCCGTTAAATGGTTTGTCAGTTACCTGGAAAACGGCGCCGCCACGGAAAGCGAAAAACTGGTAGAAGAAACCTTGAAAAAGGTTGGATTGGGAGACGCGTTGGATAAGGTCAAGGACTTTTGGAATGACCTTTCCGATCAGAACAAGGCCTTGTTACAGACCCTGGATAAGGTGGAAGGCGAACAGGTCTGGCCCCTGTGGGAACCCGCCAAAAAACTGGGCAGCATGTCCGGTCCTCTGAAGACCGTGATCGATTTCAACGCGGCCGGCTCGGTCCACGCGGAATTGGAAGTAGCCTCGCATGAAACCCTGCAGCAGATGGGTGAAACACCCGTTCAGGGTCAATCCGTCCTGCGTTTCGGCATCGACGGCAGTGTCAGCGCCGGAGTCAAAGTGTCCGGCAGCTACGGCGGTTTCCTCTCGGCCGGCGTAAACGCTTCGGGATCGGCTTCCGCTGAGTTGGACTACTTCTTTTCAAGACCCTCGGATGATCTGCTTATCGAGGCCGTGGCCGGTTCCCTGCCTCACCTTGTCTCGCCCTTCGCGCCCCGCAAGATTGCCGGCGGATTTGCCCACGACCTTGAAGCGGTCAATTTCAAACTAACCGGCAGCGCCGACCTGGGCGCAAATATCCAGGCCGGTTACGGTTGGGGTAAAAGCTTCTCTGTCAGGTCGGTAGACGGCGCCACGAGCAACGATGTCAGCGTGGGCATCAAAGCCTCGGCGGGTTACAGCGCCAACCTGAAACTGGACGGCTCTTTCGCCGTTCTGGTCCGTCCCCTTGACGAGGATACTCTCTTCATCCGCCTGATACGCACTTCCGCTCGCAACAGCACCCATAGCCTCAACCTGAACGCCGACATCGGCATCACCGGCTTGGACAAGGTGGGCAGCGATCTGATGACCAAATACATGCCGGATGCAACCGACTTGATCAACGAGTTGAAGCCCTGGCTGGATATCGCCGGAATGGTGCGCGAGGAATTGGGCGAGCAATTGGATGACCTGTTGGACCCGGACGGTTCTCATGCCGACCTGGTCAGCGCATTGTCCGATACCCTGGTCGGCGACGGCACGGCCGAGCAGTTGGCCGCCCTGGTTACCGGCGCCCTGGTCAGCGCCGCGGACAAGGAAGTCGACCTGCTGGCCGCCGACACGGAAACCAAGGCCGCGGCTCTGGCCGAGCAAGCCGCCGACGAATTGGGACTGACGGGCAATACGCGCAAGGAATTCATCGATGCCGCCACGAAGGAAGCCGGGAAACTGATCGATAAATTGAAGGAGTCGGTCAAGGTCAAGGTCGGCGAATTGGTCAACGGTCAATCCGGCAACCTGAAGAAGCTGTTTTCGCCCCTGGAAGCAATCGGCGCTCGCGTAAAGGACCTGGTCAGGGACGTGCAAACCGCCGCCGACAAACTACTGAAACCGGTGCTTCAGTTCCTGGACCGCTACCAGAAGATCCGCACCCGCGTCAGCAACGCTCTGGCCGGAGCCGCCAAGGTCAAGATCGGCCTGGCCTATACCCGCACGCTGAGCACCATCCGTACTTCCGACAGTCTGCTGGAACTGGAACTGGAAACCGCCTCGCCCCGTGCGGTGGAAGCCTACAAAACCATGTTGACCGGCACCTTCGAAAAGGTCCTGGCGCTTGGCAACGAGAAGAACGGCCCGGTGCGCGTTACCGGCGGCAAACTGCAAAAGATGCTCACCCGTAAACTGAGCACCGACTTCTCTTTCTCCATCGGCGACCTGAAAATGGGCAGCAGCAAAATGCTGGCCTCCACGGTCACGGCTTCCTACGACATCACCGGCGGAGTACTGATCGCAAACAGCCGGGGAGATTTCGAGCGCGCCGTCCAAGGTTTCAGGGAATCACGGTCGATTTCGTTTGTCAACACGCTCGAATTGCCGGGCTCGACCGATGCTGACGGACCGGTGAAACTGATGTCCGCCGGCCTGACCATTTCCTACAATGACGAAGATCTGCACGCGGTAGAACTGAAACAGTTCCTGGGCAGCTTGGAAAACCGGGGACTGGTATCGCCGGGCGCCACTGTTCGAACCATTGAACGATTCAGGGAAATGGAAGTACGCGGTACATCCAAAAGGCGTGGCGCCGTCATCGGTCTTTCCCTCCCCTTGAGCAGTGACAACATTCAAGCCTTGATCGGCAAAGATGCGCGCGCCGTTGAAGGCGCCGCCCTGGCCAACCAGATGAGCGCCTTCTTTTCTTCCGAGAAATTACCGCGCTTTGTTGAAGTCGTCCTGAAATGGGATAATCCGCGCGGCTCCAGTTCCGGTAATGTCTATGACCAACTGCGCGCCATGCCCGATGTCCGTATCCGCGAGCTGTTGGACGGCAACCGTGCCGGGGGCAACCGCGCGGAAAACGAGTACTTCTTGAAGGTGGGCCGCTCCATGGCCAAACGGGCAAGAGGGTTTGTGACGGTTGTCGAAACACTCAAAAAGGCGGCGGAGACCGACCCCGAGACGGTCGACAATGCTATCGACACCTTCAACGACTACAACAAAACCATCAACAAAGAATTAAAGGCATGGTTAAAGGTGCGCGGTCTGGTCGGCGGACTCTTCAATGAATCGGTACCCAAGCCCACCCTGGCTTTTATCGCCACGCTATCTGAACTGATCGACTTGGACGACGACGACGCGCCCTTGATCCCCGTGATTCAGTGGCAAACCACGGCCGGTGCCGAAACGGAACTCGCCTTCTAACCCTACCCCTCCGATGCGCGCCGCCCCGCGCGGTGCGCATCTTTCTCCGAGTAGCGTGAACAAGGCCCACCTGGCAGAACCCGGGTAGGGAACCGACAGCCGGCCTGAATGATGACCTTGCTTATGGGCAAGGTGGGTTTTGTTCGCGACGGAGGCACCGGAAAACAACGCGACGCTTGTGCGGAGACCGAAGGGTAGCTCACGGCCTGAAAGACGGTTTGTATTTATGTGCGGCAATGCCTTCGGTCTTTTGGGATTGACTTGTTCCTAAGTAGCGTGAACAAGGCCCACCTGGCTCAACCTTGGCAGGGAATCAAAAGCCGGCCTGAATGATGACCCTGCTTATGAGCAAGGTGGGTTTTGTTCGCGACGGAGG
>JASJCB010000294.1 GCA_030066195.1 Acidobacteriota bacterium
TCCATTGCCCGGTTCATGCGACCGGTTTGCTCGGGCGAGATATAGGCCGGCGTCCCCTCCAGGTTGACCGGGTTGACGGCCGCCTGCATTTCCCGGTTCAGTTGCGAGGAGATACCGAAGTCGATGATCTTGGCCCGGCCGGTCTCGGGATTGACGACGATGTTGGCGGGCTTGATGTCCTTGTGGACTATGCCGCGGCGATGGATCGCGCCCAAGCCCCGAGCCAGTTGGATCGCCAGCCGTAAAAAGGGAAGCAGCGTCATTCCCTGACGAGGCATATACTCGTTCAGCGCGATCGCCCCAAAATCCTCGATGACCAGCACGGGACCCATATCATGGTTTTCGAGACCGTGATAGCGGATCACATGATCGTCTATCAAGGCGGTGCCCAAGGCAAGCTCTCTGCGAAATCGATTGATGAGACGATGGTCCTCATGCCCATGGTCGCCTCGATAGCCGCATGCCAGCTTGAGCACCACCGGCAGATCGTCTTTCAGACGGCGACCCCGGAAAACCTGGGTTCGGTTACTCTCGTGGAGCTTCTCGAGGAGCTGATAACCGGGAAAATATAGCGTCATTCCTGGACCTCATAACCGTAAGCCGGGTGGACTTGCCTCAAAAAGAAAACCCGTGATCCTCAACCAATAAGAGGCCTGTTAGAATATCCAGCCTCATATAAGCAAATCGGGAAATGCGTAAAGATTCTGAATAAAAGAAAGCAGACTGCCGGCTTTAGGGGACAGACCCCGTTTTCCAGATCAGTGAAGATCAGTGTGATCCGTGGCTTGTTCTTCTCTTGCTCGGGTTTGCGACTGTCGAGAAACCTGGCTCCGGTCGTGAATGAAAGAAAAAAGCCACGGATCGCGCTGATCTTCACTGATCAAGAAAGAAAGCGGACAGGATTTCAAAAAAAATGCCCGGCCGTTCACCCGTTTCGCCTACGCGTAGCGACTAGGGGCAATAGAGAAAGCCCGGAGCTTTCCCTGCAAGGAGTCTACCCCTGCTTCTTGTCCGTGGAAATGACCAGGTTCCGGGCATCCATGCCTTTTTGAGCGTGGTCCGCTTGCGGCTTCCCCGCGGGAAACCCGGACCAGACGGGATTGCTTTACCCAAATTCAGCCAGATATGTATAGGAGAAGTACCATGTCGAAAGCCGGCCTACTTTTTTTCAGCTTTCTCTTTACCTCGCTGGTGTTCTCGCAAACACCGGCGGTTTTGACCAGTCACCAAAACGGACAACAACTGACAAGCACATCGGAGACCTTTAGTTGGACCACCCCCGGCGGTTGGGACGGATTTTACATAGAGATCAAAAACAGCCCGGAAAGTGCGGGAGAAGTCCTGTTCCACCAGTATTTCACGGACACGGGTGTCCAACAGAGAAATGTCACCGGTTTGCCCGCCGACGGGTCCCCGGTCCATGTCAGGCTCTACTCCATCGACTATGCGAAGAACGAGAGTCCCTACGTGGAATACGTGTTACGGGCCTATGACAACAGCGCGAACCAACTACCCTATGACCCGGTTATCAGCGGGCCCGTGCTGGGCAACAGCGCTCCGCTCGCCCCCAACCTGAGCGCGCGAGTCGACGACCCGGACTGCGATTCCATGAACGTCACCTTCCACGGTCGGGAAGTGGGCACGACGCCCGCCAATTTCAGCCTGGTGATTCTACCCGACACCCAGTGGTATACTTGTGTGAACTGCGGCCGGACCCCGGACCCCAACGTGTCGCGGTTCCCTGACCTGAACCTGGACGTCACGCCCATCTTCCATGCCCAGACCCAGTGGATCGTGGACAACCGCCTGAACTGGAATATTTCCTATGTGGCTCACGTGGGCGACATTGTGCAGAGCCACGGCAACGTGCATGCAGAATGGGCCGTGGCCGACAGTGCGCTCAGCCTGTTGGAAGACCCGGCCGCCACGGGCCTGACCGACGGCATTCCCTACGGGCTGGCCGTGGGCAACCACGATCAGGATAACGGCAACACCACCATCTACAACCAATATTTCGGCGTCAACCGATTCAACGGTCGCGCTTATTACGGGGGACCCAGGATCACCGGTAATAACGCCAGCCATTACGACGAGTTCTCTGCCGGCGGCATGGACTTCATGGTGTTCTACCTGGAGTACAACAGCAATTTCGCCGCTGCCGCCGATTGGGCAAAAGCCGAAATGGTGAAACCGGCAAACAGCGGTAAACGCTTCATTGTGGTGTCCCATTACCTGCTCAAAGCCAATGGAACCTTAAGCCCTAACGGAACTACGCTGAAGAACAAACTGGCCAATGTGCCCAACTTCTTCATGATGCTCAGCGGTCACGCCGAGGCCGAGGCCTATCGCCTGGTAACCCGTACCGGTCAACCGCCGGTTCATGCGCTTCTGGCCGATTATGCCAAGAGAACCCATGACGGCGCGGCCCACGGCGGCAACGGTTGGCTGCAAATCCTCGAGTTCTCGCCGGCCACCAACCAGATCCATGTGCACACCTATTCGCCCACCATGAACAACGGTGTGTTCGACCTGGATACGACCAGTCACGGCGGTCAGTTCGAGGTCGATGAGAACAGCCGTTTCACCCTCGAGTATCCCATGGGCGGCAGTCCGAACACATTCACGCAAATCGGCAGCCGGAGCAATGTTTCAAGCGGCGACATCGTCGACATGACCTGGACCGGCCGCACCAACGGCAAGGTTTACGAATGGTATATGGATGTCAATGACGGCATCGGGACCACCACCGGTCCCATCAACCGCTTTACGGCCGACAGCTCGTTTACCGATTGTAACAACAACGGTATCAACGACATCACCGACATCAGCTCGGGCACAAGCCAGGACTGTGACGGCAACGATGTACCCGATGAATGCGACCCTGACAGTGATAACGACGGCATCATCGACGCCTGTGAATTGGGCGGCTCGGTCTGTCTCGATTCGGACGGTGACGGCAAGGTCGACGGCTTGGACAACTGCCCGGATACCGCCAATGCCTCCCAAACCGACAGCGACAATGACGGGGTCGGCGACAGCTGCGACAACTGTATCGACACCGCCAACTATGACCAGGTGGACAGCGACGGCGACGGGGTCGGCGACGCCTGCGACCTTTGTCCGTACGATGCCGATAAGATAGATCCCGGAAATTGCGGCTGCGGTTTCCAGGAAACTGCCGACTGCTCGGTGACCGCATCCTTCACCAACATCGGCGAAATGGCCGGCGGTGTGCCGCGAACCCGTATCTGGGGTAACCAGGGCGTTGTCAATACGCCGAACGGGCCCGTGGTGGTCGGCCGGGGCAGCGACGGCGGCGAGGGCAGCGGTTTTACGGCCTTCCGTTGGGAAAACGGAAGTTTCGCGGGCCTGCCTCGACCCGGTAACGGACCCTATTCTTCGCACAGTTGGGCCTACGGCGTCTCGGAAGACGGCTCCGTGGTTTACGGCCATGATTACGATACCGACACCATGGTCGTATGGACCGAGGGCGAAAACGGCTGGAGCAATGCCGGCACCATCACCCTGGACGAGGGGAACGGTTGGGGCGCCCTTTCCGCCGACGGCAAGGTAATTGTCGACACCACCGATGGCGTCGGCCGCAAGTTCATTACCACCAACGGCTGGGCGACCGCGGGCGGCACCATCGAGTTGACATTGACCGGGATGACGAGCGCCCAGGGCTGTTCCACGGACGGCTCGATTATCGTCGGCACCTCGGCTTCCGGGCCCGCGATCTACAACGGGCCGAGCGGGCTGGGTACGGTCACCCTGCCCGGCAGCGGCACCGCCGTGGCCGTCAGCGATGACGGGACCGTGGTTGCCGGCTTCTCGCCCACCAATGCCTACAATAGAGAAGAGCCCTGTAAGTGGGTTTACGACAACGGCAGCTGGACCTACTCGGTGCTGCCCCTGTTGCCAGGTATGGTACCCAAGCCTCAGAAGAAGACCGGCTCGGCCTTCGCCGTTTCCGCCGACGGCCGGCGCATCGCGGGTCATTTCCGCGAAGACGGGGACTATTACATTCCCCTGGTCTGGGAAAACGACACGGTGAACCGGCTTGAAGACCTGCTCGCCGATCACGGCGTCTCCGTTGATTCAGGCTGGTACATGGCCGATTTGGGCTCCATGTCGGCCGACGGGCGCCTGTTCGGCGGAAGCATGAGCGACCAGCCCATTCGTTACGCCGACAACAACCGCCATGCCTGGATCGCCACGCTTCCCAGCGCGGATAACTGCGGCTTCTTCGACTGGGGCTTCGAGACCGGCGAGACCTTGAACTACGGCCACTCGACGGCATTCCCGGCCTCCAGCCAATGGATCGGCGGGGGCAGCACGGCGGCCGAGCACGGCGGCGAGTACGCCCTGGCCTTGAGCAACCAGTCCTATGCCTACCCCATCACCGACTATATTGCCGCCGGACCGGGCACCCACAATGTTTCGGCCTGGATACGCGGCGAGATGGACAACAGCAGCTACGGCGGTTACATCGTTCGCGTGCGCTTCTACGACCAGGCCAAACAGGCGCTTTCCTACCAGAATGCCGCCGCTTGCACCGGCAGCTCGGGCTGTCTGACGCCCACCTGGACCCAGGTGTCCGATAACGTGACCGCGCCCACCGGCACCGCCTACATCAGGATCCAGCTCTACTTCTACATGGCGGACGGCTGGGTCGCCTATGACGATGTGGCCCTGAACGGCGCCGTGCTTTCCACAGCGGTCCACGGTGTTGACGGCGGCTTCGAGACTGAGACCGGTTGGTCTCTCAGCAAACATGCAACCTGGCCGGGCACCAGTATCTTCCGCGGTACCTGGGGAACGGCGGATCAGCATTCGGGCAGCTATGCCCTGGCGCTGAGTAACCAGAGCTATAATTACCCCACCTCCGATTATATCAGCGCGGGCCCCGGCACGCACAGCATCTCGGCTTGGGTTCGCGGTGAGATGGATGAGAGCAGTCTCGGCGGCTACATCCTCCGCGCCAAGTTCTACGACAGCAACAAACAGGCCCTGAGTCCTTCCTATGGGGATGCTACTTCCTGCACCGGCAGCGCCTCCTGCCTCAGCACAACCTGGACCCAGGTCTCGGGCAGTGTCAACGCGCCGGCGGGAACGGCCTTTATCCGGCTCCAACTGTTCTACTACATGGCCGGCGGCTGGATTGCCTATGACGACGTCGCGCTGGACGGCGTCCCGCTCAGCGTGTCCGTGCATGGCGTGGACGGCGGTTTTGAAACCTCAACCGGCTGGACCTTCTCCAAAAGCGGTCATTTCCCGGCTTCATCCGCCTATCGCTCCACTTGGGGGACCGCGTCGCCTCACAGCGGCTCCAGGGCCCTGGCGCTCAGCAACCATGCCTATGCCAGACCCAAAACCGAAACCTTCTGCGCATCCCCGGGAACCTATGAGGTTTCCGCCTGGGTTCGCGGCGAAATGACGGAAAGCAGCGATCGCGGCTGGATGGTGCGCGTTCGCTTCTATGACAGTAACGATAACCAGGTCGGCCTCGCGAACGCTATTACCTGCACCTCCGGTTCATCCAGTTGTCTCACCACTACCTGGACGAAAAAAACGGGGACCGTGGTTGCACCCGCGGGTACCGACTATATGGAAGTCCAACTCTTCCTCTACATGGCAGGTGGTTGGGTCGCCTACGACGATATCCACATCGAACCCGCCAATTGATCAGAAATCCCCCGCCGCCGGCCGGCGGGGGATCCCCATTTTTCAGGAGGATATGATGAAAGCGATCTTCTTACGGCTGAAAACCGCCTTCTTTCCGGCCATGTTGTTAATGATCGGAACATTTCTATTCGCTCAGCCCCCTGCCGGGGTTGTAGTGCTGCAAGACAACGTGCTGCAAGATGACAACGGCAGTTTTCTGGGCCTGGGCGCCACCTACATGTTGGCCCTGCGACACTTCGAGAACGATGCAGTCGGTAATGCCGCCTCCGGTTACAGCGTTCCCGCCGACAGTCGCCTGGCGAAGAACCTACAGGTTTTGAAAGACAACGGGTTCAATTACATCCGAATTCTTTCCATGGTGGGTTCCCATCCAACTTGGGGCACGCTGGGGTTCGGGCCTCCGGGTTGCAAAGAGGTCCAGCAGCTCAACGATTATTGGGTTAAGCTCCGCAACCTGATCGAACTGGTCTACAACACCTATCACATGCGCGTTGAAATTACCGTTTTTGCCGATGCTCAGGACATCATGCCCTCACCCGTCGACCGGGAAGATCATATAGAAGAGATACGTCTGATGATCAATGAAATCGGCAGTGACGGTAAGGACCTGACCGAGAAGGTCATCCTGGTGGAAGTTGCCAACGAGGGTTTTAAAAACGGCTTCGGAACCGGCTTCGCTTATACGACAGAGGGTATCGCCCAACTGCACCGCCTGGCCGATATCCTGAACAAGGGCAAGAGTGGCGCCGAACCCGCCCTGGCCAACCTGATCGCCCTGTCCTCGCCCACCGACAAAGACGACTTGTTCGATGTCTACAAGGAGACCCACGGTGTGGTCGATATTGCTACCTTCCACTTCAGCCGCGATTCGGCCAATGACTTCTGGTTTCCGGTTTTCGACTGTTTGGACGCCCATTCCCATTTGAATAAAGCCGGGGAGTCGACACTCACCCTCAAGCTATCCAGTAACGAGCCGATCGGGCCCTGGCTGAAACGGGCCAATAGGAAGCAGGAGCATCCGCTCAAATTGGCCATGGGCGCCATGTACGCCTGGAGCGGGAACCTGCCCATGTGGGTCTTCCATTGCGGCGCCGGCGTCTACGGCCATAACGGCAACGACGATGTTCAAGTCGACGGCGAGCACGACTATAACTTTACGCAAAATGCCGACGATATTACCGCCATGTGGAGCAAGGTCAACGGCAACAAGGTCAACCTGGCGGGCCTCTTCGATGACCTGCTTGACATCCTTCCGGCCGACCTGCCCAACTGGTCCCGCTTCGTGGGCAGCACGGGACGTGCGCCCTTCAACACCTCCGGGGCTCACGAGAAGATGATTACCTCCGTGGAGAACGTCACGCAGGGTCAGCGCCCGCGTTTCTTCTCCTTTGTGGTGGGGGTCAAAGGCACGCTGACCCTGACAGCCAGGACGGGTATCCAAAACTTGAGCATTCGTAAATGGGACCCCAATACATTCAGCTGGAGCCTGATGCCCCGGGGCAGCCTGGGCGTGGGTCAGACTACCTCTGTCTCCAGGCAGGCGATCAACCTCAACGGCAATACCGATTACCTGGACGCCTTTATCATCGAGGGCGATATGGACCCCGGCACCAACCTGGAGGCGCCGATCGCAAGCTTCGACACGCCCGCCGCGGGCGGCACCTATGCCGGCAGCGTGGCGGTCACCGGCTGGGCCGTTGACGACAGGGGAGAGGTAGAGGTCAAGATCTTCAGGGCGCCCCAGGGAAGCGAGGTCGGCGATCCCATTCAGGTCGGCGGCCAGTCCCATAACCTGGTTTATATCGGCGATGCGCTTTTCGTGGAAGGAGCCCGGCCGGATGTAGCCAACGTCTATCCCGGTTACCCCAACAATGCATCGGCCGGTTGGGGTTATATGCTGTTGACCAATACCCTGCTGGGCGGCAACGGTCCGGTGGACCTCTACGCGGTTGTCTTCGACGGCGGTGAGAACACGCTTTTAGGTCCCACGGCCGTCAACCTGGACAATGCCAATGCCGTCAAACCATTCGGCACCATCGATTTTCCGGCTCCCGGTGAGGTGGTTAGCGGGACCTACCTCGTCCGAGGCTGGGCCTTGTCGCCAGGTAACCTGATCGAGGAAGAAAAGATCTGGGTTTTCGTGGACGGCGAAGATGTCGGTCAACCCAACTACGGTGACCCCCGGCCCGACGTATCGGCCCTTTTCCCGGTGGCGGAATACCCCAACAGCACCGCTCCGGGCGGGCATCTGTATCTGAATACCAGGAACCTGGATGACGGGTTGCACACCATGTATTGGTTTGTGATCGATGAAGCGGGTAATAGAGACGGCATCGGCAGCCGCTATTTTACAGTGAATAACGGCAGCGTGAGCAGGGAGGATCATCTCGATTCCGACTGGGACGGTTTGCCCGACACGGTGGACAACTGTCCCGATAACTACAACCCGGACCAGGCCGACGGCGACGGCGACGGTTGGGGCGATGCCTGTGACGAATGTGACCTGGACCCCGACAAGAGCACGGCCGGCGAATGCGGCTGCGGCAATGTGGAAACACCGGGCTGCCTGCTTGGCGTGAGCAGCTTCCGGCGAATCGGTGAAATGGCGGGCGGCGTGCCCCGCACCCGGATCTGGGGTAACCGGGGCCTGGCCGCGGCAGCTAACGGCCTGATCGCCGTGGGACGCGGCAGCGACGGCGGCGAGGGCAGCGGTTATACCGCCTTCCGTTGGGAGGACGATAACTTCATCGGCTTGCCCCGAGCGACCGATGGGCCCCATTCTTCCCTGAGTTGGGCTTACGGAACCAGTGCCGACGGCTCGGTGGTATACGGCTACGATTACGACGCGGCCGCGATGGTGGTGTGGACCAACACCGGGTCCGGCTGGGCCGCCGCCAACACCGTCGCCCTGTCCGGTCAGGGCAGCGGCTGGGGCGCGCTTAGCGCCGACGGCTCGACCATTGTCGATACGACTGCCGGCAGCGCCGTGAAATACACCACCGGCGACGGTTGGGCTACTGCCGACAAGATCACGGCTACCACGCTGCCCGGAATGACCAGTGCCCAGGGCTGTTCCAGCGACGGCTCCATCGTGGTGGGTACCTCGGCCTCGGGTCCGGCAATTTTCAACGGACCGGGCTCAAGCGGCACCCAGACCCTGCCGGGATCGGGTGTGGTCTTTGCCTGTAGCGATGACGGCACCGTTCTGGTCGGTACCTCGCCAACCAACACCTACGGCAAGGACGAACCCTGTAAATGGGTTTATGCTAACGGGACCTGGACCCAGACCATCCTGCCCCTGTTGCCGGGAATGGTTCCCGACAACCGGAAGAAGTCCGGCTCGGCCCTGGCCGTTTCCAGCGACGGTTTGCGCATCGCCGGCCATTTCAGGCAGGACAGTGACCACTATGTCCCGCTGGTCTGGGAAGGCTCCGGGGTACGCACCCTGGAAAGCATGCTCGAAGATGAAGGCGTCAGCCTGGAACCCGGATGGTATTTGGCGGACCTGGGCTCCATGTCCTCGGACGGGCTTGTCTTCGCCGGTTCCATGAGCGACCAACCCTATGGCTCCGCCGATGACAACCGCCATGCCTGGATTGCCACCCTGGCCGAGGGACCCGGCGCCTGCGGTACCTTCGAGGACGGCTTCGAGGACAATGAGACCTGGAACCTGAATGCTGCCGGCGCTTTTCCAGCTACCAGTCTCTACCGCGCCGGCGGCGGCACAGCGGCAGAGCACGGCGGCAGCTACTCACTGGCGCTGAGCAACCAGGCCTATGCCTATCCTACCTCCGATTTCATTGCCGCCGGGCAGGGGACGCACAACGTGTCCGCCTGGATTCGCGGCGAGATGGACAACAGCAGCTACGGCGGTTACATCCTGCGTGTGCGTTTCTACGATTCGTCCTACGCAACCCTTTCACCCGCTTACGCGAACGCGGCCGCCTGCACCGGCAGCGCCGCTTGCCTGAACACCACCTGGCAACAGATCTCCGGTAATGTGAATGCGCCCGCCGGCACCGCCTATATCAAGATTCAGCTCTATTTCTACATGGCCGACGGCTGGATTGCCTATGACGATGTGGCCCTGGACGGCACGGTGTTGTCGGTAGCCCAACATGGCGTCGACGGCGGCTTTGAAACCGCTGACGGCTGGGCCCTCTCGAGCTCCGGCAGCTTTCCGGCTACCAGCATCTATCGCGGCAAGAGCGGAACGGCCGATCAACACAGCGGTTCTTATGCCCTGGCGCTCAGCAACCAGGCCTACGCCCAACCGGTCAGCGACTATATCAGCGCGGGTCCGGGTACGCACACGGTCTCTGCCTGGACCCGGGGCGAGATGGATGCGAACAGTCTGGGCGGCTGGATCTTACGGGCCTTCTTCTACGACAGCAACAAGAACGCTCTTTCACCCTCCTGGCAGAATGCCGCGCACTGTACGGGTTCGGCTTCCTGCCTGAGTACCTCCTGGACGCAGAAATCGGGGACCGTGACCGCGCCCGCGGGCACCGCCTACCTGCGGCTGAGGCTCTACTTCTACATGGCCGGCGGTTGGTTTGCCGTCGACGATGTGGCCCTGGACGGCAGCCCGTTGACGGTGGCCGCCCACGGCGTGGACGGCGGCTTCGAGACAGCAACCGGGTGGACCATGGCCATGTCCGGTTCCTTCCCCGCCTCATCCACCTACCGCTCTACTTGGGGAACCGCGGCCCCGCACGGGGGCAGCAGGGCGCTTGCTTTGAGCAACCATGCCTACGCCGTGCCTTCCACCGATCTCCTTTGCGCCGCTCCCGGAACCTATCGGGTTTCCGGTTGGCTGAAAGGCGAGATGAATACCGGCAGCGCACGCGGCTGGATCATACGGGTTCGCTATTACGATAGCGAGCAAAACTACATATCCCAACAAAACGCCGCGAGCTGCACCTCCGGTTCGCCGTCCTGCCTGAGCAGTTCCTGGACGGAGGTGACCGGCAACGTCACGGCGCCGGCGGGCACCGCCTATCTCCAGGTTCAGCTCTATTTCTACATGTCCGGCGGCTGGGCGACCTTCGACGATATCAAGGTCGAGCCCCTTGATTGAGATTCGGCCGCTCTCCCACTCTCGCGGGCGGGAGAGCGGCCTCAACCCGGTTAAGATCTTCAATACTTGAACCCGCCGCGGCGGGACGAATTTTCAATGAAGATGAGGCCCCGGTTAATCCTGCATTGTCACCTGGAGTGTGAGGCCCGCTTGAGACACCCGGTTGCGATTGAGGGGCACGCTTGACAAGTGCCCGTGGGAGTCATATGCTATACATATGCCGGGAGGTGAGCATGAGGACAGCGAGTATCTTCAAAAATGGTAAGAATCAGGCCGTTCGTCTTCCACGTGACTTGGAGTTTGAGAATGTCAAAGAGGTCTCGATACGGAAGGAAGGCCGGTCCATCATTCTGACACCTTTGAAAAAGGATTGGTTGAGTTTTGCCGATGCACCGAAAGCTGATGACGATTTCTTGAAAGAGAGACCTGATGTCCTGGGAGAAGAGAGAGTCATCTTTTGAAGACGATCTACATGCTGGACACCAATACGTGTAGTTTCATCATGAGAGAAAGACCTTTGGCCGTACTTGAAGCGCTTGCGCAAAAAGTGAACGAGGGTCACGAAATTGTCATCTCTGCCATCACCTATCTGGAATTGAAGTACGGCGCTATCGGAAAAAAGGCAAGCCGGAAACATGCAGAATTGGTAGATATGTTTGTGGCTAGAGTGGATACTGTTCTGCCTTTCGATCGAAAGGCCGTGGATAAGGCCGCAGAAGTAAAAAAAATCCTTTCAGATCAAGGAAAAAACATCGGATCGAACGACACGCTTCTTGCCGGTCATGCTCTTTCAGTTGATGCCGTCATGGTGACTGACAATCTTAGAGAGTTCAGTCGGGTTCCCTCCTTGCGATATGAAAACTGGCTGGATCTGTAAGGGGTTTATCCGGGTTTATCCTGTGACAATGTAGAATTAAGATCTCCAATACGGAATATGCACGATCC
>JASJCB010000146.1 GCA_030066195.1 Acidobacteriota bacterium
CCACCTCGTAGTAATCGCCGCCTACATCTCGCGCCGGAATACAGTGCGCCGCGATATTGCTGCACCAGTGCAGGTTCTCCAGGTTGGGCAGCAGGCTCATCTGGATATCGCGGGCGATGCGCAGTTCCTCGTAATACTTTTCCTTCTCGGTCACCTGGGTCATCAGCGATTCGATGTTGGCGATCATGCCGTTGAAGGAGCGTCCCATATTACCCAACTGGTCGCGGCCGATATAGGGCAGGCGATAAGCCAGGCTGCCCTCGGACACGCGTTCATGACCTTCCGCGATGGTATTCAGCGAGCGAGTGATGTAGCTGACCAGAAAACCGCCGAAGACAAAGGCCACCATCTCGCACAGCACCACGATCATAATGATGCCCAGGATGAACCGCAGGGCCGATTTCTTCTGATCTACATAGAAGAAGGGCAGGTCCGCCTCCTCGCCCAGGACCGCGCCCAGTTCACCCGGAAGATCGAAGCGCACCTCGCCGTAGTGTTCGTAGAAGCCGGATTCCCAGTCCACCCCCATGCTCTCCCATTCGGAACCCAACGGCTTCAACAACAGCTTGGTATACCACTTACCGCTGCTGTCCTCGGTAGCGTAGTAGTTGGTGCGATCCTCGTTGTGCATAATCACCCGGACCGCCTGGTGCTCCTGAAACCGATCCAAAAAGGCGCCGTCCAGTCTTTCGGAAACCAAAATGATGACGTGAACGCCCGCCTCGTGTTCTTCCCGAGAGTAGCGGCGCAGGTAAAGACTGTCGCGATCAACCGTAACCCCGGTCCAGACATCGTCCTGAAGCCACGACGGGATGACTCTCTCATAAGCGGGCGTGTCCTCCAGCAAGACATCGGCGTCATCACTCTCATAGCCGCGGTACATATTGATCAACAGCCTGGGCGACGAGCCGTGTTTTTCCGGTTGCAGGTAAATGGCAATCTCTACGCCCCGGTCCTGGCTGCGCGCCATATTGGAGAGCTCGTTTTCCATGCTGTTGGTCACCAGGCGCTGGACACGGGTTTGCAGGTCATTGCCCAACTGGGAGATGCGCAGACCGGCTTGCAGGCTGTGGGTAAAGTTCTCCAGGGCACGAGCGTGCTGGTCCAGCGTCTTGTCGAAAGCCAGGGTGCTGGTGATGCCGAACCAGGAACGGATGATGGCGAAGAAGATCATCAGAGTGGTACCCAGAGGGATCACCGCGAAGAATAAATAGGACACGATGATCTTGCGGTTCAGGAAATAAGCGGCCCATTGCCGCATCATCTGAAAGACCACGCCGATCAACAGAATGACCACGCCGAACAAGGCAAACAGGCGCGTGGTCATCTGGTAACGCACCTCGGGTATCTTGCCGGGGATATGCGTGGAGTCGATCACCCTCTCGAAAAAGGGATCGCCGCTGAAACCCAGACGGAACAACAGGTAGAAGCACACCCCCAAAAGCAGGGGCGGCAACCACAAGCGCCATTTTGACCCGGTAGAGTTTAGGTTGGTTTCCATGAGGTTACCGAATATAGCCCAGCGATTTCAATTCCTGGTAGTAGCGTGAATCGGACTGCGAATCTACATAGCGAGTTGCCTGGGGCTCGCCGTAATCCGCGGTTCGAGCGGCCTGTAGGGTTTGTTGTTTGGTGCGGGCTTCAGGCATCAGCCTGTCTCTGGGAAGTCCGTAATGGTTGAGGATGGTAGGTGCGATTTCGAGATGACTGTTGAAAGGTTCGGCGAACTCGGGAAACCAGTTCGAGATGATTTCCAAACGTATCGGTCGACCCATGGGTGCATCTTTACCAGATGCAATAAAAATACCAATCTTTGTTTGCTCCGGAAGACTTTCCAGCAGGTCCAACATGCGTTGTTTGCGAAAG
This sequence comes from Acidobacteriota bacterium, assembly GCA_030066195.1. GTDB lineage: Bacteria > Acidobacteriota > Holophagae > Acanthopleuribacterales > Acanthopleuribacteraceae > JASJCB01. The sequence goes on from JASJCB010000146.1 coordinate 1,867, forward strand.
GCCCAAAGTTCTTTACGTGCATCGGCGCCCGCGGGTTCGGCGGACAGGTCCAAAAGGTCGCCCAAGGGGAAATAAGCCATGCAAAGATCGAAGTCGGCGCGAACCGCTCTTCGGGCCAGTTGACTCCAAGCCTGGTTCTCTCGGGCCAGGGTGGGCGCTAACGATTCCGGGAGATCCAGACCCAATTCGTTCACGGGTTCGGAGATTTCAATTCCGCTAACATATGGCGGATGTGGATACTCCGTGTTCCACCGTTCCGACATGACCCCGCCGTTTTGGCTTGCCGCCGGGAATGAGTTCCAGTAATTGAAGGCATAGGTGCTCAGGTTGTAATCGTCCAGAATTTCCCAGAAATACTTGCGGTAACGGCCGCCGTCGGCCAGGGGCGAAGCTTGACCCGCCAGACGCAACAGAGCGAGGGGGAGAACTTGGGTGGGATCACGGCTGACCAGCCGACCACCGAACAAGGGGGTTTTGTAGGTAACCAGCGAAGCGGCGTGACTGTCCGGTTCGGTTCCGGTGCCCAGGCTGGTCCAGAACGAGGCGATGTCATCTTCCTTGACCTCCAGGCTTTGCGAGGGCCATTGCGGCATCATGTCGGTCACCAGGTGGAAATCCTCTCGCGGCAGGTCGAAGGCGAGCAGGATGACCGGCGGGTTTTGGGTCGGCATTCGCCGGGGCAACCGATCGCGGCCCAGGGTTTGTACGTGGGCAAAAACAGCCAGGGCCAATAGGGCGATACTCGTCATCATGGGATAGGTCCGATAATTGGGCGGCCGGATACCATGCCAGAACAAGCGGCTGACAAACAACAGGCGCAGGCAACCGCCGGCCATCCCGGCGGTCAGGCTGAGCGCGATCCAGATCAAAACCTGAATCTCCAGCGGTCGCAGGGCCACGGCGTCGACCAACAGCCGGGCCATGCCCAGAAAGAACACGGCGGCAACAGGAATGGTCAGGTTATTCAGCAGACCGCTCCGATCGGCAATGCTTTTTGGAGGAAAACCCAACCGGAAGAGCAGCGCCACCAAAAGATCCAAAAGCGCGGAAACAACCAGGCCGACAATCAGGTAGAAAAGGAACAGCCACAAGCGGTCCAGGCCTTCCAAACGCGTCAAAACGGCAAACAGACCCGCCCCTGGCAACGACACCATCAGCGCCAACAAGGTGACCTGGCGAATGTGATGGCGAAGCGTAGGCGTGGCGCCTCGCCAGAACAGGCGGGCGGCGGGTGTTTCCAGATAACCCGCATCCTTGAGCAGTTGGTCGATGTCTTTTGCCATGGCTAATCCAACGAGACTCCGCAATGCGGGCAGCTGCGCGTCCGCTTCTGAACCGGACGGCTGCAATTCCAGCAGAACAGTCGAGAAATCTCCTTGGTAGGGATGTTTTTGGGTAGCATCGAGCGTTTGGGTTCCCTGGCTTCGGCGTCTACCAGATGCGCCAACTCCTGGCTGGATGAAATGACGGGCCGAAGGCGCCGTTGCAGATCGGCCGTCAAGTCCCGCACGGTCGCGTAACGAGTGCTGAGCCGGGGATGCATGGCGCGCAATACGATGCGTTCCAATTCAACGGGGATATTGGGGTCCAGTTCGGTCAGGGGTTGGGCCTGTCCGCCCCGCGCCAACTGGGCCAATACCTTGGGATTCTTGTCGTAATAAGGCAGCTTACCGGTCAGGGTTTCGTACATCAAGATACCGAACGAATAGATGTCGCTCTGTAAGGTGGCCTTGCCCTGGAAATGTTCCGGGGCCATATAAGGCGGCGAGCCGATGCGGGTGGAAGCAAAATGCTGATCTACCAGATAACGGCTGGTGCCCAAATCGGCGACCTTCAGGTGACCTTCCTTGGAAATGAGAATGTTGGCGGGGCGTATGTCGCGGTGAAGGACGTTCTTGTCGTGGGCATAAGCCAGGGCGTCGGCAATCGTCATGAACCAGTTGATCGCCGTGTCCAAAGGCGGCGGTCCCGAGCGGCGCAGTAATTGTTCCAGCGATTCGCCGTCCACGTACTCCATGACAATGTAGAAGACATCGTTCAATTTGTCGGCAGTAATCACGCTGACGATATTGGGATGGTTCAGCGCGGCCAGCAGACGAGGTTCGCGCAGCAGTTTCTCCACATTTTCGCCCTGCTTGTGAGGCACCTTGATAGCGACCTTTTTGTCGATCATGATGTCTTTGGCAAGATAGACGGAACCGAAGCCCCCGGTGCCGATGGTATCGATAATCTCGTATTTACCAATGCGCTGGTTTTTGAAGAACATGGGCCTCAACCTGATGGGACAGGCATACCCGCCGGCACCCCGCAATCCCAACCAATCATGCTTACCGAAACTATATCACATCCAAGAGCGTAAGCCCGTGATCCGGCATCGCAAAAACAAAAAGGGGGTAAGTACCGGGCCGTTCAGGAAGTCAACTTTACGACGGTATCGGCGAGGATCAGCCCGAGGGGATTCGGGAAGCGCCCGTTTTTACTCTGGAAAGAGCGGACACCATACAGAGAAAAGGGGACCACCGCTTGGTCCCCTCTTCGTCGTGTCGTGTGTGTAAAAGTTCAATTAGTCATATCGCTTGCGCAGTTTTTCGAACTCCTTTTCCAGGCCGGCAATTTCCCGCTCCAGGTTTTTGGCGAGCGTATTCAGTTCCTTGCGGAGACCGGCCAGGTAGGCGTCCGGGTTCGGCGGCAGGTCTTCGAAATCGTAGCTGTCTTCCAGAGCGTCGATCTGATCGTCGAAACGGTCGTCCAACTCGTCTACTTTTTCCTCGAAGGCCTCTACCTCTTCCTCGAAAGCTTCCAGCTTCTTTTCGCTGACCCTGTCTTCCATGCGGTCTTCAAGGTCCTCGGCCCAGTCTTCCATGGTGTCTTCCAGGTTCTCGATGAGGTCTTCGAGGCGCTCCTCGAAGTCTTCCATCATGTCTTCCATGGCTTCTTCAAACTGTTCCTCGGCCTCTTCCTGCGCTTCCTCTTCGTCATGCTCGTCGTGGCGATAGAGCCGGACGGCGGAAGGAGAAGGAGGCGTGACAGGTGCGGGAGCGGCGGCGGGGGAAGGCGGCGATGCCGGTTCGGGGTAGAACATCATGCCCGGCACCCTGACCGGTTCTATAGAGGCGCCCGGAGTCGGGACGGCAAGTGCGGGCTCGGGCGCTGCCTCGGGCATGGGTACGGCTGCCGGTACCGGGCCGATAACGGGTTCCGGCGCGGGCGCCGCTGGAACCGTGACAGAGCTTGCCGCAAGCATGGGCTCGGGCGCCGCCGGAACCGTGACAGAGCTTGCCGCAAGCGCGGGCTCGGGCGCCGCCGGAGCCGTGACAGAGCTTGCCGCAAGCGCGGGCTCGGGCGCCACCGGGGCTTTGGGCGGGGGTTTATCAAACGGGGCGAAGGCGGCGACCGGAACCATGAGGCCCGTCATCAGAAGTATGAGGGCGAGGGCGCTGCCGCGCGGCGGCGTTCGCTTTGCCTTGGGGTCCAAGATGGTGATCAGTCTGCCTTTCAGGGAATGTCCTTTTGCCATTGCAACTACCTCCATGGGGTAACTATTTCGGTGAAGTGAGTGCCCGGCGGCGGCCAGAAGGTGAGCGGCGTAGTCGCTGGCCTTCAGTCCGCTGTTGAGAACGAAATCGTCACTGGCAATTTCCCGGTCTACCACCAGACGGCGCGCGGCCAACCAGACGAGCGGGTTATACCAGTAAAGGGCGCAGCACAGTTGTGCGATGAACTGATGCAACAGGTCGTTACGTTGCAAGTGCGCCAATTCGTGGAGTAGGACCGCACGGACCCTGGCCTCGGGCCAGCGGCGGGCGGCAAAAGGAACGAGAACGGCAGGACGGCGGATGCCCACCAGCACGGGACCGCTGACCTCCGCCTCCATCAGGGCAACGGAGCGGCGAATGCCGCGCTCCGTGCGGACGGCGGTCAGTTGCTCCAGCCAGACGGGCTCTTCCAGGGGAATGCCGGTCCGCACCAGACACGCGGCGCGGAAGCGTCCCGACTGGAAACGTATGGTCACTGCAAGTGCACCGGCTAACCAGGCAAGGCAGATCCATAAGGCGATCGGCAGGGGTTGCCTGGCGACGATCGGCGTTTCGGCGGCGACGGAATCGTCGCGAACGCGCTTTTCCAACTTGGGGGTTTCCGCTTTCGTCAGCCGCGGTTCGGCTTTGACGGGGGTTGTCGTGGAAGGGGTTTCGCGAATGGCCGGAAGGTCCAAATACCAGTTGGGCAGCAGGGAGGCGGCCGCGGGCAGCAGCAACAGTCCCCACATGGCCAGACTGAGGAAGCGGTGACGCAGGGTGGCCGAACGTTTGCGCAGCAACAGCACCAAGGGCAGGATAAGAGCCAGCAGCAGCGTGCTCTTTAAAGCCAGGTCCTCCAGAATTTCCGTCAAAACGTCAATGGTCATATCAGCGCCCCTCTTTCTTTGCCTGGTCGATCATTTGCGAAAGCATTTCCAGATCGTCCTTGCTCAAATCATTGGATTGGTCGAACAAGGCTGCCATAGCATGTACGGCAGAACCACCGAAAAAGGTTTTCCGAACCCGTTCCAGGGCGTGTTTCGCCGCGGTGTTCCTGGGAACCGTGGGAAAAAAGACATGCCGGGGACCGCGCCATTCGTGCTGAAGGTGGCCCTTCTCTTCGAGGATGGCCATCAGCCGTCGAACCGCATTGATGGACGGGGGATCGGGAATGCCGGCCATCACCTCGGAAGTGGTCGCTTCTTCCAAGCGATAGACCACGTCCATGATCTGGCGTTCACGGCGGCTGAGTTCATCGAAGGGATCGTTGTCTTTTTTGCCCATGGGATACTCCAAAACCGGGATGGGATGAGGATAATTATTTATCGTCATGATAATTTCTTATCTACACACTAAAAAATTAGTGTCTACATTCGTCATCGTCAAGGAGAAAAACAAAAAAGATACTATCAACCTCTGTCCAAAAGGTTTGCCTTCCTGATATTCGTGTGGGCTTTTCATACGACAGCCCATTCGACGCCACAACCAAGCCATGAGCGTACCGATGCGAAGCATCAAACAACAGAAAGTAAACACCGGCGATCGGATGCGGCCCATTAGGCACAAACAAGCTTATGCCCGTTTTCCCGGGGTAGTTTCCAGCACCCCGAAATTCAAAGACAAGCGACCCTCACCGAACATCCTGATCATATAAACCATGCTCACGATCCCAGGCGCCTAATTCCGGCCGAATAAATGTATGTCTTCCTCACCGGACAGCTGCATTCGTGCTCGAAGATGTAAATACTCGTGACAAATCCTCGACATCGAGGCGGAAAAAAGACCCTACATGCATCCAGGCGCCAACATCCTTGCGCCGGGAACCTTCAATGATGGATTCCCATGGGTACCCCCTTCGCCCGGGGATGTACCCACATGCGGCATGTGGGTACATCCCTGAGCAAAGGATGTACCCATGGGAGTCCATACTCTTACTCCCTGAGCCGGGGATGTACCCCCCAAAATCCACACCCGTACCTTTTTGACCGAGGACATAGCCACATGTGGCGAGTATGAAACATTCCGGTGCAAGGAAGTAGCCATGGGGATACATGTATGCACTGTTTTCGGCGTTCAAAAAGATTGCCGAAGATTCTAACATGCTTGCTTTATTGATAGTACAAAGAAATTACTTGAAAAGCCGCCGAAAAAAGACAAACGCGAGCCGTCCGATAAACCGACTTCAAGGTTTTGCATTATATGCGCCGCGACCGGATCGTCAGCTCAAGAAGCCTCTGAGGTCTTGGACCGCGTTGTTTTTGCGCAGCTTGCGCAGGGCGACGTTTTCGATCTGGCGAATGCGCTCGCGGGACAGGTTGAGCACCTCGCCGATCTCTTTCAGGGTCTTGGGCTCTGCGCCGTCCAGGCCGAAGCGCAGCTTCAGGATGGTGGCTTCCTTCTCGTCCAATTCGTGCAGCACCTTGCGCACCTGGTCCTCAAAGGCCTCGGCCATCAAATGTTCGTCGGCGCCTGCCTCGCTGTCCTGGACCAGTTTGTCCAGCAGTTGAAAGTCGTTATCGTCGTCAAGAGCCCCGGACAGGGAAATGTTCTCACCGGAGACCTGTAACAGTTGTTCCACCTCTTCCTTGGTGACGTCAAGTTCGGCGGCCAGTTCGTCCACGGTGGGTTCGCGCTCCAATTTCTGGGTGAGCACATTGAACTTTTTGCCCAGTTGGTACATCAGGTTGGCTTGTTTTTGGGGCAGGCGGAAGGCGCCGCTGTGTTTGGCCAGAGCGTGAATGATGGCCTGGCGGATCCACCAGACGGCGTAGGTAATGAATTTGACATTTTTATTGGGGTCGAAACGCCGGGCCGCCTCGATCAGGCCGATATTGCCCTCGTTCATCAGATCCAAAAAGGACAGGCCCAGACCACGATACTTTTTGCAAATACTGACCACAAAACGCAGATTGGACTTCACCAACAGGTTCAGCGCTTCTTCATCGCCCGCTTGAATGGCTTCGCCCAAAGCTTTCTCGTCTTCAGGCGACAATTGTGGAATCTTGGAAATTTCTTTGAGATACCAGTTTAGGTTCTGCGATGATGCTTGCGGATCGTCCATCACGCTTTCTCCTCCACATCGTCCAACCGGATCACCTTGGTCTTGGGCGATACCTTAACGAGTGAATTTTTATACTTTATTTCGCCGTCGTCGACTGTCTCGACAAGGACCTGGCGGAAGGCTTTCAGCAGTTCGTTGACATCGAGCTGCATCTTTTCCATCTGTTCGCGCATTTTAAGGATGATATCTACACCGGCAAGGTTGACCCCGAACTCGCGCGTCAGGTTGAGAATGGACTCCAGGCGGGCTACGTCATCACGGTCGTAAAGCCGCGTATTGCCCTCTGTCCGGGAGGGAGTCAGCAATCCTTCCCGTTCGTACATCCGCAAGGTTTGGGGATGTATGCCGTAGGTCTTGGCGACCACGCTGATCGAGAAATAGCCGGGTTGTTTGGTTTTTCGTTTCATGGACCCTTTCCGTGTCGTGATGCCCTCGGGTCAGTGATGCTTATCGACCCACTTCAATCATACCTTTATCTAGCGACTGATGTGTAGGTCCTCGCGGGGGTTCTCCGAATTCAGGGCGGCAAAACGGCGAAGAAGTTCCTTCGAATCCTCGTCTTGAATACGAGGAACATGGATAGTGACTTCAACGAATTGATCGCCGGACAAGTTGCCCCGGAGCGCGGGAACGCCCTTCTCGCGGATGCGGAATTTCTGGCCGTTTTTGGTGCCCGGAGGGATTTTGATGGTGGCGCTGCCGTCGATGGTCGGCACCTCGATTTTGGCGCCCAGCGCCGCTTCAACGAAGGTCACCGGAACCGTGCAATATAGATTCTCGCCCCGGCGTTCGAAGAAGTCGTGGTCGCCGACCTTGGTGATGATGAACAGGTCGCCTTCCCTACCGCCGTACAAACCGGCTTCGCCCTTGTTGGGGACGCGGACGCGGGTGCCGTTATTGACCCCGGGCGGAATACTGACCTTGATTTTTTCGGTGATGGGAATTCGGCCCTTGCCGCCGCAGTCGTTGCACTGCCGCGAATCGAACACGCCCCTGCCGCCGCAAGCCTTACAGCTGGATTCGAAGACCATATTGCCCTGGCGGATTTTGGTTTTTCCCGCCCCGCCGCAGTTGCCGCAGGTGGTTTTGTTAGAGGTTTTGATACTGCCTTTGCCGTCGCAGGTGCCGCAAGGTTTACTGCGATCGACCTTGAAGTTCATGGTCAAGCCGCGGATGGCCTCGTAGAAGGTGAGGCTGACCGTGTGTTGGATGTCCTGACCCTGCATGGGCTTGCGCGATTGGCGTCCCGTTTTGGAGCGGTTGAAGAGATCGGAGAAGATGTCGCCGAAACTACCGCCCCCGGCACTCGACCCGCCTCCGGCGCCGCTGAAGTCGAAACCGTGGAAGTTGACATTACCGAAATCGAAACCGCCGGGGTCGAAACCGCCCGCGCCTCCGGTCGGTATTTGGGTGGTGCCGTACATGTCGTACATCTTGCGCTTGTCCTCGTCGCCCAACACCTCGTAAGCCTCGGAAATCTGCTTGAACCTGGCTTCCGAGTTCTTATCGCCCGGATTGAAATCCGGGTGGAATTTTCGGGCAAGACGGCGGTAGGCCTTCTTGATTTCAGCGCTCGATGCGCTTTTTTTGACACCTAAGGTTTTGTAGTAGTCATCTGCCATCGCTTCACCTTAAATACAGGGGTTCATCATACCCAAAATACGGTTCGAGTAAAAGGACAGGTTCGGATTCTCATACGACAAAAAAGGGAGGCGAATGCCGCCTCCCTTCCTCTATTCGTTGGTGATCAAGTCTTTGCTTAATCAACCACCTCGGCATCGATTACGCCGTCGTCATCGGCCGTTTCCTTCTTGGGAGGCTCCTGCTGAGCGGCTTCAGGTCCGCCGGCGGCGTCGCCCTGGTTTTTGTACATGGCCTCGGCCATCTTGTGAGAGGCCTTGACCAGTGCTTCAAACGCGGCATTGAGTTCTTCCACGTTGTCGCTCTTCAATTTCTCTTCCGCGTCGGCGATCGCCTTTTCCAGGTCGGTGACATCGCCGGCTTCCATCTTGTCCTTGTTTTCTTCCAAGGTCTTCTTGGTTTGGAAGATCAGACCGTCAAGCTTGTTGTGGGCTTCTACCTTGTCCTTGCGCTTGGCGTCCTCGTCAGCGTGGGACTCGGCGTCTTTCACCATCTGATCGATCTCGTCCTCGGTCAAACCGGAGGAAGAGGTGATGCGAATGTCCTGCTTTTTACCGGTGCCCTTGTCCTGGGCGGTGACATGCAGGATGCCGTTGGCGTCCAGGTCGAAGGTTACCTCGATCTTGGGCATGCCGCGCGGTGCGGGAGGAATACCGACCAGGCTGAAGGTGCCCAGGATCTTGTTGTCGCGAGCCATGGGGCGCTCGCCCTGAAAGACCACGATTTCCACCTGGGTCTGGTTGTCGTCGGCAGTAGAGAAGATCTCGGACTTCTTGGTGGGAATGGTGGTGTTGCGTTCGATCAACTTGGTGGCCACGCCGCCCATGGTTTCGATTCCCAGGGTCAGCGGGGTCACGTCCAGCAACAGCACGTCTTTCACTTCACCGGTCAAAACACCGCCCTGAATAGCGGCGCCGATGGCGACCACCTCGTCGGGGTTGACACCCTTGTGCGGTTCGCGACCGAAGAATTCCGTGACCGTCTTGACCACGGCGGGGATTCGCGTGGAGCCGCCCACCAGAACGATTTCCTGAACCTCGTTCTTGTCCATAGCCGCGTCTTTCAGGGCCTTTTCACAGGGTATGGTCAGGCGATGCAGGACCGGATCGATCATTTGCTCGAAACGGGAGCGGGTCAGGTTCAGGTTGAGGTGCTTGGGGCCCGAGGCGTCCGCGGTGATAAACGGCAGGTTAATCTCGGTATTCTGTGTACTGGACAACTCGATCTTGGCCTTTTCAGCGGCTTCTTTAAGACGCTGCAGGGCCATTTTGTCGTGGCTCAGATCCACGCCCTGATCTTTCTTGAACTCGTCCAAGATCCAGGAGATCAACAGTTCGTCGATATTATCGCCGCCCAGGTGCACGTCGCCGTTGGTGGACTTCACCTCGACGATGCCCTCGCCTACTTCCAGAATGGAGATATCGAAGGTACCGCCGCCGAAGTCGAATACGGCAATGGTTTTATCTTCTTTTTTGTCCAGTCCGTATGCCAGCGCCGCGGCCGTGGGCTCGTTGATGATGCGCTTGACGTCCAGACCCGCGATCTTACCCGCGTCCTTGGTGGCCTGGCGCTCCGCGTCGTTGAAGTAGGCCGGTACGGTAATGACAGCCTCGGTGACCTTCTCGCCCAGGTAGCTTTCGGCGGCCGATTTCAACTTGCCCAACACCATGGCCGAGATTTCGGGAGGCGACTTGTCGCCGTCACTGGTTTCGACGCGCACATCACCGTTGGGACCGGCCTTTACTTTATAAGGTACGCGCTTGGCCTCTTCGGTGACTTCTTCGAACTTCTTACCCATAAACCGCTTGGCGGAATAAACGGTGTTTTCCGGGTTGGTAATCGCCTGGCGTTTGGCCACCTGGCCCACCAGACGCTCTTCCTTTTTGGAGAATCCAACCACGGAAGGCGTTGTCCGGGTGCCTTCAGAGTTGTTGATGATCTGAGGGTCTTTGCCCTCCATAACGGCGACCACGGAGTTGGTGGTTCCCAGGTCGATTCCGATAATCTTGCTCATTTGCCAGTTACCTCCTGCAAGAGCTCGTAAAAGTTCACAATAGGAATATAAAACATGAGTCCAATTATGTCAAGTTTTTTTGATAGCAACGATGTAAGCGATGACTCAGCTTGCTTCATCCCGATACACGCGCGTGATTCAGCTTGGGTTGCGCATTTCAAGCCAGGTATTTCAAGGCTTGGGCTTTGAAAAGGCAAGTGGTTTTTTGCCCGGCGGCCAGGCCCAGTTCGTTGACCGCGTGGGGCGTTACCTCTACCAACAGATCCACGCCGGTGTCTACAATGCAGAGGGCTTTGTGTCGCGAGATCATGACGTGTCGAATGATGCCCGGGATCTGGTTCTGGATGGAGATGTCCGGCACCGGCTTTTTAACCAGGGCGATGTCCTCTGGCCTCAACGAGGTGTAAACCGTTTTCCTTTCTACATCGGGGCCCGTCCAGATGACGTCGCCCTCGACCGGTTTCAGGCGAGCGATGCCTTCACGGGGTTTGTTGTCCAGGACGCTTGCCGATACAACGTTGATCAAACCCAGGTCGTGAACAAGGTCCAGCACCTCCTGTTGCTTCACCAGATCCAAGAAGCGGCCGTAACCGATCGCTCTGCCGCGATCCAGCACCATCAGGGTATCCGTCAGTTGCAGCAATTCGGTCAAGTCGTGGCTGATGTAGATCATGGGGATGCCGGTGGCCTCGTGGATTCGTCTCAAGAAGGGCAGGATCTGATTTTTTCGGCCTCGGTCGAGAGATGCCAGAGGTTCATCCAGCAACAACAGTTTCGGAGAGCTTAACACGGCGCGGCCCAGTGCCACGCGTTGGCGCTCGCCGCCGGACAGTCGCCAGGGCCTTTGATTCAAAAGAGGTCCCAGTTCCAACAGATCGATAATGTCTTCCCTGGCAAAGTGATGTGTCTTTGCGGGGGCGAGTTTGTAGCCGAAGTCCAGGTTTCCGGCTACGCTCAGGTGGGGGAAGAGGCGGCCGTCTTGAAAGACCACGGCCATATTGCGGCGATGCGCCGGAACATAGACCCCGGCCTGGTCCTGGTAAAGGGCGCGATCGTTCAGGAAGAGGTGACCCGCCTGGGGTTTGCGGATGCCCGCCAGCAGGTGAAGCAGGGTGGTTTTACCCGCGCCGGACGGGCCGAATATGCCCGTCACCGGCGCCGTGAAGCGACCGGCGATATCGAAGTCCTGATCGGCATCGGTCGACCGAAAGGCAAAGTCCAGATTCATGCGGGCCCCCGGTAACGTTGTTGCAAGCGCCGGGAGCCCCAATCAGCGGCTGTCAACGCCAGCAGAGAAAGGCCGACGGCCAGAAGCGCCAGCAGAAAGACGGTGCGCTCCTCGCCCGGTTGTTGCAGCAGGGTGAACATGGCCAACGGGATGGAGCGGGTCTCGCCCTCGATATTGCCTGCAAAGATGATGGTGGCGCCGAATTCGCCCAGGCTGCGAGCAAAGGCCAGGGTAAGGCCGGTCAAGATACCGGGTAACGCCAAAGGCAGCGTGACGCGTAAGAAGGTGTACAGCGGTGAGGCGCCCAGGCTTGCGGCGGCCGTTTCCAAACCGGGGTCGACCAGTTCGACGCCCAGCCTGGCCGAACGGACCAGCAGAGGGAAACTCATCACGGCGGCAGCAAGGACGGCCCCGGCCGTATTGAACGAAAAGGAAACGCCCAACCAGGTATCCAACCAATGGCCGATCCAACCCTTACGGCCCAGCGCCAAAAGCAGCACGTAGCCGGTAATGACCGGGGGCAACACCAGCGGCGCATGGATAACTGCCTCCAGGAATGATTTACCGCGAAAGTCCTTGCGAGCCAGCAACCAGCCGGTGACAATACCGGGAACGGCGATCAAGACAAGAGAAAGCAGGGCAACTTTCAAGGAAACGACAAGCGCACCGCGCAGCACGGCGCCGCTGTCGCGTCGCGTTGGTTTAAACCCGCCGTCGGGTTGTGTTTGCCCCAATCCGGGCTCAACAAAACCGAATGATTGCAAGATTTCCCGAGCGGTATCCGAGAAGAGAAATGCATAGAAGGCAGCGGCTTCCCCGCGATCGTTCAGCAGGGCGACGGGATAAAGCACGGGATCATGGCTGTTTTCATCAAATATTTCGGCAACATTAACCTTTTGAGAAGAGCGCGCATCGGTACGGTAGACGATCCCGGCGGCCGCCTCACCCAGTTCCACCAGTCGCAACACGGTGCGGACATCTCGGCAGTACAGCAGGCGCTCCGGTCCCAAAGCTTGCCACAAGTCATGGTATTCCAACGCCTGGCGAGCATACATGCCTGCAGGAACATGGGCCGGGTCGCCCAGTGCGAGGCGACCCACAAAATCGGTGGTCAAGTTGGCAATGGACAGATTGTGTCCCTCCGGGGCGATCAGGACCAGGGTGTTTCGCAGCAGCATCCGACGGTTTTCAGCACGAACTCGTCCCAGTCGCTCCAGGTGATCCATCCAGCCGGAATTGGCCGAGATGAAGATATCGGCCGGAGCGCCGTTTTCGATTTGCCTGGCCAGGGTAGAGGAGCCGGCAAAACTGAGACCGATTGAAACACCGGTTTCGCGTTGATAGGCGGCGGCCAGGGCCTGCATGGCATCCATAGTACTGGCCGCGGCATAGACCAGCGGCCGATTTGCGGCGCCCACCGCGCAACAGAAAGCCGTTAGGGCTGACAACACGATCAATCTCAGTTTCTTCCTCCCGGAGTATGGGCAACACCGGCTATTTTTAGCACAATTTTGGTACAACTGAACCGGTTTTCCCTCTATACTCCTGACGTGGTAACGTTTTGGAGTTGGCGAGGGTTATGCAAGAAAAACGCATCAATAAAAGCCTGGTGGTAAATGTGGCCTGCCTCCTTATGATCGGCATCGGCTATGCTCCATTTACGCCGGGCATTATTCGTCCGCACGTCTTGAGTATGGGCCTGTTCGGGTTCTCCGGTGCTATTACCAACTGGCTGGCCATTCACATGTTGTTCGAGCGGGTGCCCGGCCTTTACGGTTCCGGTATCATCCCGTTGAAGTTCGAAGCCTTCAAGTCCGCCATTCGCAACATGATCATGAACCAGTTCTTCACCATGGAGAATATCCGCAAATTCACCCATAACGATGAGGGCTTCAAGCCGGACCTGAAGCCCATTGTGGAGCATCTCGACTACGACATGATTTTCAACGGTTTCGTGGAAGTGGTCCTGAACTCCAAGTTCGGCAGCATGCTCAATATGTTCGGCGGTAAGGCGGCGCTGGAGGGCATGCGCGAACCGTTTGCCACTACCTTGAAAAGCAAGCTGGGAGAAATGGCCGAACAGCCCCATTTTCTGGAAAACATAACCCACAACGCCACCGACGACCTGCACCATGTGTGGAAAGATAAGATCTCCGGCATGGTAGACAATCGCCTCGACGAGCTGACCCCGCAAATGGTCAAGGAAATCATCCAAGAGATGATTCGCAGCCACTTGGGCTGGCTGGTGATTTGGGGCGGCGTGTTCGGCAGTGTCATCGGTTTGATCTCCAGCTTTATCAACTAGCGGGGGCAGCGTGTCCGAACTGATGCCCATATATTACAATCCCTTCGTCCTGTTCATCTGGGGCGCTTGCTGGGGTTCCTTTCTCAATGTGGTGCTGTACCGTTTCCCGCTGGGTAAATCGGTGGTCACGCCGCCGTCCTCCTGCCCCAATTGTGAGCGCCTGATCCCGGTTTACGACAACATCCCGGTTCTCTCCTGGTTCATCCTGAGGGGTAAATGCCGTCAGTGCAAGCAGCCGTTTTCCATTCGCTATACCCTGAACGAGGCCTTTTACGGCCTGATCTGGGCCCTGGGCGCCGTTATTTGGCCCGAGACCCCTCTTGCCGGGCTCAGCGCCTCGTTGGCGGCCATGGCGCTCATTCCCACCGCCTGGCTGTTGCTGCGCTACAAAAAGGCGCCCCTCTACCTGGTCGGCGCCCTTTTAGTTGGTGTAGGGGTCCATCTTGGCCAACTGTTCCTCGGTTAGCAGCAGACCCTCTATGTGCAGGCATCGACCGGTTTCCTTGTCCACATCGATCAGGCTTGCGCCCAGGCGCACGTCGTTACGGGCAACCTCGAAACGATTGCGGCCCAGCGTAATGAATCCGTCGATAACCGGTTCTTTGACCATGCCGATAATCGAATCGTAAGGTCCCGTCATGCCCAGATCCGTCTGGTATCCGGTAAACCCTTCCAAAATGCGGGCATCGGCGGTAGGCACGTGGGTATGCGTTCCCCAAACGGCCGAGGCGCGATTGCAGCAGTACCAGCCGATCGCCATTTTCTCCGAGGTGGCCTCACCGTGGAAGTCGACGAAAATGACCGGCGTACGCTCGCGCAATTCGGCCAGTACCCGGTCGGCCGCACGGAAGGGGCAGTCGTAGGGTTTCATGAAGGTGCGGCCGATAATATTCAGCACACCGATTTCAAAGCCGCCGGCCAGTTTGTAGAGACCATAGCCCTGGCCCGGCGAGCCGGAAGGGAAGTTTTCCGGGCGCAACAGCTTGGGCGCCCACATCATCCATTCATCATAGCCTTTCTTGTCGTAGATGTGGTTGCCCGAGGTCATGACATCCACGCCCATATCCTCGAACTCGTGATAGATTTCGCGCGTCATGCCGAAGCCGCCGGCGGCGTTCTCCACGTTGACAATCAGGGCGTCGATAAGCAATCGCTTTTTCAGCGTATCGACCCAGCGACTCAATAAGCGCCTGCCCGGCCTGCCGATAATATCGCCGACAGCCAGAACCCGTAAACAGTGTGCTTGCTTTTCTTTCAAAAGTAACTTCTTTATAGGACGGCGAAGAGGATCCCCGCCAAAACCGTGTGACTACAACTGATGAACCTGCTCACACAGGTGGGCGCCTCCGCGGCGACTTCAGGCTTCCCGGTCGTACCGGGCTTGCACACCATCGCTGTTTTCGGCTCCCGAAGAAAAACCTTGGTTCCACATAGTTTTCGTCATCACAAGTCAGGCAGGGAAGATATCTCTTCGTCTGACATTGCCGCGTCCACCAAATCGAGGAGGCGCTGTTGCTCCTGCTCCATTTCTTGGATGCGCGACGTGTATTCCTTCTTAAGTCTACAATATTCGTCGGCTAAATTCAAAGCCGCAAGTACCGCCAGGCGGCCGGAATCGACAGTTTTACTCGATAGTTCCAAATTCGCCAGTCGCTCGTCCACCATCCGGGCCAGATCGCGCACATAATCCGGGTCGTTTTCGGCGCGCAAGGTGTATTCACGGCCTCGGATGACCACTTCAACGGTGCTTCCGGTCATCTCAAAGCTCCTTTTCCAATTCGGCCAGGCGACTGAGCGCGGTTTCCAACTTGCGCCTGATCACCTTGCGCTCGTCCTTCAGTTTCTTGACCACGAAACGGTCGCGGTTCAACTCGTCGATCTGTGACCGCAAGCTCTTGGAATCCTGTTCCAGTTTAGCAATGCGCTCTTCCTGCATGGCGATCAGCCCGCTCATCTCGAGTTTTTCCTGCTTGAGACCCCGATAGGCATCGATCAGGTTCCGCAGACGTTGTTCGAGAGGCGAGCCGTTCATAACTACATCCTAATCACCGCGCCGAAGGTTTCTTTGACCGACTGTGTGACGCGTTCCATGGTCGCACTGACTTCCTCGCTGGTCAAGGTGCGCTCCAAAGCCTGGAAACGGAAGCGGAATCCCAGGCTCTTTTTGCCCGTGCCTACCGATTTACCCTGATAGACGTCGAACAGCTCCAGGGATTCCAGGTTTTCCAGGTTCAGACCCAGCAGGTGCCGATTGACCTCATCATAGACCAGGTGGTCGTCGACCACAAAGGCCATATCTATTTTCATGCCCGGGAACACGCTCAATTCCTCTGCCTGACCGTGATCGGGGCTCAGATCGTTGACGAACTCCAGGTCGATTTCCAGAACGACCGGCAGGGTTTCGAACTGGAAGTCCTCACAGGCTTTGTTGACCGATTGGGAAAGAGTGCCGAAACCGCCGATGCAGTTCCCCTTGTAATAAATGCCCAAGGCTTCGCCCGGGGTCAACCAGTTGGGAACGTCCTTGCGTAACTCCAGGGCATCCCAGCCCAGCCGTGAAGCCAGTCGCTCGTATATGCCCTTGGCCTGGTAGAAGGGATGGGCGCCGGGTACTTCCCACCAACTCGACTTCTCCTTGCCGCTGGAAAGGGCAACGGCCAGGTGATGCGGCTCGATGCCGTTGCGGAAGGTATGCCCAACCTCGAAGAGCTGAACGTCGGCAATACCGCGTTTCTGGTTGTTGCGCAGACTGACCAGGAGGCCGGGCAGGATGCAACGGCGCATCACCGCCTGGTTTTTATTCATAGGATTGCGGAGGCGAGTAGGTTCCCCCTCGGGCGATACCGCTTTGTCCCAAATTTCCGCCTGGAAGCTGTAGGTATAGGCTTCCTGTAGGCCCATACCTTGAAGCGTCCGCCGGATGCCGGTGGTGTTTTCGCGAACCGCGTCGTGTTCCAGGTCGGTGCCCGCCATTTCCGGCAGGTCGGTTTCCAGCAGGTCCAGGCCGGCAAAGCGGATGATTTCCTCGATCATGTCGGCTTCGCGGGTAACGTCTACCTTGTAGCCGGGAACACTGACCTGCCAGCCGCCGTCGAACCTGTCGAAACGACAGTCCATGGCGGTCATCAAATCCTCGATCTCCCGATCCTCCAGGTGGATGCCCAGCAGGCGATTGAGTTGAGACCGGCGCAGGCGTATGGAGGCGCGTTCGAAAGGGGCCCGATCCATGTCGTAGATGCCCATGATCCGGGCCTCGGGCTGTTGTTCCAGCAGCAGGTAGAGAAAACGGCGAATGACGCGATCCATACGCTCGCGGTCCACCCCGCGCTCGAAACGGTGGCGCGCGTCGGATAAAATCTTCTCCTTGGAGCCGGTGCGACGCACGGTGCCGGGCTTGAAGACCGCCAGTTCCAGCAACAATTCGGTGGTCGATTCGCTGACCTCGGTATTCTGTCCGCCCATGACGCCCGCAAATGCAATCGGTCGCTTGCCGTCCGCAATACACAGCAAACCTTCCGCCTCATGGTCCTGGCCGTCCAGTGTGGTCAGTGTTTCGCCCGCCCTACCTCGGCGGATGATAATGTGCTTGTCCTCGAGCAAGGTCGCGTCGAAGGCGTGGCTGGGATGGCCGAACTCCCAAAGCAGGAAGTTGGTCAGGTCTACCAGGAAGTTATGGCTGGTCTGGTCGATGGATGCCAATTTGGCCTTCAACCAGGACGGCGTTTCCTCGGCTTTGACATTGTCGACCTTGACGCCGATATAGCGCGGGCACTGCTCGACATCCTCGGTCTCTATCTTCCAGCCGTCTTCCAATTGGGGTATCTCGCCGGTGTAGACGGGCGGTTCGACCAACTCGCCGTTCAGCTTGACCGCCAACTCGCGCGCGACGCCGAAGTGGGACATGGCGTCGGGCCGGTTGACCGTGTGCTCGATTTCCAGACCCTCTTCCTCCAACTCGGTCTCGAGACCGGTCAGGTTCAGCAAGCGGGCTGCTTCTTCCATGGAAGGCGCGTCCTTCAGGTAATCTTTGACCCAATCGTAGTGGATATACATGGTTAGCCTACCTTGAAGCGATCGAGGAAGCGGCGATCATTGTTGAAGTAATAGCGAATATGGGGAACCTGCATGCGCAGCATGGAGATGCGCTCGATACCCATGCCGAAGGCGAAACCCGTGTACTTGTCCGGGTCATACCCCACGGCTTCGAAAACGTTGGGATCGACCATGCCGGAACCCAGGATTTCGATCCAGCCGGTGCCCTTGCAGA
This sequence comes from Acidobacteriota bacterium, assembly GCA_030066195.1. GTDB lineage: Bacteria > Acidobacteriota > Holophagae > Acanthopleuribacterales > Acanthopleuribacteraceae > JASJCB01. The sequence continues at coordinate 19,901 of JASJCB010000146.1, forward strand.
CACGACAGGGCTCGTTTCCGCAGAAAACACAAGTCACGTCCACCTCGGCGCTGGGCTCGGTAAAGGGAAAGTAACTGGGACGCAGGCGGATGGTGACTTCTTCGCCGAACATGGCGCGGGCGAAGGCCTCCAAGGTGCCCTTCAGGTGGCCGAAGGAAATATTCTCGCCCACCACAAGTCCTTCCAACTGATGGAACATGGGCGAATGGGTGGCGTCGTCGTCGCGGCGGAACACCTTGCCGGGGGCCACCATGCGAAACGGCGGCGTGTGGGTTTGCATATAGCGGATCTGGCAACCGGAGGTCTGGGTGCGCAGCAGGCGGTTATCGTCGATATAGAAGGTGTCGGCGTCCTCGCGGGCGGGATGGTCCTCGGGTGTGTTGAGGGCCTCGAAGTTATAGAAGGTGGTTTCGATTTCGGGACCATCCGATATGTCGTAACCCATTTGGGTAAACCATTTCAGCATGTCATCCAGGGTCAACGTCAGCGGATGCAGGCTGCCGGGGCGGGGCGCCATTCCGGGCAGGGTCAGGTCCAGACCTGCTGCCTTGCGCTTGGGCGCGACCTTGGCGCGTTCCTTGAGGGTGGCTTCGACTTCTTTCTTGAACTGGTTGATTTCCTTGCCCAGGCGAGGCTTCAACTCCCGCGAGACCTCGCGCAGGCCTGCCAGTAAGCTGGTGACCAGACCGTTTTTCTTGCTGAGATAGGCGTTCTTCAGGCGTGCCCAGTCTTCCTCACCGGACGCGGCGTCGGCCTCCTTGCGGAAGGCGGCAATTCCGTCTTCATAGCGCCATGCTGTCAGATCCATAAAAACCTCCTCCCCCGCCAAAACCAAAAACAGGGAAAGCCAGTATCATAACTGACTTTCCCCGTGATTGGAATTCCTTTGTGGCGCGTGCTTAGGCTTGCTGCACCTTTTGCACCAGTTGGCCGAAACCCTCGGGATCGCGAACGGCGATATCGGCCAGAGTACGGCGGTCAAGGTCGATACCCAGTTTCTTCAGGCCGCCGATGAAAACGGAATAGCTCATGGCGTGCTGACGGGTGGCGGCGTTGATGCGGGTGATCCACAGCTTGCGGAAGTCGCGCTTGCGGCGACGGCGATCACGGTAGGAGAAGGACAGGGCGCGGTCGGCCGCCTCACGCGCATAACGATACAAATTCTTTTTGAAACCGAAGAAACCCTTGGTTAGCTTCAGAACCTTTTTGCGCTTCATGCGGCGCTTATTTCCTCTTTTCACTCGAGACATGTCAAATAGCTCCTATCAGAAATCGCCCGCTTAGTGATTGGGCAGCATGGCCACCACGCGATCACGGTCGGCGCTGGAGACCAGGGTGGCGTCGCGCAGGTTACGGCAACGCTTGGCATTTTTCTTGGTAAGAATGTGGTTCTTGAAAGCTTTTCTACGCTTGATCTTACCGGAACCGGTGAACGTAAAACGCTTGGCGGCTCCACGATGTGTCTTTAGCTTAGGCATGGTATACCCCTTTATCTTTTACCGCTTAATTCTTTTCGGGAGCCTCTTGACCGGAGTTTTTTGCAGTATCGGTTCCGTCGGGCTTGGCCTTGGGCGGTTCTTTGGCGATCAAATACATGACCAGCTGATTGCCTTCCATGCCGGGCCTTTTTTCAACGACTCCGATGTCCTGCGTCTCCTCGATAATCCTGTCCAGGATACCCATCCCGATTTCACGGTGCTTGACTTCGCGACCGCGAAAGTGCACAAAGGCGCGCACTTTGTCGCCGTGCTTGATGAACCGGCGAATATGGTTACATTTGAACTTGAAGTCATGCTCGTCGATTCTCGGCTTGAACTTGACTTCCTTGACCTGAATCTGCTTCTGTTTGGCTTTAGCATCCTTGGCTTTCTTGGCTTGCTGGAATTTATACTTGCCGTAGTTCATGACCTTGCAAACGGGAGGGTCTGCATTGGGTGACATTTCGACAAGATCCAACCCGGCTTCCTGAGCCAGATCGATTGCCTCTTCGATTCGGAGAATCCCGGCCTGTTCACCGTCTTCCTTGATGACACGGACTACGGGAACTTTGATCTGCCAATTAATACGGTTGGATTCTTTTTTCCTTCTCAAGGCACCCCCAAGGTATGCTCCAAACAGATTGGAATCGACGAACAGATAGGCACGGGCGGGATTGAACCGCCGACCCCTACCGTGTCAAGGTAGTGCTCTCCCACTGAGCTACGTGCCTAGAGAACCCGTTCGTCACAGGCCAGAGAACTCTATCACCGGCGATTTTCAAAGTCAAGAACAATTGCGGAGAAATTAAAGTCGGTGGGAAGCTCGCTGTTGCAACCCGCAAACTGCCTAAGCCAGGGCGTTTATGCGTGCCCGCGGCAGTTGGAACCGGTAACACTCGGATGCTTGTACAGCCCGGTTTCGGGTTCAATCTCGTCATTGAATCAGGGCTCGATTCGTTTAGAAAAGTACTTACTCGGGACCCGAAAAGCGGCGCTCGAAACGAGGAACGATCCGCTGTTCGGCCTCAACCCGGAAGGGTCAACACGACTTCCGTAAACTCGCCTTCCTCGGTGCGGTGTTCAATCTTGCCCTGGTGGTCTTTGACGATTTCGTAGCAAATGAACAGGCCCAAGCCGATGCTGCCTTTGTCCGGCGACTTGGTCGTGACGAAGGGTTCCAAGATCTGGTCCCGCACCCGGGCCTGAATCCCCGGTCCGTTATCGCGAATGACAATGACCGTTGTTTCAGGGTCCGGGCGACGTGTGGTGATCGTGATCACGGGCTTGAAGGTTTTGTCCCCGGACCATTTTTCATACAGCGCCTCGACCGCATTGTTGAGCAGGTTCAGGAACAAGCGGCTCAGGTTTTGCTCCACCCCGCCCAAACGGCCCGCTGTTTCATCGAACTCCTTGATCACCTCGGCCGTAAAGCTTTCGTCCTTGGCCTGAATGCCGTGCAGGGCCAGCCCGGCGTGATTTTCCAGCAACCGGTGGATGTTCACTTCCTCGCGCGTCCCCGTGGAGTCGTTGGACAGGCGCACCATGCTGTCCACGATCGCATCGGCCCGCCGCGAGTATTTTTGGATGACATTCAGACCGTTGCGGATTTCGGCCATCAACTCACCGGTTTCGGGCGAGTAGAAGCCGGCCGACTTCATTTTCTCGTTCAGTTCGTCCCAGGTTCCCGGCAGGGATTCGGCCATGGGTTTCACGAAATTAAGCGGGTTGCGCAGCTCATGAGCCAGGCCCGCGGTCAACCGGCCCAGCGAGGCCAGCTTTTCCTGCAGCAACAGTTCGCGGGTGCGCTCCTCCACTTTTTGTTCCAGCTCCTTGCGATGGGCCTCCAGCCGGGCTTCCAACTCGAAGGCCTCGAGGGCGCGCGATACCGTCAGCGAAAGATCGTGCTGGTCGAAGGGTTTCAGGATGAACTTGAAAATCTGGCACTCGTTGATGGTGTCCAGGATCACGTCCATATCGGTGTAACCCGTCAAGATGATCCGCTTGGCATGGGGGAGTTCGGTGATCAGTTCCTTGAACAACTCGGTACCGGTCATATTGGGCATGCGTTGGTCGCTGATCACCAGGCTGATTTCACCGCGATGGTTGCCTTCCCTGATTTTCTCAAGAGCGTCCTGCCCGTCGCCGGCTTCGACGATATGGTATTTGGAGGACAGCATGGTCGACAAAATGCGCAGGTTGGGCGTCTCATCGTCTACAATCATGATGGTGTGTTTTTTGGCGGAAGTCTCCTTGCGCTCTCGCTCTTGGACTTCTCTAAGTTTTTTGGTACTGAACAAGCTCATGCATCAACCCGCCGTCGCTTTTTGGAACCTATCGGAAATCTGACGAGGTCGCTAAATGGGTAAAAAAACGATTTCTGGTTTTGCGTAAAGAATACGGCTTCATAACATTGAATGATGGACGTAAAGATCGTTCACAGTTCGGTTTCTTCGCCGGCAGCATCGGTCCTTTTATATAAAGACCCGGAAAGGTCCATGCTGAAGGCGCCGATTTGCTCTTCGAGATGGATCAACGGCCGAGTGCTCAGGTTGAAGGCGCCCCGGTATTCCGGGTTGTCTTCGCTCACCGGCGCATGACTTTCGCGAAAGGCAATCGAGGCGCGCCCGCCCGTCAAAACGAAGATGGTTTCTTCGAACACATTGCGATCCGAACCGGGCGCAATATCCAGATTCCCGCGCTCGTGAGGCGGGGCGTCCGACTTGAAGGCAAAGCCGATCTCGCGCACATCCTCGGACAGGTCGCGTCCGTTGATCGAGAAGTACGGCCGTTTCGATTTGAAGCGGATCATGAGCGCCGGCCTTCAGCCGATATGTGCGATGCACTCGATTTCAATCAGCGCATCCTTGGGCAGCCGCGCCGCCTCAACCAGGGAGCGCGCGGGTTTGTGACCGCCGAAGAAGTCGGCATAAATCTCGTTGATACGGCCGAAATGACCGATATCTTTTACAAACACCGTGGTCTTGACGATGTTTGAAAGATCGCCGCCCGCCTGCCGCACTACCGCGGCCAGATTGCTGAGCGCCAGCCTGGTCTGAGCTTCGATACCGCCGGCAACGACTTCACCGGATTTGGGATCCATGCCGATCTGACCGCTGCTGAAAAGGAAGGGGCCGACCATGCGACCTTGAACATAGGGGCCGATGGCCGCGGGCGCATCGGGTGTATCGACAACCTTTTGATCCATGAACACACCTCCTGGCTTATTCTACCGGTTTATCGACGGATAACCGTCGAAGCCGATAGGAAAACGGCCCGCGGAATGCCGCGGACCCATGGGCCCGGAGGGATTCGAACCCCCGACCTTTGGATTAGGAATCCACTGCTCTATCCTGCTGAGCTACGAGCCCGGAAAGTCCCGCACAGGTTAGCTTGATCCGACGGATTTTGCAAGCTTGTTTGTGCGGGAAGCTTTCTGGGAGCGGTGGAGACGGTGAAGGACCTCCTAGTTGGGAAGCAGGATGCCGCGCATAATGCAATCGATGACGTCATCCAGGACCTTGTCGGCGTCCAGCCGGGAGTCCAGGCGATGCAAGAGCGCCATCGAGATATAACCGTGCAACATGGCAGCCACGGAAGCGGAGGTCATTTCCGCGTCGCGTTCACGAACAAGTCCGGCCTCATAGGCCTTTTTGTACAATTCAATGCCTAAATCCACACTCTTGGGAGCGATGCCGGGACGTTCATCGGCCAGGTCGGCAACCTCTTGGGAGTGCATCATGTACATAATTTCGTAGTATTCCGGATTCTCCAACCCGAACTTCACGAAGCCCCGCATGTTGGCCTCGATCCTTTTCACGGGATCGGTGTCGGCCGGCAGGTCTTCCTGAATCTGGTTGAGTTGCGTCACCATGATTTCATGACCTTCGTCAATCAAGGCATGGATCAGTTCGTCTTTGTTTTTGAAGTGGTAGTAAATGCTGGTTGCTGTATAGCCTATCACCGCGGCGATTTTTCTCATCGAGACGTTTTGGACACCGTCTTTGACGAGAAGCTTGCGGGCGGCCTTGAGAATCTGTAGCCGCAGGCTCTCTTTTCCACCTTTTGCCATTGCGTATTCACCTTAATAGAAATTTTCCGGCTACCCTCGATCCATTCTCCGAGGTAGGGCGCACCTGGCTTGGGAACAAGCCAAACCCATCGGCAGCCTGCACATTGCGGCAGATTTGTTTTTCATTCCCAATGTCTTCCATTGTCGCCCTGATCAGGCTGCAACATGACAACTGCATGACGCATGTTGCCGGGGACAGAATATGTCCCATCGATGATGAGGCCGCTATTTGCCGGATGCATCTCTCCCGGCGGCCGATACCTCTACGTCTTTTAGGGCACGTTTTCGGAAAACATGGCCTGTCGGTTGGGTGTGCATCTCCTCTGGTCGCACACCTGTTTTGGCGTGTATAGGAACGGGGACCGTTCGGGTCTCCGCGGATTGACGACTTTCAGACGGGAGCTTGGTCTGCCGGCAGACCGGACTCCCGACATGGATGGTATCGATGAATCGGAGTCCGTTGGATTTGCCGAAACGGTCGCACAACCACACCACGCGGACCATCCACATGCCTGTGCTGCCTGGTGAAGAGTATGGAAACCATTTATGGATCGTTCTCACCGAAGCGAACATTGCCGTCGCCATTCCGAGCTATAACTAATTTAATCTATATTGCCGAACATTACCAGCGTTAAGCTTCAAGTTAGATCAATTATACGTCGATCAGGGCTTAGATCTGCCTGATCTTAGATCATTTATGGATGTTGAAGCACAAATTTTTTTCCTGTTGAGGTTTCACCGCGAGTCCCGTCGAGACAGGGTTTGCCGAATCCAAAGCCGAACAACTATTCGATATATCAACATGAGTTAACCGGGTTAAACCTACAGACGACGTGCCGGCATCTTTCTTTTTTCCCCAGGGCGTCGCTTCAATTCCGATTGTTATCGGCTGTCGGTGTCTATCTCGCGCCCGCGCAACCGGACCTCCTTCCCGCAGAAGGCAACGGCTATCTCCGATCGCAATGCGACACCGGCTTTTTCCAATTCCGTTCCGTAGCGCCTGGTTTCAATCTGTTCCAGTCCTTCTTGTAGAGCGGCCTCCATCTGATCCGAGCTTTCGGCTATTTTGAATTCGATGATGATACCGCGCTCTTCAAGGTTACGAGGGCGCATGCACACATCGTAACGGCCGTAACCCGCCTCCCTGTTGGAGGTTATTTCATAGCGGCCGTTCAGATGCACAAGCAGGCCCAGGGTGAAGGCGTGGTAAACCTTTTCGGGATTCGGTTTTGCGGTATCGTAATAACTGAAAACAGAGCGCACCATCTCTTGCAAGAAGCTGCCGAATGTCCGGATATCGCCGTCGATCAGGCTTTCTAAATACCGGTTTACCTTGACAGGGCCGATGTCCCGATGCAGCCAACCCCTGATGATATTTTTGAACAACAGCCAAACCTCGCTGTTCGGTATGGCCAGCCGGTAATAAAACTCGCCGTCTTTGTTCGTCTTCTCTTTTACTTTCAGGTACCCGCTAAACAGGAAGAAGGACCAGAGCGTGTCCGGGTTCCGGTTCAGGTCGTCGAAGACCGTATGCTCGCGGATCAGGGTTTCTACCGGCTCACCTTTCAGCAGGGCCTGAAAGTCATCCAGAACCTGGGGCGCGGCATCGATCAGCTGTCTTTTGATCAGTTCATTGGAGCTGGTATTGACCCAATGGGGACGGAATCCTTCTTTTTCCTTGTCGATATAGTTGAGGATGGACCAGGGATTGTAGATGGTGGTTTCACCGGCCAGATAGCCGTTGTACCATTGTTTCACCGCTTCGATCCGCTCAGTCAGGTCCGCCTGTCGCAACAGGTCTTCTGTTTCCGTTTCCGTGAAGCCGAACTTATCGGAAAAGGGAAGGCTGAGCATGGTGAATACATCCACATGGTTCAGGTCGGAGAAAATGGACTCTCGCGCCACCCGTAAAATACCGGTGAGCACGGCTTTTTCCAGGACCTTGTTGCCTTTCAGGGCTTTACCCAGAAGGCCCCGCATGAAACCCGCGATTTCCTTGTAGTAACCGTCTGCATAGCCGTTGTGAATGGGTGAGTCGTATTCGTCGATCAGCAGGATGACTTTGCTGTTATGGCGCCTGGCCAGGAATTTCATCAGCAGGCCGAGCGAATTGATCAGGCCGGCTTCGTCAGTTTGGTTTTTTGCAATCGCCCGGAAATCCTCCGCATCGAAGCTGCTGAGGTTTTCGATCAGATAATCCCGGTCACGGTAGACTTCGGCAATCATACGGCTGAACAACTTGAGGAAGGCATCGTAGGAGGGCGCTTTCAAATCCTTGAAGGTGAGAAAAATGACCGGATGGCAACCCAACCGACCGAACCAAGGGCTTTTCTGTATGGCAAGACCCTCGAAAAGCGCGGCGTTATCGGGTCGGCCGGCGTCGAAGAAGGCATGCAGCATGGACATATTGATGGTTTTGCCGAAGCGCCTGGGTCGCGTGATCAATTGCACGAGCGCCGATGTTTCCAGTACCTCGGCGATGAACATGCTCTTGTCCACGTAATGGTAACCGTCTTCGATCACTCTTTGGAAATCGTCGATGCCGATCGGAAGTTTCAGGCCCATGCCGATGCTCCTTAAAAACTGTCGTGACTAGGATAGCATAGAGCTGAAGAGGGAAAAGGCCGGTCCTGAGTCCCGTCGTGCGCTATTCCTCTTCGAACAAACCGGGTTGAACCGCTTCCGGTTGGGCTTTTGCGGCCAGGACCTTGCCGTCGATTTCCAGGCCCAGTATTTTCAGGACCTCGTAATGGAGGTCCAGATCGGTTTTGGAGAAACGCAACAGGCCGGTTTCCTGGTCGGGACTGAACGCCGGCAGCACGCCGTTGACGGCGCGTTCCTTGATCCGTTGCAAGGGGATGCGGTAGGCCCCGGCAATGTCTTCCAGTGATCGGGGGGCCAGGTCCTCCGGGTTGCGAGAGCGGAAATCGAAGTGGTGCTCCACCATCTCCACCACGTAATCGCGATCCACCAACGAGGCCTTGCGCAGGTCGTTGATCGGGTCCTCGCCCAGTTTCAAGCGCGCCTGGGCCAGACCGACCAGGGCCATGCAATCGGCTTTGTCTCCGGCCAGAATCTCGATAAAGGTTTTGCGGGCGCGGACGTATTGTTCCAGATGCAGCCACATCTCGCCCAAGCCCAGACGCGGCGCCGCTTCCCTCGGGTGGGCCTCGATCCATTCCTCGAAGACGCGCACGCATTTTTCGGTTTTCTTCCAACTGCGCAGGCAGATGATCTTCAGTTCAAAGGCGGTGCTGTTTTCAGGATCCAACAGGTGCACCTGGTCCAGGCGTTTCATGGCGCCCTCGAAATCCCTGGCTCGCAAGCGGGCGTAGCCCTCGTCCATAAACATCTTGATGCGCACCGGCCTGGACTTGCGAAAGGTGCTTTTCTCCGAGTGGGTGAAGTGGATGATGTTGGTGGGGAACAGTTCCAGCAGGTCCGTATTGCTGCCGCCGGCTTTCTTCATGACTCGCGCCATGCAGGCTTCTTCGAACAATTCTTCCAAGGCATGTTGTTGACCGTGGGGAATGTCGGTGGGATTGTCGCGACCGGCCCGGATGCGTTGCAGGTAGTTGACCGCCATCTCGCGAGGATCTTCACTGACGGGTTGGCGCAGCACCGTGGGCGCCTCATCGCCCGCAATTTGGGCGCTGACCTCGATCCAGCCGTAACGCGGGTCGACCTTGTGAATTTCCACATAGTTAAACACGAGCGATACCCCCTCGACGCGTTCATCTTAACCCGGCGCGGGCCGGCGGTAAATAGCGAACCATGGGGAATCCGGAGTCATGCATGAGTTGCCTTACGGAGCCCTTTCAGCCCCGGCGATCTAGATTTTTCGTTCCGCAAAGCTGTAATTGCGATGACAGTTGGGACAGTGCCGGCGCAACTCCGGGTCGCGGTAGAAACAGGCCTTGCACTCCCAGGTATGGCCAAAGACCATGTCCTGCTTGACGCGCTGTTGATAGCGACCCATCAGCTCATGCGGATTGTCCATACGCAGCAGCAACGACCACATATTCTTGTGTAGAATGAGCACCTGGGGACGGTCCTCCAGGCAGTTCAAAAGGTGTTCCCCCGCCTGCTCGAATTCGCCGATATCGGCCAGGAATTGCGCTAACAGGCGGCGGGTGCGCCAATCGCGGTGATCCTCTTGGAGGCGCTGCTCGGCCGCGCGTTGAAACACCGTGTGATCGGCCGTCTCACGGGCGGCAATCATGATTTCTTCGAGGGCAGACCACTCCTCGCCTTCAAACTTATCCGCATGTTTGCGCAGCAGGGCAACGGCCTTTTCCGGCTTTCCCGACTCGCGCAGGTAACGGGCCTGGCCCAACCACGCGGGCAGGCAGAACTCATGTGCCGCGACTGCTTTTTTAAAGGCCGCGTTCGCCTCCTCGCCTCGGCCTTCCTCCAGCAGCACCTCGCCCTGGCGGTAACGGATCAAGCCCAGGCGGTCCTTCACGTCGCGGTTCTGCTTCTTGCCGTAGGCCTGAACGATCTTGAAGGCGGCGTCCCACTCGCCAAGGTTCATATAAATGCGCTCGGCAAGTTGCACGGCTTGTTGGTTTCCCGGAGTCAGGGCCAGGGCCTTGTCGACGGAGTCGCGGGCTCGGCCCAAAAGACCGCCGGCCAGGTAATCCGCGGCCAACTCCGTGTGAATCATGGCTTCGAAGTCCGGCTCCAACTCGCGGCGCGTGGCCAGGCTGCGATGGGTGCGAATGGCCACCTGGTTCTTGCCAAGGTGCCGCAACAGGATACCCAGGGCCATGCCGATGCCCACGTCGTGCCCGGTTTTCTGATACAGCCGGCGCATGTCTTCCAGCACGCTCTCGCGTTCGCCTTCCAAGAGGTGGCCGAAGGTGCGCGACAAGAGGGTATCGCGGGAGACCGGTTCCTCGCCCCGGCGAAAGCGGATGAATGCCGCCGCGCCGACCAGGAACACGGCCACGACAATGAG
>JASJCB010000144.1 GCA_030066195.1 Acidobacteriota bacterium
CAGAGGGGGGAAGAAGATCAACTCTGTGCCCTCTGTGACCTCTCTTCCCTTTTCTTCTTTTTCCGATTTCCGAGTCATCATTCTTCAATCGGAAATCCAATCGCGTGTGTCTCTCAAGTCTGCTCCATGCTTGTTGTTCGGGTCGTTTTGACGGTTCGATTTTTAGGAAGAGAGGGCACAGAGGTCACAGAGGGGGGAGGAAGAGCATGTTTTGGTATTGCTGTGGTTATTGCCACGCGGAGACAATTGCATGTCTTGATGCCGGCTCCTTTCATGGTATAAGGATTGCTTGAGTGAGCGGCGCGACCTCATGTTGCCGCCGGCCGGAACCGATCGTGCTCACGCTCAATCGAGGAAAACGATCCCGGGGAAGCTTTGTTGACGGCGGCCGGTGATCTCCATAAAGCAAACCATCGTCAGTCGCGTTGGGCAATGCGGTTCGAAGCTTGATGACTGTCATTGCGGCGTTGCGCGATGATGCCTCGGGGAAAAAACAGGTGTTCGGCATAGGTCGACAGCGGCCGGCAGAATCTCCAGGATGACCCTGTAACGGTATCCACTCTCTATTTTCAAATCAAAGAGAGCATCATGACTTGATCGGAAGCCATTTCCCATTTTAAGGAGTGGTAGATGACAGGTCATAGGTTCTATTTCATTTTCAAAATTGAGTACATGACCGTCTCTGATCTCATTATTTTTTTCGAAATTGAGTACATGACCGTCGATGTGCCTACTTTTCTTTTCAAAATTAAATACATGACCGGGCATGTACTCGGCCTCCTTTTCAAGGAAAGCAACCATGCGTGTCATGAACCGGGAATTCAAGCCCGGAAAGTCATGGCGAGGCATGGCAATTGTTTTAAGCGGGTTCCGGGGAAGATTGCTCTTAGGCGCAATACTTTCCGGCGGCTGTCAGGACGTGATTGCTGCCGGGTACAAGGCAAAATCGGCAGTCGAAGGACAACCTCGCGGAGCGCCGCAAAGCATGCCGGCACGCGGCTTGCTTCATTGGGAACGCGCAACAACACTTCCCGTCAAAGCGAAGCTATGTCCCGGTGAGGTCCCCGGGTGTTTTGTTCGAGACATGTAAGGGCATTTCATACGGAGCACATGCTCACATTTTCCATTGCATTAGCGGGCGCGTCCCGCTAGATTGGGGGCATCGATACCATATGGAGGAACGTGATGAAGGTCATCTGCCGAATCTTTCTCGTGGGGTGGGTCATGACAACTGCCGCTGCCGGCGAATTGCCGGAGGGTTATTGGAACACCGACCAAATGCAACCGATCCTGGACAAAACCCTCAGGCTGCGCCTGGCTCCGGACTTAAGCGGTTTGTCCGCCGCCGAAAAGGAAACGGTAGGTCTTTTGCTCGAAGCGGGCAAGCTCCTCCACGAACTCTACGAGCATTCGCTTCATCATCAGGCCCTCAGTGCCAGAGACAGTTTGCTGGACCTGCACAAGGCCGGCGCTGATCGCAACCGCACGCAAGCCTTGATGGATCTCTACCGCATGTTCCGCGGACCGACGGCCACCACGCCGGACAATCAGCGCCTGGCTTTTCTGCCGGTTACCCCGGAATTGCCCGCGCGTAATGTCTACCCGGCAGATGTCACCCGCGACAGCATGGACGCCTACCTGGCCGCGCATCCCAACCAGGGCACCGCTTTCAGTCATCCCCGCGCCCTGATCCGCAAGGCAACGGCGGAGAATCGCGCCGCCGACCTGGAGGCCCTGCGCCGACGCCCTGAATCGGCGGTGTATCATCCCGGTCTGGCCGACCGCATCCGCAACGCGCCCGAGGGCGGCATGTACGCGTTTCCCTACTCCCTGGCTTACGGCGACCGTTTGTACAAGGTGTACAATCTGCTGTGCCGCGCCTCCGACCTGATGAAGGCGGAAGACCCCGATTTCAGCGATTACCTGCGCCTGCGCGCCCGTGACCTCCTGACCGACGACTACGAGGCGGGCGATGCCTCATGGATTACCGGTCGCTTCAAGAACCTGAACGCCCAGATCGGCTCCTACGAAACCTACGACGACAAGATTCTGGGCGTGAAGAGTTTCTTCAGTCTCAGCCTGTTGCTGCGCGACCGGCAGCGTAGCGAGGAGATGAGCCAAGCGATCAAGGGCCTGCAAAAGCTCCACGACAGCCTGCCCTATACCACTGAACGCAAGATCCGCGAGGACATCCCGGTCGGCGTGTACCAGGTCATCGCGGACTTCGGCCAGGCCAGGGGTACGAATACCGCGTCGATTTTGCCGAATGAAAGCCATATCACGCGGAAATACGGTCGGATTATCCTGCTCCGCCACAACATCATGACCAACCCGGAAATCTACAAGCTGGTCTCCGCATCCTGGAAGGCGGCCGTGGCCGGTAAACACGCGGATGACCTCACCCTGGATGCGGGCTTCCAACGCACCCTGTGGCACGAGATCGGCCACTACCTGGGCGTTGACCGCGACAAACAAGACCGCACCCTGGACGTGGCCCTCGGCCGTCACAGCAACATGCTGGAAGAATTGAAGGCCGACCTGGTTTCGATGTATTCGGTCAAACAACTCACGGAGCAGGGCTACCACGACAAGAAGGGACGCCGCGCCGTCTATGCTTCCGGCATCTACCGCACCTTGCAGAAGGTGAAACCACGTCGCACCCAACCCTACCAGACCATGCAACTGATGCAGATGAACTACTACCTGGACCGGGGCATGCTGCGCTTTAACCGATCGGGTAAGAAGCTGTTGATCAATTACGACAAATACCACGAGACCGTGGCGGCCATGTTGAAGGAAGTTCTGGCCTTGCAGCACGGCGGCGATCCCGATGCGGTGGATGCCTTCGTGGACAAGTACTTCCGCTGGACGGACCGACACGAGCAACTGGGCGCGGCCATGCGCGGCGCGTCTACCTACCGTTACCGCCTGGTCACCTACGCGGCCATGGGCGAATAGCAAAGGAGATCCGGGATGAGCGATTCAAAGGCCGGCACCATTTCATGGATGGACCTGACGGTTCCCAACGCGGACGAGGTTCGCGATTTCTACCAGGCCGTAGCGGGCTGGAAGGCTGAGGGCTGCGACATGGGCGATTACCAGGACTACAGCATGATGCGCGGCGACGGCCAATGCGTGGCGGGCATCTGCCACGCCAGGGGACCGAATGCGGGCCTGCCGGCGCAATGGCTGCTGTACATTACGGTGGATGATCTGGATGCGGCCATGAAAACCTGCCGCGAAAACGGCGGTGAAATCTTGCGCGAACCGCCGGAGGATGCCGAGGGCGCCAGATTCTGCGTCATCAAAGACCCGGCCGGCGCTGTAGCGGCTCTCTACCAGGAAGGCTGACGCTGTTTTGGGTCATACGTCCATTTGCAAAGGCTGATCGGGGCAAGGTGCTTCGATAGAAAAATGTGTTTTTCGGCACACCCCGCCGGCCTTAAAAAGGGTAGAATGAGCGGCCTTCTTGACCTTGATATATCCGCATCGTAGACCCAAGGAGTTCCCCATGAATCATTTCAAACTTATAAGGACCGCCCTCGTCGCCTGCCTGTTGCTGCTTACCGCCTGCGCTGCCCGCGGCCCCTATGAGACCAGGCGAGACAAAACCTATACCGGCGCGGCCATCGGCGCCGGGGTCGGCGCCCTGTTCAGCGTTTTGGACGGTAAAACCGAGGCCGACGAGATTCTGGCCCGCGCCGCCATCGGCGCGGTCGCCGGCGCCGGTGTGGGCGCTTATATGGACGCCCAGGAGGAAAAACTGGCGCGCATTCCCGGCACAAGCGTGGAACGGGTGGACGGCAACACCCTGCTGGTGCGTTTCGATTCCGATGTCCTGTTCGCCGTCAACTCCCACGAGCTCAACAGCAAGTCTCGCGAGACCCTGGCCAATGCCGCCGGGGTGATCCAGGAATACAAAAAGACGGCGGTCGTGGTTCAGGGCCACACCGATTCCGACGGTACCGAGGAATACAACCAGAAACTCTCCGAACGCCGTGCCGATTCAGTCGAGGTTTTCTTCCTCAGGCAGGGCATTCCCGCAAACCGGATGACCGCCATGGGCTACGGCGAACGCGTACCCGTGGCCTCCAACGATACGGCTGCCGGTCGCGCCCAAAACCGCCGCGTCACCATTATGTTGCGCGCCAAGGCCAAATAATCGGAAATGCCGGAGCGGCCCGTCCGGGTCGCTCCCGCCCCAATCTCAATCGGTGCCCACGAAAGGCGAAACCGGGCCGGGGACAATGGTCGGCGTGACGCGCAGATAATCCGTCATGCCCGTGGCATAGTCGTAGACCATCATCATCCCCTTCTCCAAGCCCTTGAAGTAGAACAGTGAACCGGAGCGGTCTTTCGTTTCGAAAGGGCCGTGGTAGATTTTGTATTTTTTGTTGTAGATAAGCACTGTCTTGGTAATGGCCACCGGACGCTTGCACAGGTATTCCATCATCTTCTGCATCAGGGCCAGCAGCATGGGGTTGTTCTTGGGACGGCCCGCACTGGTGAATTCATCGTATTCAGCCAAATCGTAGAAGGTATTGGATATCTTGTCGAAATCTTCGCTTTCCAACAACAACTTCTTCAGCTTCTTAACCAAGGCATCTATTTCGGACACGGCGGCCTCCTTTGTCTCCATCATAAGAGATACGCCATTCTAGCATGACTTCCCATGCCGGAAAACCACGCCTATTCTCTATCCACGGCCGGGTCACGACGGTTCCTCGACGACCGCAAACCCGGGTAAAAGAAGATCAGCGCGATCCGCGGCTCGATTCTTCTTTCCATCGTTCCCGACTGGAGCCAGGTCCCATTAGAGGCGATTTCCGGGTTTTGTTTTTCGCGACTGATGCCCTCAACGGAACAATCGGCACTCTTATCGTCTACACATCCACCTAAATCTTTTTTGTTATATAGTACTTTTTTGTTTTATTGTCATTTATTTTCAAATAGAACCCAACTCATTGACAAATACATGGTTTAGCCCGAAAACTGTTGCTACATATGACTTTTTTTCCAAGAGAGGGTAAAACATTTTCATAAGAACCTGTTTCAAAGCCCGTCGTTTCTGTTTTATAATGAGGCATTGAGCGGTCAAATCTCAAAGATTTGAAAAACCTTTTTTGCTATATGCCGTTTAAGATCTATGCGCCGCACCATTGGCTAACCGGAAATTAATCGCTGATTTTTCATTTGAACCGAATCATCACCGGCCCTCACGTGCCGTCAAGAGGTGTCCTATGTTTTCTCGCCTGGCGTGGCTTGCGTTTGTTTTCAGCGCGTTGGCCCTTTATGGTCAAGAATGGCAGATTTCAGGATTGAGATTGGATTTGGAGCCCAACCGGGCGATCGGAGTAAAGGACCTTCCTTTCTTCATTCACTACGATCTCCAAGCTCTCACGGGATCCGACGTAAAGCCCGACTTCCCAACGGATTGGAAGCTGGTTACCGAATACAGGGCGCCTAACGCGGGCGCGGGCGTGCGTTATGACGCACCTCTGGCCTGGTCCGGCACCATTCGCTACGAGGCCGGACCCAACGCCGGTTTGGGCACGGTCACCGGTTGGCGCATCGAAAACGGGCAGGGACAGACGGTCAAACTGTTCGGCACCAAGGTCAACGTGGAGATTCTGGGTCAGTTGCTGGTGCCCAAGGTCACGATCAAGCAACTGAGTCATGCCGAGTTATTGGAGCTTGGGGTCATCTTTGACGGCGATGACTACCACGCGATCAAGATCGAAATGAACGTGGAAATCAAGGAAACCGGCGAGTTCCTGAACTCCCAGTTGATCCTCATCCAAGACGAGGCCACGGGCACCTATACACCGGTCAACAATCCCAAGGCCAAACGCCTCACCTATGCGCCCGTGGGCATGCAGTTCGAAAAGGAAGATCGAGACCGCCTCGTGGGCGTGGCCGGTACCGGCCAACTGCAAAGCGGCGGTCCGCTGTCACAGGTCGGCCGTCCCCGCTGGAAGCCGCCCAAGTTGAACGCCATCGTGGTCTGGCCCGCCAATATCGGTTTCCTCAACGGTTTCTTCAAGCCCACCCTGGTGCTGCTGAACGTGGCGCCCAAGGGTACCAACTACAGCGTGCGCAACCTGCGCACGACTATGACCTACCCCACCGACGCCCTGGAATTGATACCCCTGGAGAGCGGGCCCCAATCAGCAACCATGAACGTGCTGGGCCCCGGCCCCGACGGCATTTTCGGCACCGAGGACGACATCAACACGGTCCATCCCCAGGAACAGGGCGAGGTCTCTTGGGTCCTGCAAGCCAAACAGCCGGGCGAGCACAAACTGGATTTCGATGTGCAGGGCACGGTCCTGGCTGAAGACGGCACCTCGCACCCCATTCGCGGCGAGGCCCACGGCGCCATCTACGTGCGTCGGCCCGAGATGCGCCTGCACTTCAACTTCCCCTCCGCCGTGCGCGAGGACGACGACTTCGACGTGGAAGCCATCTTCACCAACCTCAACGGCGTGCCCGTGCAAGACCTGCGTTTCGAGTTGGACGGCGGCGCCATTCAGGGCGCGATTTTGCAAGGTCAGACCCCGCTGGTCAACGGCGTGCCGGTCAGCGGCGCGGTCAACCTGGAGAACAAGGGCGACGAGGCGATCTTCCGCATGCACCTGCGTTCGTTGAGCACGGGCCGCGTGGTGGTGCACAATGTCACCAGCAGCGAGGGCACCAGCGGCAACAACACGCTCACCGACATCACCTATTCGGTCAATATCGCGGTGGGCGAACACGGCCTGCCGGTCTCCACGGTGTCCCTGCTGATGCCGCGCGCCTTCCGCGACGGTTTGGACGCGGCCGGGTTCCCCTTCGACGTCTATAACCTGTTCAAGGTCACCGCGGGTCGCGCGCTCAGCCTGGCCGATATTCCGCCGGGTGAAATCGAGAACGGCTTCGGCCACGTTTCGCACAACCAGATCCGCGATTGGATTCAAGACCTGACCTATGTCCTCCTCAAGCCGCGCATGGGCTCCCTGGCCGAGCAACGTCGCGCCGTCTCGCGGGACATCTTCCTGGCCACGTTGGACCAGCCCCGCGACCTGTTGAAGTTCCTGCAAACCGACAGCAAGTTCATGCAATGGTCGCAGCTGTTGGCCGCCGAGGCGGGCGACCTGAGCAACCTGCACGGCGACGACCTGATCACCGACTACCGCATCTTGCTCACCCAAAGCTACCTGCCGGAGGGAGACATCGGCGCAATCACCTTGGGTGACCCGGATGTAGGCGGCTACTGGGCCGGCCTGAAGCTGGACGAAGACTTCGACGTTCTGGAATACGATGTGCCCGGCGACGATGAGAGCCGTTCCGGGTGGTTCTACGTGGGCGCTCGCTGGGGCAACTGGCGGGTAGACAACCTGGCCGCCGGCAACCTGACCCTGGTCTGGAACGGTTCCGACATGCAGTTCTTGAACAACGGCAGTCGCGTGGAAGAACAGTGGACTTATTACGACAGCATCCCGCCGCAACTGAGTGCGGTGCGTCAGTTCGGCTACGAATCGGTGACCGATCCCGACCAGGTGGACATCTTCGGCCGCCAGTTACTGCTGTTTTTCAGCGAGCCCGTGGTGGTGGACGATGAATTCGTACGCAACCTGAACATCGAAAACAACT
This sequence comes from Acidobacteriota bacterium, assembly GCA_030066195.1. Classification (GTDB taxonomy): domain Bacteria; phylum Acidobacteriota; class Holophagae; order Acanthopleuribacterales; family Acanthopleuribacteraceae; genus JASJCB01. Next base: position 7,633 of record JASJCB010000144.1, read on the forward strand.
GGGTGCTGAGCGCGGAACAGGTGCGTGATCAGGTCATCCAGGTCTGGGCGCGCAACCCGCTTGGTTTCCGCGATCGCAATATGAATGCCCTGCCCGGTATCTTGACCGTGCGCGGCGAACCGGTGACGCCCGTGGAACAAGCCATCCACATGTCGGACTACTGGGACGGCATCAGCGTCGAGGGCCGCGTCTTCGACGAAAACGGCGATATTCTACCGGGCGCCGAGGTGGGCCTGATCTACACCACCCAACGCAATAACAACACCACTGCCGTCAACTTCACCGGCAAGGAAGACCTGGAAAAGCTGGGCCACGGCGAGTTTGCGCAAAGGGTCTCCGACATCATCGAGGAATACGGCCAGGAGGTTCAGGAAGACGTTCCGGGGGCGGTGAGCTATGTGTTCCAGTATATCGGCGTAACCGATTTGGAAGGTCGCTACGAGATGGATAACTGGCCGCTGTACCGTCGGCACAACCTGGGCGAGCTGCCGCCGTGTCAGCGCTTCGCTCACGGTCCCACCTGCGTGGACAGCATTCCCGACCACCGCTGGACCGTGACCCACAACGAACGCCGGGTGGATCGCCATATCTTCGGCCATTACCCGGGCCAGAACATTATTCACGACTTCTTCTTCCCGCGTAAGGGCAAGTTCATGGTGCACATCCCGCCCCTGCCCGACGGTGTGGAACCCTCCGTGGAGAACGTGGTCCACGTACAGTTGATCGACCAGGACGAGGTTCCCTTCGACCGGGTCATGTATCCAGGCGAGACCATCGAGGTAGACGGCATGCGCTACGGCCCGGTCAGCGCGTTGGCCATGGCAATCGGCGGTTTCGACGCCACCAGTAAGAACCTGACCTCATTCAGCGACGGCGACACCATCGTGCTTGACCCGGCCACCCAACCCGCCCGCATCACCGCCCTGATGCTGGAAGAGGATGCCGACGGCGTACAACGGCCCATGACACGCGGCTGGCTGGCGGCCTATCACTACGCAACCGAGTTCGGCGGCGCCCAGACCCGGCCGAAGCGGATCGCCGCGGTCAACCTGGCCGAGGTTGTCGACGGACAGGTAACCATGGAACTGCCCGAGGGACTGGTGCGCTTCGAATACGCCTTTGCCCCGCAAGGCAGCCAGATCTGGCAGACGATTCCCGTGTACGCCGGCCAAACCATCGACCTGGGCACCTTCATCTACCGCGAGGCATCGCGAGGCGAGGTGAAGGTACGGGTCACCAACAGCCTGGGCGAACTGATGACCAACTACCCGGTGCGCCTGCGCGACGCCCTGGGCCTGTTGCTGGGCGCCACGGACGAGAACGGCGAGGCCGTATTCCAGGAAGTCGTGATGGGCGAAGGCATCGTTTCCGTGCCCATATCCGCCCGAGACACGATCGACACAACTTTCACCATCTCGGACCTGAACCCCACGACCACCGTGGATGTAGAGGTGGAGGCGCCCTACGGATTGACCATTACCGTACTGGACGACCTGGGCAACCCGCTGACCGACGCCTGGGTGCAGGTGGACCCGGATACCCTGAGAGACGGCTTTACCCAATCGGCCTTGACCGACGCGGAAGGCAAGGTTCGCTTCGAATGGAGCGTGCCCGCGCCCGAGCAGGAAACCAATATGTTCATCGAGGTGGTGGACAAGAAAACCTTCCGCTCCACCATCAAGGTCTTCGCCCGTACGCCGGGCATGTACGAGGAAACCACCACGGTCACCTTCCAATCGCCGGGCGACCTGGACTTGAAGATTGTCACCGAAGACACCTTGTTGGACGTGCCGGGCGCCTGGGTAGAGATCAAGGACGCTTCCGACAACCAGTTCGCCCAGGTCTCGGACGGACTGGGCGAACTGATGTTCAGCAACCTTTCGCCGGGCCGTGCCGTGGTCACCATTCAACCGCCGGTGGATATGGTGGACACCTATTTGGTGACGCAATACCTGGTGACCATTGTCAGCGGCGAGACCCGCGAACAGGCCTTGCGCTTGAAACCGGCCGAGCAGCCGGTGCCGCCCAGGGTCACCACCATTTTGGGGCAGGTCTTCGACGCCAACCAGAACCCCGTTACGCGGCCCGTCAAGTTCCGGCTTTGGCTGCGTGTGATTCCGCCGGGGGAAGAAGTGCCGGTATTCATTCCCATCGGCGATGACCATTTCAGCACCGAAACCGGCGGCATCGAGCTGAGGGAAGTGGAACTGCCCGGCATCTTCGACGCCTACACCTTCGTCTATCGGGCCTTCGACAAACAGGACGAGGTCTTCTCGGAAGGCATGGTTGGATGGGACAGGCGTACCGCCTCGCCCTTCATTCCCATTCAAATGAGTCAGATGGTCAGGGCGCCGATCCGCGTTTGGGATGAATACGGCAACCGCATGAAGACCGGCAGTATCACACTGACCCAAAAACGCATCTACGACGAGTTCTTCCACGAGGACAACACCTCGCTGATCCTGAACCTGGGCGAGGAGAACTTCCAGCCCGAGGTCGCCTTCCACACGGGCAGCCCCGCGATCTTCACCTACCATTCTCCCGCCAACCCGGGAGGCGTGGCCGAATCGGTGGTCTATTATCCGGGTGAGGACGGCCGGCCGATCGATATCGTGGTCAAGCCTTTGGGTCAACTGCGTATTCGCGTCAACGACGAGGCGGGAACCGCGCTCACCGGCGGTGTCTTCCTGCAACTGCTGAAGGACGGCAGGGTGTGGAACGAACGCGTGCTGGACCCGGACACCCAAGACGGCTTCATGATCTTCGACGAACTGCCCTACGGCACCTGGAGCGTCCTGGCCTATCAGATCACCACGGGCCTGACCGACGTCTGGATCGAATCGCTGCACGAGCCCAGCCGGGACGCGGAGTTGAACCTGCTCCAAGGCAAGGATTTCACCGGCACCGTGCTCACCTCCGGCGGTTTGCCGGTGGCGGGCGCGCATCTCATCCTGACGCGTAATATCGGCAACCCGGCCCTGTCGTTGACACGGGTCAGCGGCATCAGCGGGCAGAGGTTATTGGCCACCACCGATGAAAACGGCGACTTCACCTTCCCCTCGCTGACACGCGGCGGCTACTCCTTGCGGGTTTTCGATCCCTTCACCAACGAGACCAAAACCGTGCCTTTCAACGCGCCGGAAACGGAACACCTGACCGTGGTCATGCGGCCCCTGGGACGGGTGACCCTAACCGCCCTGGATCTGGACGGGCAGCCGGCCGGCGGCGCCAAGGTGACCATGTATCGCGGCGGGCGCGCCAATTTAACCGGCACTATCGACGGCCTTACCGGAACCTGGACCTCGCCCTGGATCACGCCGGGCGACGTCAGCTTTATCGTGACCTCGATCAGCGGAAACGAGGTCGCCCTGCAAAACGTGGAACTGCTTCCCGATGAAACCGTAACGCAGGAACTCTACCTGGCCCCGTACCCCCACAACCCCTCCATCGGCTTCGTCTGGTCGGACGACGGCGAGGTGCTGGGCGAACGCGTGGAAATGAGTTGGAGCTGGCGCGCACCGGGCAACACGGCGATTATCGGCGGCAAGACCATCTTCCAATCCGGCGATCCGTTGCCGCACCGCTTCATGAACGGCACCCTGCGCTACAGTTGCCGCCTGGACGATACCGACGAACACGACGCCTTCGGCATCAGCGGCGAAATAGAGTTGGGCGACGATCAGGAAATCCTCATCCAGATCCAGCGCCCGCGTTTGCTGCGGGTGAAGGTAGTCGACCAGGTAACCGGCCTGCCGCTGGGCAACACGAAAATCGTGGGCCATAGCGCGCAATTCGTCAACGACCAGGGCGAGGCCACCTTCAAGAATGTTAAAATCGGCCAACTCTACAGCTTCAGCGCCTATACCAACGACGGACAGAAACGCGGCACCAACTCCGTGGTCATCAAGCAGGACCTGATCACCTACCTGACCATTGCCATGAACAGCCGACTGGGCAACGCCACCTTCACGGTCACCCAGTTGGGCGATACCTACAGCAAGGGCTTCATCGAACTCTCGGGCAACGGCGGTTATTACTCGCTGTTGCTGGACGGCTCCAACCAGGTACGCTTCCAAGACCTGATCGAGGGCGTCTATCGCTACGACTATTCCGACCCGGCGCGCGGCATACACATCCGCGATTGGGTGACCATTGACAACGACCAGGAATTGTTCGAAGAAATCCAGGTGCCGGGCATCGGCCCTCTGGAGTTCCAGGGTGAATACGCGGGCGGCCTGCCGTTGAAAGACGGCCAGATTTTCAATCTGCGTACCCAACTGAAAACCTTCAGCGCGGTCGTGGAGGAAGATGCGGACGGCAACCAGATCGTGCGTTGGGGCGGCCTGCCCGAGGGCAGTTGGGAGATCACCACGCCCTCCATCCCCAGCAGTCGCTGGCGGCCCAGGGCCAGGATCGAACACGGCGTCATCAATAAGTACAACGCTTTCGGGGATCTTGCCCTACCGTTCTGGATTCACGGCAACTTCACCTTCCGCGACAACAACGGTTTCGTGGTTTCCGACTTCACGCTCAGCCGCTTGCGCGCCTCCGACGGACGGCGCATGGAATGGCGGCGGGCGCGCGGCGGCTTCATCAACATGAGTCTGCCCGCCGGCGATTGGATTTTCAAGGCGCAGCCCGTGGGTTCGCCGCTGTACGTGCAAACCGCAACCATCACCGTGAACAGCCTGGACCAGACCGTCAACGAGGAAATGCAACTGCAGGTACCGCACGCGGCCCTGAAATTCGCCACGGTCGACATCGACGGCAAGTTCAAGACCACCCGCGTCAACCTGTACGACGATATTACCGGCGACTACTACGGCTACAAATACGCCTCGCCCTTCCTGGAATGGGATTACCTGCCCGCCGGCACCCCGCTGGAGTTCCTCATTCTTTCCGGCTCCGCCCGTTTGTCGATTGTGGACAATCTGCTCGAAGGCTACCAGGAGTGGGACTTCATCACCATCGACGTGGTTCCGCCCACCATCACCGACTTCAGCGTGACCTTCAACGAGTTGAACCTGCCGTTGCTCACGGTCACCCTGGACAAGGTCGCCACTTCGGTCACCTTCAACGGCAAGACGATGATCGACAACGGCAACAATACCTGGAGTTTTCCCATCGAAGCCTTCAGTTCCTCCTACAAGATCGGTCAAAACCGCGCTTCCTTCGTGATCAAGGGCATCCACCAGGCGCAACGCAACCAGGTGTTCAATTGGCAGTGGCTGCCCGCCTCGCCCGTTACCCTGGCCACATCCGATCCCATCACTTCTCTGCCCCTGGAACTGGGCTTCACAACCGACGCCTCCTTCGAGATCGACCCGTCCCGATTGAGCACGGCGACGACCGATCTGCCCGTCTCATATATAAAGGTAAACGGTCGTAACGTGGGCATCGCCATGATGGATGCCGGCGTCAACGGCGTCATCTACCGCAACGACCTGATGGTGTGGCCTTGGAAGCAGGGCATCAACAGCATCGAGGTCCTGCTCTACGACATCGCCGGCGCCGTTACCGGCTTGACCACCGAGGTAGAGGTGGCCTTACCGGAACTGGGCAGCCTGACCCTGAAGCGAATGACCTATGACGGCTTCAACGAGGTTACCGTGACGGGCATCGACCCGGAAGGCGGCATTCGCACCTGGATGACCGTGGATACCGAGGACTTCGACCTCACCGGCCTGGACTTCGGCTTCTGGCGATTCAAGCTGGAGAACCACCACCCCGAAACGCCGCGCATCAACTATATCGGCTACAACATCGACAGCCGCATTGCCGAAACCACCTATGTCAGTTGGTACGCGCCCAGAAGCACCACGGTACGGGTTTACGGCCAGGACGGTTTGCCCCTGGAAGGCGTGCCGGTAACACTGACGCAACAGCCGCGCGCGGATACATCGCAATGGTGGCCGCACGGCACCTTCACCACCAACGCCCTGGGCGAAGCCTACTACGAAGACATGTTCTGGACCAAACTGACGGCCGTCGCTTCCTTTGACGACTACGAGGTCGCCCAAACCTTCAACGGCGCCCCGGACCTCATCGAACTGCAGGACACCGGCGGCGGCAAGATCCTGGTGCGGGTAGACAATATCGTGGACAACGTCACCGTGCCCGACCTGGATGTATACCTGGACGACGTGTTGACGGGTCAAACCGATGCCAACGGCGAACTGCTGACGCAAACCTATAACGCCGGCCGCGTCTTCGACCTGCGCGTGGAGGGTACGACTCCCGACGGCGGCGTGGTCTTCGAAGAGGACACCGTGACCGTGTTGGACGGCGGGATCACCCACGTGGTGCAGGCAACCCCGGTTTGGCAGGGCACCCTGCGCATCACCGTCGACGAGGCCTTCAACGAACTGGGCGGCAGTGTGCTGGTGAACGGCCGGGGCTATGACTTCCCGTTCACGCAACCCCTCGAGGTCGTCTTGACCGAAAGCACCCATACGCTGACAGTGCGCGGTCGCCTGGGTCAGACCTGGTATACCGTCGACCAATTCGTCACGCGCAACACGGTGACCGATATCTTCCTGGCCGCTCCCCAAGGCGGCGCCATTGCCCGCCTGGTCATTCAGGTCACCGACGTGGACAACCGGCCCCTGGCCGAGGCCCTGGTGGTTACCTCGGGCGCCGTTCTGGGCACCACCGCCACCGACGGCTCGCTGACCGTGCCCATCTTCCCGGGCACCTATTCGCTGACGGCAACCCATCCCGACGGCGTGGGCGTCGCCACCGCTACCGTGGCCGCGGCCGCCGAGGAACCGGTCGATATCACCGCCCTGGGCTTCAACCCACGCTCCGTGCCCGGCAACGTACTCTGGTTCGACAGTAACGACGACGCTTTCTTCCGCGAATCGGGCAACGCGGTGGCCCGCTGGTTGGACTTCTCAGGTAACGGCCTGCATGCAACCCGTACCGAACCCCAGACCCGGCCCGAACTGCGTGTCGGCGATCTCAACGGTCGTCCGGTTCCCTATTTCAACGGAGAGACCTGGCTGGACATCGCGCCCGGCCTGGAAGATTTCGCCCTGGGCGTCACCCTGTTCGTGGTGGCCAAACCCGAGAGCGTACGCACCGATTCGCCCGTGGTGGATTTCGGCAACGGCTGGCGCGAGGCCAATATCATGCTGGCCCGCGACAGCATCTACAACCGCTATCGCTACACCACCTACCGGGGCATCTCCGCACGACGCGCAAGCCCGGACCACAGCTTCCGCATGCACGAGTACAACCTGATGAGCGTGCTGCAAACCGGTGAGGATGCGGTCCTCTACCGCGACGGCGTGGAGTTGTCGCGCGGCGACCTGTTTGTGCCCACCACCGTGGAACGCACCCGGTCGTTGATTGCCAAGGGCTCCTTCCGCGCCCAAAACTTCGAGGGGACGGTTGCCGAGATCATCCTGTTCAACCGGGCCCTCACCCAAGGCGAACACGACGCCGTGGCCGTCTACCTGGCCGATAAATACGGCATGTACCATCCCGAGGCAGCCTGGATCGGCAACTACGACGCGGCCACCCGGGACATCATCCACCGCGATCACCTGACCGAGGAACTGGCGGAAGGCATGGTCGACTTCCAATTAGCCGGTCAACCGTTGCCCGCCGAGGGCCTGCAACTGTGGCTGCGCGCCGACGCCGGCGTAACAACCGATGTGGACGGTCGCGTGGTGACCTGGGAAGACCAGTCATATCGCGGCAACCATCCCACTTACGATACAGACGGTTCCGGCAATCCCAAAACGCCGGTGTTGGCCGCCGATGCACGCGGTTCCCTGCCCGCCCTGCGTTTCAGCAGCGCCGACGAGTATTTCCGCCTGGCCGAAACGGCTCCTGTCTTCAACCGCGACACCACCACCTTCTTCGTGCTCAAGCCCACCAAGGCGCCCAAGGTGCTGTACAACGTCAAGGCGCCCACGGGTGACAAAGCCGTCTTCGAACTGGCCGAGACCCAACGCCTGCGCGAGCGTCAAACCCGCACGGGCCTCAGCGATCAGGCCCTCGTGGACAGCTGGGTACTGATGGGCGTGGTCAACGAGGACAACCGCCTCATGCACGCCCGCATCTTCGGCGAGGCCCAGGAAGTCAAAAACGTCAACTTCCGTAGCGACAACGCCTCCAATCTGTACCTGGGCGGTCGCTTCACCGGCAGCAGCGTCACCGAACGTTTCGAGGGCGACCTGGCCGAGGTGGTCATCTACGACCGCCTGCTGAACCCGCTGGAACTGCAACAGGTAGAAAACTATTTTTCGTCCAAATACAACCTGAACCAGGAGATCCCCGAGCCTGTTTTCGAACCCTACGGCGGCGTCTATACCTCCTCGCAAAACGTTACCATTCAAGGCGGCATTCCGGGCGCGGCCATCCACTACACCACGGACGGCAGCGAGCCGACTGCTTCCTCTCCCCAAATCATTTCCGGCGGCACGGTACCCATTCCTACGGACACCGTCCTGCGCGCCCGCATGATTGTCGGCGGCAAGGAAGGGTTGGTCAAAACCGCTACTTATGTCATCGCACCCTCAGCCGCTATCGTCGTCATCGACCGCACCAAGACCATTTGGACGGCGGGTACAACCGAGCAGGGCCTGGAGAATAAGGACATCATCATCACCGGGGCTACCGTTACCGTGGTGGGTCCGCACCAGTTCAACAGCCTGCGCCTGATCAACGGCGCCAAACTGATTCATCGCACGCTTGAAGTGCCGGGTATCGACCTGCACATTACCGGCGACATGCATATCGACGCGGCTTCCAGTATCGACGTGACCGGTCTGGGCCACGGCCAGGAGGCCGGACCCGGTGCGGGTGTACGCGGCTATGCCGGACCGGCGGGCGCGAGCCACGGCGGCCTGGGCGGGCTGGGCAGATTGTGGAGCACGGTTCCGCAACCGCTGCCGGTCTACGGCGACCCGGACGCCCCCGTCGACTTCGGTTCGGGCGGCGCCTACTACAGCGGCTCCACCGGCGGCAAGGGCGCGGGCAGGGTCAAACTGATCGTGGACGGCGGCCTCTACGTTGAAGGCAGCATCATCGCCGACGGCGTGGCGGGTACCCGCTACCGCAACAGCGGCGCCGGCGGCGGCTCCGGCGGCAGCATCTTCATCACCGCCGGCAGCCTTCACGGCAACGGTACTATTCACGCGGACGGCGGCGACGGCTATCGCAACTTGTTGGAAGTAGTGGACACCGGTCACGGCGGTGGCGGCGGCGGTCGTATCGCGCTGACCTATGATTCGGCCTCGTCTACCTTCAACACAAGCGGCCTGCACAACCGCAACGGGCTGGGAGGCTTCGCCGAATCCGGCACGATTCGCGTCAACGGCGCCGACTTCGCCCAGGACGCGGAACTGCGCATCCGCGCCATCAATCTGGACACGCAACCCATGGCGGGCCTGCGCATCCGCATCCTCCACACCGACGGCCGCACGCATGAGGTCACCACCGGCCCGCTGGGTTACGCCGACTTCCCCGCGTTGATCATCGGCGAGACCTGGGATGTGGAAACCTCTACCGACGGCGTGGAATGGAAACGCAACAATCCCGTCACCCTGGACGCGTCCAAGAATTTCCAGGTGATCCGTGTCTTTGAAAACGCGGTGGGCATTGTCCGCATCAATAACGAATTCTTCACCGACCTGCCCACGGACTGGACCATCAACGGCGATCCGGTGGCCTTCTCCCTATTGCCTGAATTCGACGGTCAGAACTGGGTTTACTTCATCGATGTCGCCCCAAGTCAGTCCAATCGTATTCGCGGTTACCTGCCCGGTTTCACCAGCGTACCCCTGATCGACTTCACGGTGAACCTGGACGCGAGCGGCATCTACAACCTGAATCCCAATTTCGGTTGGCGCAAAACAGCACCGGTGGCGCACGCGGCAGACGGCCAATCGCTGTCTACCACCACGACCACGGGCCTGGAACTAAAGTGGGTGGACGAATTGAACGGGGCCGAATGGGCTGCCTGGGAAGGCGTTCGCAACGGCACAGGCACCTGGAAACCCGAGGGCCTGTACCTGCCCAATAACGCCAACCTGCAATTTGCCTACACCTACAGCTTCGAGGGTGAAGCCATCCATTCGGGCAAACTCTCGCGCACCAACGGCGACGTAAGCATTCCCCTACCCTTCGCCACCGCGGTCGGCGCCATTCGCTTCGACGACGGCCGGCCTGCACTGGGCTCCGGCCTGCTGGACATACGTAGCGGCCTGGGTGAGTTCAGCCTGCTGGACAAGAACAACGGCAACTACCGGCTGGTGCAACGCAACCCCAACCAATTGCTCTTCGATATCGACCTGGGCGTTCGTTTCGGTTTCCTGCGCGGCACCGTCTCGCGCATTCCAAGCCCCACGCTCACCCTGACGCAGGATCTCTTCTATGAACCCCACAGCGTCCTGGTTGTACCGTCTGTCCCGGGTGGCGAGGCGCTCACCGCCTGGCTGCACCACGCGACCGATATCGGCGAATGGCTGACGCCCGTGAACGAAGGTTATCACGCCTCCTCCTGGCCCCAGGAAACCGCGCTTCAGCAACACGAGTTCAACCCGAACGCGCCTCGTCGCTTCTATATGCCGCTGGGTTACTGGTCCGTGGGCGGCGACGAGATTGCCTCCCGCGCGGGCCGTTTCACGCAAACCGGTCAGGAGACCACGGTCAGTTGGAGTCCGGGCGAAGCGCCGTTGAGCACGGACGCTTATCAGGTCAGGGCTCTGCTGCCGCCGGACCGCGATACGGTATCGCCCGGCAGCTACACGCTCTACGCGGTTTCTCAAAAAACCAGCACGCATTTCCAGACTGTCACCGATCCGGCGGTCGGCGATATCGTGGCGCTGCCGCAAGGCAAAGCATCCTTCATCCTGGTCTACAACCAAACCCGCTTTGAAGCCGCCGGCAAGCAGGTCGGCAAGGTAGATCCCGTCACCGTCTCCCGGCTGGTTGAACTGGAACTCACCCCGGCCGACGCCGCACGCGGCACGCTGGACCTGGACTTCACGGGCGCCACATCCGCCGCGCTCGATCTGGGCGGCGATCACCACTTCGACCTGATGCCCGGCCTGATTCGGGCCCGAGGAACCGACGGCAGCTACCACAACGCACTGGCCTGGGCCGAGGACTATATCCTGCCCACCAACTTCATCTTCAGTCCCTTGGGCTGGTTCAACGTCACCGACGTCACGGCCGGCGGCACCCCGGGCGAACTGGCCTGGACGCATCACTTCCGCGACGGCGCCTCCATTCTGGGCGGCGCGCAGATCAGCCTGCCCTTCAGTTATACACAAGACGCCGACCCGCCCGTGCGTCAGATCAATGCCAAAGCCGGCGCCGCGCTGGGCATGAACGACATCGAAACCAGCGGACGCCTGATGTTCGGGCTGCTCACCGGCCAGGACCAGGCGTGGATTCAACCGACGATCGGCGGTCCTGAAACCGTGACTGTCGATGATGACAGTTGGCGTCGCCTGAATGTGAACCTGAGCATCCCGCCCCTGTTCGGCAAAGACTGGACCCTGGTGCTGCCCATGCTGGCCGCACCTTACGACGCCGGTCAGGATACCGCAACCTTCGCCGCCGAATGGCAAAGCTTCAAGGGTTCCTTCAACCCAAGCGGCAGCACCCTGTGGCAACAATTGCCGCCGGCATGGCGCAACAACGCGGTCAACTGGAACGCCATGCCCAACGGTATCACCGCCTCGGCAGCCCTGAACGGCAAGGCGCTGGACCTGGACGCGGGCTACGACCGGCTCCTGATCGCCATGGGCGAGAAGGGTACGGCCATGTTCCGCATCGGCGGCGGCATGGACCCCGAGCCGCTGACCAACATCCTGACCCCGGGCCACGCGGAAGCGGTCGCGGTGAACGACTACGGCACCGCCGTAATCGCCGACCACGAGAAGGGCCTGGCCATCGTGGACATTTCTTCTCCGGAAACCACGGTACTGCGTCACCAGGTAGACCTGGGCGATGTCCGCGCCGTGGCGATCAGCCGCGACCACGCCTACGCGGGCCTGCAAAACGGCAACGTGATTCGAGTCGATCTGGTCACAGGCCGAGCGCAAGCGTCGATCGAACTGGACACAGCCATCCACGACCTGGCTGTCGGCGACGGCGTGATCTACGCCCTGAGCGCCAACCTGTTGACCGCTCTTGAATGGGTTGACCTCAACCTGCAAGTTGCGGCAAGCGAACCCTTGAGCGGTATCGCGCCTCCGCGCGGTTCACGCTTCTCCGTGCAGGGAACCCTGGGTCTGGTCACCCGCACGGACGGTTACCTGACCATCGACCTGACTGTACCCGCCGATCCCTTCCAAGTGAACCACGAAAACGGGCAAAACCGCTCCTGGCTGCATCTCAGCGACGACGGCCTGGGTTACGCGGGCGGCATCGTGCATGTGGACGGGACCGAAAACGCCGACGCGGCCGTGATGACCTTCAACAACGGCGTCGCCGGTTCGCAGAACATCAGCGAAACACCCGGCGACGCCCAAGACATGGCTTTGTACGGCGGACTCGCCTACGTGGCCGACGGCGATGAGGGCTTGCAGGTCATCACCTACCTGCCCGGCGACTTCGGCGTCGTACCGCCCACGGTCAGCCTGACCACCGACCCGGCGGCAACGGGCACCGTGGTCACGGTTGCCGAGGGTACGGATCTGCCCATCACGGCCTCACTCGGCGACGATATTCGCCCCGAGGTCGCGGAACTCTATGTCAACGACGCGCTCTACGCGGTAGACGGCAAACTGCCCTACCGCTTCAGCTATCCCGTACCGGCATTCGGGGGCGTGGACCCCGTGCTGAAAGTGAAGGCTGTCGACACCGCCGGAAACGAAACCTGGAGCGACCCGCTGCAAATCAGCGTTACCCAGGCTCCTTTGCAACTGCTCGCGGTTTCTCCGGGGCCCGATACGCGCCAACTACAAGCCAAACAGGTGGCCATGTGGTTTAACAAGACCCTGGACGGCAGCAGCCTGGCGACCGGCCTGGTTATCACTGATCATGGCTTCGACGGTCTCTTCGGCACCGCCGACGACGAGCCCTATACCACCTTCACCACCGACACCCGGGGCAAAACCGTAATGATCAATCCCGACGGCGGCTGGATGCCGGGCGGGACCTACACCGTCGAGGCGCTGGGAACTATTGCCGACACCTCCGGCGGCACTTTGAACAGCGGCTACAGTTGGTCCTTCCACGTGGAAGGTATGCTGGTGCACATGCCCATGGACGGCGATTACGCCGATTACTCCGGCAGGGGCAACCACGGCTTCCGCTTCGGTCCGCAACCCATCGAGGATCGCAACGGCAACCGCAACCGGGCTCTGCGCTTCCGGCACTTCGAGGAATTCATGCCGACCACGCTGGGCGTCAACGGCAGCGCGGCCGGGCCCGGCGCCACCTTCTCCATGTGGCTGAAGCCCGACGCCGCACGCCACGGCAGCAACGAGCAGTGGGCCTTCTACACCAACGACAACAGCGGCGGCCTGTGGGGCCTGCATACCAGGAAGGGCAAGTGGCGGGTGCGTCACAGCTATACCTACGATGAAACCTTCCCCATTGACGGAAACGCCTGGCAACACATGGCCGTGGTTTTCGAACCCGGTCAACCCCTGCGGCTGTATAAAAACGGCGAACTGTGGACCGGCTCCGTCACGGCGGCGGTGGGCGGAAACGAAAAGTTCCAGCTGGGCAACTCCAGCACAAACCAGCACAGTTTCGGAGGCAGCATCGACGAGGTGCGTGTTTATCGGGGCGCCTTGAGCGAGGACGACATTCAAACCCTCTATCGTATGCCCGACGGCGACACCAACGCCATGGCTCATCGCAACGACATTCTGGCAGCCTATTATCCCTTCAACAACGCCAGTACGCTGGATCAAACCATTAACGGCTACGACGGTAACATCCCCGAACCCGGCAACACTCGCGACCTGGCCGGCGACAAGAACAAGGCCCTGTTCTTCGACGGCGCGGACATGATCGCCACCAACGCCAAAACCGATCAGACTCCCGAAACGCGCGGTGTTACCATGAGCGTCTGGGTGAAACCCACCGTGGACAGCAGCGGCATCGACGTTATCCTGAACACCGACAACAACTGGAACGACTGGGGCATCTACAATTATCGGGGCGCCTGGTACGTGCATACCGGCGCGAGCGGGTGGGCTCCGGGCGCTCAGGTTGACTTCGGCATGTGGCAACACGTGGCCGCCGTCTGGAAACCCGATACGGGCACCACTTTCTACAAAAACGGGCAGAAGTGGGTGAACCCCGAAATAGACTACGACACCAACACCCGGCCGCTACAAATCGGCGCCAAGGCGGGCCTGGACTACGCCGTCGCCAATATCGACGAGGTGCGCCTGTACGACCGGCCCTTGCGCGATGACGAGATCGCCGAGTTATACGCCCAGAAATCCCTACCCCGCAACGACGGCCTGGTGACCCACCATCCCCTGGACGGCAACCTGGACGACATATCCGGCTGGGGCAACCACCTCAACCCGTCCGTACCCGTTCCGGGCGAGGACCGTAACGGCACGCCGGGCGGCGCTCTCGATTTCAGCGGCGATGATATTCTGTACCCCAGGCTTTACGTGGACAAACGCAATACGGGCCCGGGTCTCACCCTCTCCTCCTGGGTCTATCCCAGATCCACGGCCAATGTGGAGAACTTCTACATCAAGATCAGCACCAGTTGGACCCGCTGGGGCTTGTCGAGCAGAAACGACCGCTGGGGCATCACCTCGGACAACGCTTTTGTACCTTCCGAACACACCATCCGCAAGGGCGAGTGGCACCACCTGGTTGCCGTATTCGAACCCAACGGCAACCTTATTCTCTACAAAAACGGTCGCCCGCAAGTGCTGGGCCTGACCGAACATCCCAACGTCATCGAGCAGTTGACCTTGGGCCCGGCTCCGGGCCTGCTGGACGAACCCAGGGTGCACCGCCGCGCCCTGAGCTATGATGAAGTCCAAGCCCTCTACAACCTTGAAAAGGGCGCCCAACCGCCGGCGTCCCTGCAAGACGAATTGATGCTTTACTATCCCGATATGACCACGCCACCGCCCTTCGGTTTCGTCAACGATGCCTCCGGTCAGGAGAACCACGGTCTGGGTCAACAGCCCACCTTTACGGAAGGTGTAGACGGAACGCCGAACGGCGCGCTGCTGTTCGACGGAACCGACTGGATGCGTGCCGGCTTCCATCCCAACACCTCGGACTGGACCTCGGGCATGACCTTTGCCGGTTGGATCTATCCCACCAGGCAAAGCGGTACGTCCCATGTCTTCTCCACCCAGCAAGGCCGCAGCCAGTTCTGGTCGTTGGTCCACAAGGAAGGCCGCTTCGGCGCTTGGACCGTCCAGGGTGAACTGTTTACTCAATTCGCCGTGGACTACAACCAATGGCAGTTTGTGGCCGCCGTCTTCGAACCCGGTGTCGGCATCCACATCTTCAAAAACGACGAAAAGGAAACCCTGCCCCAATTCAATACAAGTTACCTTTCCGATCCCCCCGAGTTCGGCAAGCGCGGCACCGGCAACTATTACAGCGGTCGCCTTGACGAAGTTTTCTTCTACAACCGCCCGCTGTCCGATACCGAGGTTTCGGACATCTACAACCTGCACCCCATCACGCCGCCCTCACTGTTCGCCCAATACAAGCTGGACGGCAATACGCTGGATTCAGGGCCGCTGGGCAAACACGGTCACGAACTGGAACCGGTTCGCATCCAAAACCACCTGGGACAGGAAGGCAAGGCCCGTTATCTGCAACGAAGCGACCACCAGTTGCTAACGCGCTACCTTCCGGACCAGACCAATACGAGCCCGGGCATGACCTTCGCGGTTTGGGTGCTGCCCGACACCAACACAACCGGTGAAGTCACCGTTGTGGAAACCAATGTGCACGCGAGCGATTGGCGTTTGAAACGCGTGGGCGCCCACTGGGCCGTGGGCACCGGCGGCGGCCACATAAACAGCCGCTTCACCGTGAAACCCCATGTCTGGCAGCACCTGGCCGTGCGTTTGGACCCGGTCACCTTGGATGCCACCTTATGGTGGAATGGTCAGAAGCAGGTCTTCGAGGACGTCATCCAATTCTCCACCTGGACCGCCCCCCTGCGCTTCGGCGTTTTGAACTGGGGCCTGGACGACGCCTGGTTCTACGAGGGCGTACTCAGTGACGAAGAGGTTCTGGACCTATATCATGGCAACCAACCTGACACCTCGGCCTTCCTGTTGGGCCACTGGCCGCTGGATGAACACCTTTTGGATGTCAGCGGCAACAACTGGCATTTCAACACACGTAAACCCTCCTCCGCCGTGGGCCTGAACGGCGAACCGGGCCGCGCCCTGTGGTTCGACACCAACCATGTCATCGAAACCGAAGGCACCCAACTGGCCCAGGTTCCCAACTGTCGCGGCATGACCGTCGCCGCCTGGGTTTTCCCGGCAAGCAGCGGAGGCGAACGTAGCTGGGTGGTCACCACGACCAACAGCACCGGGAGTTGGGGTAGCGAAGAGTGGGGTCTGATGCGCTGGTACTTCAAATGGTACGTGGAAGACGGCGTCAACAAACTGAACACCGGCGTGAATGTGGACATACGCACCTGGCAGCATATCGCCGCTACCTGGGACCCCGCCAATGACCAGATCATCTTCTACAAAAACGGGGTGCCCACGATTGTGCCGGGCAACGTCAATTTCTCCAACGTGGTGCGCGACCTCAGCATCGGCGGCCCCTTCGATGCGGGCGCCGGTTTCTCCGGGCGCATCCAAGACGTGCAACTGTTCCAGGGACCGCTGGACGGTGCGCAGATCATGCAACTCTACGAGGCGGGCGGCTATAGCAACCCCGACGCCCTGACCGCCTACTATCCGTTGAACGGCGACTTCCAAGACGTATCGCCCAACCGGAACCGGGGATACGACAACCGGCCCGAATACAGCACGGACCGCTACGGCCGCAACAACGCCGCCGTCGATCTAGACGGCGTCAACGACGCGGTGGACCTGCCCTTCATCCTGGATACCTCCGACACCGGCACGGGCGGGGCGATCTCCCTGTGGGTGCGCCCGCACACGCTGAACACCGGCGACCACTACATCTACTCATCCGACGGCGACCAATCCGATTGGCGCCTTCTGCAAAACGGCAATAACTGGGTCATCCAATACGGCGCAACCGTCGGTAACCTACCCGTGAAACCCAATACCTGGCAGCACGTGGTGGTCTCATGGGGGCCGGAGGGCGTCTACTTCTTCCGCGACGGCGAGGGCGGCCGCATTGCCAATTACAGCACCAGTCGCTTCCTCTACAACGCCCGCCTGGGCGCCAGAATGAACCGCGACTATTTCCCCACCCGCTATGACGGCGAGATCGACGACCTTTACATCTGGCAAAGACCATTGACTACCGCCGAGGCAGCGGAAATGTTCACCCTGGGCATGGACGCCCAACCGTCCGGCGCCACACTGAACGGCCTGATTGCCTACTACCCCTTCAACGGCGATCTGACCGATGCATCCGGCGCGGGCCTGCACGGCTATCTACAAGGGCCGGAATGGATCACGGACCCCGCCGATCCCAATCGCTCGGTCTTCAGCTTCGACGGTCAACAGGACAAGGTTCTGCTCTCCGCGCGTATCAGCAACGACGCGGTCGGGCCGGGCGCCACTTTTGCGCTCTGGATTTATCCACGCGGGGATGACCTGGACCGCTGGATCATCGGTCCCGACAACGGCGCTCAATGGGGTATTCGCATCAGTCGAGGAAACTGGCAGATCAGCGGCGGCAGCAGTTGGCAGAGCACCTTCCCCGTGGAATTGAATAAGTGGCAATGGATTGCCGGAGTTTGGGACCCGGTGAACAAGAAGGTCCACTTCTTCAAAGACGGTCAACAACTGACCCTGGATGAGGGCTTCTACTTCGCCTGGAACAACGAGCCGTTATCGCTCGGCAATAATCGCGGCAACCAATGGTTCAACGGCCTGATGTCGGATGTCTACATCTTCCACCGACAACTCAGCCTTACGGAGTTGAACGCTCTGTTCGGAGGCGGCCAATGAGACACCAAATTCCATCCACGCGTTCCCTATCCCTAAAGCAAACTAACGCCGGAACCGGTGATCGTCCTGCTGTTTCAATTAACAACCTCACCGGCTCCGGGAAGGCCGTTTTGCATCTCGAAAACGGTCTTACCGTACCCGGCGGGTCCGTTCCAAGCCTGAAAAACGGGCCCGCCGCGCGCGGGGAGTTGGTGCTTCCACCCAAAAACGGACCCACCGCGGGCGGTATGGTGGTGCTTCCGGGGCGTAACCGCCCGCCACAACTAAAAGGTCCCATTTTCCAAAACCCGGTGTCATACCACAACAACGCCGGCCCCTTCCAGTCTCAAAAATCGGTCAGTTCTACCCGCCGTCAA
Organism: Acidobacteriota bacterium; assembly: GCA_030066195.1. GTDB lineage: Bacteria > Acidobacteriota > Holophagae > Acanthopleuribacterales > Acanthopleuribacteraceae > JASJCB01. The sequence continues at coordinate 26,066 of JASJCB010000144.1, forward strand.
ACCCGAAACCAAACGCCCCGACGGAGCCATGCGATGAGATTTTCTTTGATTCATAAAGCTTGCAAGATAAAGACGATCTTCCAATCCCTACTTCTTTTAGGTTTGGCGCTTGTGCCGGCATCCACGGCCCTGGCCGGGGAGCAACGTACCGCTCCGGTTGACTCGCTGATCATCCCCATGGACGCCGAACGACAGGAGCGACGCAACGGTATCTACCAGGCTTACGGTTTCGTCTATCAGTTCCTGCAAGCGGGCGGCACGGTTCGCTGGGCTGTTTCGGACAGTAAAAACGACATCAGCGGCGTCGACTTTACCGTCAACGGCGCGGTGACGCTTGTCAACGGCGTGGTGGATGCACCTTCCGGCAACCCGGTCAGCTATTCCGGCGGACCCTTCGTCATCGAGGGCGAAAGCAACGTACAACTGGCCTTGAGCATGCTGTCGGACCCCACCTGGTCCCTGGTTTCGGTCCACCAGGCCAAAGCGGCCTTCACCTACCCGGCAGCTCGCCTGTTGCGCGGATCGCCGACCAAATTGGCGCTGCTCGACGTCATCAGTTCCGACGGCTTCAGCGCCGGGGCCGAGGGTATTTTCGGCCCCTATCTGCGCCTTGCCGGCATCGGCTCCTCCGCTTACGACCTGTTGAGTCCGCAAGCGGTAAATTCCGGCAGTTTGCAAAGCGGCGGCTACAGCCAACTCTGGGTACCTCACTGGGGCAGCGGCGCCAGTGATGACGACGATGACGATGATGACGGCAGTCCGAAAGATGACGATGATGACGACGACGGTTCGGGAACGGGAATCAACACGGCCGCTCTTGCCAAAATCCGCCTCTTTTTGGAAGCGGGCAACGCCCTGCTGGCCGAATGCGCCTCGATCGACGTCTTGGAAAACCACGCCGAGGCACGCTTCCTGACCACTGCCGGAATGGCCAAAAACGGCGGCACCAACCGGGTCTCCGACATGGCTCACCCCAACCCGGCCTCGCCCTACGCCCAAATCGGCGATTGGCCCTTCCACCCCGAAACCGGCAGCCTTAGGAACTTCCGGCCCGGCGCCGGCAGCGGTAGCGGAGACGATGACGACGACGATGATGACGATGACGGCGGTTCCGGGGGAGGATCGTCCGCCTATGTACCCGGCGTCAAGGTACTGACCACCGATTATTCCGGCGGCAGTGTCGGCTGGGATTATTTCATTACCGGCCGCTTGGACAACGACCCGGCCAAAGGCTCGGCAACCTACCTGGCGGGACATAGTTACGCGGCCGATGACGGTTACGAATGCAACACGGTCCGAATAGAGTTTCAGTTGAAATGCAGCAGCGGCGACGATGACGATGATGACGGCGGCAGCAGTTCCCCCGGTTACTGGGAAGAGCCGGAAAACGACTTTGCCTTCACCGTTCATTACGAAAACGGTTCCACGGCGGTCATTCCCTCCATTCGCGGTTACATCGACAACCCCGGCGTCTTCTATGACCAACCCAATAAAGTGGTTTATGACTTCACCCGCGTCCAGGTCACCCCGAACGGCATCAAAAACATCCAAGCCCGCAACCTGGGCACAGGGGTTGTCAAGCCCGACAAGATCGAAATGACCTGGGCCGACGGCTGTTGGAAGTTGGATTCCTTGAGATTCGGCGGAAAATACAGCGTCGGCGGCGGCGATGACGACGATGATGACGACGACGGCGGAAGCGGCAGCGCCAATTCTCGCAACCTGGGTTCATCCTCGGAACTCTGCGCCTTCAAACAGCCCGACAAGGACACGCACACGGCCGGTATCCGCTATGTATTGAACAGCCTGTTCGAACTGGGCCAAAGCCTGGGTCTGACCGTCGCGATCACCGAACCCGCCGAGGGTCTGCGCACCGCCGACCCTCAAGTCACGGTTCGCGGAACCGTGGCGCGAAGCACGGCTGTAGTGACCGTCAACGGCGTGGCGGCCGTGGTTACCGGCAATACCTGGGAAGCCGTGGTGCCCTTGACGGAAGAGGGCCCTATTACCCTGACCGCCACGGCGACGCTGGGTGATAATTCGGTGCAAAGCGCGGTTAACATCATCCGAGATGTCAGCGGCCCGGCACTCAGCCTCACCGCGACGTCCGATCCTGTGATCATGGGCGAACAACTGAACATCGTCTGGTCGGCCGAGGACGAAACGACGCCCGTTACCGCCGCGTTGACCGTCAACGACGAACCCTTCAGCAGCGATCTTACGGGCGATGCCTTCTACACGCCTGCAATCGACCCCGATCTCAGCCAATTGGTCATCAAATTGGACGCCGCCGACGGCCTTGGCAACGAAAGCCGGGCCGTGGTCAATGTGGCGGTCAACCCGCCGTTCCTCGGCATCACCTTGGACGATCCCCTGAATGATACGCGCACCGACGCGCCGTCTATTACCATCAGCGGCACGATCACATTTAAGGAAGCCAATGTCACCGTCAACGGCATTCCCGCCGCACAAAACGGCACTTTTTGGAGCGCCGAGGTACCCCTGACCCAAGAGGGCGACAACACCATTACGGCAATCGCAACCTTCGGCGTCGCACCGCCCGCGCAAGCTCAAGTGAACGTGATTCGAGACACGACCGGACCGGTGCTCAGCCTTGACGCCGCACCGAACCCGGTCGTTATGGGCGAAGAATTGACGGTGACCTGGTCCTCGGTAGACGGCAGCGGCCCGATTGTGGGAAGCGTTACCCGTGACGGTCAGCCGTTCAGCGACCAACCCGACGGAACCCAATCTTATCTCGTTCCCTTTGACGCGGACCTTAGCCAAATCGGCTTTGTATTAACCGCGATCGACGGCTTCGGCAATGAAAGTTCAATCCCGTTGACCGTGGCGGTCAACCCGCCTACGCTGAGTGTGGGTATCGATTCGCCGCCGAATGGATTCCGCACGGATCAGAATTCCGTCACCGTCACCGGCGCCATGAGTCACGAGGTAGCCTCAGTTAGCGTAAACGGCGTACCGGCGGTTCAAACCGGCCTTAACTGGACGGCCGAAGTGCCGCTTCCAACGGAAGGCGATCATGTACTCACCGCTACCGCGACTTTCGGCACGGCCACACCCGCGACCGCACAAGTCGTCGTAACGCGCGATAATACCGGCCCGGTGCTCAGCCTGACCGCGACGCCCGACCCGGTGGTGATGGGTCAGGACATCCTGGTTACCTGGTCGTCAACTGACGACAGCGTGCCGGTTTCGGGTTCGGTCACTCGGGACAGTCAACCTTTCAGCGATCAAGCCTCCGGCAGCCAATCCTACATCGTGCCCTTCGACGCCGCGCTGACCCGGATTACTTTTGATCTGACCTCCCAAGACGCCTTCGGCAACAGTAATTCGGCGCAAACAGTGGTTGCGGTCAACCCTCCTACCTTAAGTATCGCTGTCGACAATCCCGGCGACGGCTTCAGAACCGACCTGGATTCCGTCACCGTGTCCGGTGTCGTGAGCCATGAAGTCGCCACGGTCACCGTCAACGGAGTGCCGGCCATTCAAACCGGGACAAATTGGGTCGCCGATGTTCCGCTTCCCACCGAGGGCGATCATGTCATTGTCGCCACGGCTACCTTCGGTACGGCCGTACCCGCAACGGCGCAAATCACCGTGACCCGCGACAACACCGGACCGGTCCTCAGCCTGGGCGCAACGCCCGATCCCGTGGTGATGGGTCAGGCATTGACGGTTACCTGGTCTTCCGCCGACGAAAGCGGCCCGATTGTCGGGTCGGTCACCCGAGACGGCCTGCCGTTCAGCGATCAACCGGACGGTACCCAAATCTATACCGTACCCTTCGAGGCGACCCTCACCCAAATCGGTTTCCAATTGACCGCGGTCGACGGTTTCGGCAATGAAAGCACCACGCCGCTCACCGTGGCGGTCAACCCGCCGACGCTTGGCGTTGCCATCTACACGCCCGCTGACGGTTTCCGCACGAACCTGGATACCGTCACCGTCACCGGCACCATGAGCCATGAGGTCGCCTCGGTCACCGTCAACGGCGTCACCGCCACGCAAACCGGGACCAATTGGACCGCCGAGGTTCCCCTGCCCACCGAGGGCGATCATGTCATCACGGCAACGGCCGGCTTCAGTACGGCGACACCTGCCACCGCCCAAATCACCGTAACCCGCGATAATACCGGCCCCGTGCTTAACATTGCCGCTACACCCGATCCCGTGGTAATGGGTCAGGACATCCTGGTCACCTGGTCATCAACCGACGACAGTACACCTGTTTCCGGTTCAGTCACCCGAGACGGTCAACCCTTCAGCGATCAAGCTTCCGGCAGCCAAACCTATACCGTACCCTTCGACGCGGCGCTCACACAGATCGCCTTTGATCTGACGTCTCAGGATGCCTTCGGCAACAGCAATACGGCCCAAGCCGTTGCAGCAGTCAATCCGCCGACGCTTGGCGTTGCTATCGATACGCCCGCTGACGGTTTCCGCACAAACTTGGACACCGTCACCATAACCGGCACCATGAGCCATGAGGTTGTTACGGTTACCGTCAACGGCGTCGGGGCCACGCAAACCGGGACCAGTTGGACCGCCGATGTGCCGCTGCCCACCGAGGGCGATCATGTCATCATCGCCACGGCCGGTTTCAGCACGGCGACACCCGCCACCGCCCAAATCACCGTTACCCGCGACAACACCGGACCGGTCCTCAGCCTGGGCGCAACGCCTGATCCCGTGGTGATGGGCCAGGAATTGACAGTTACCTGGTCTTCCTCCGACGAGAGCGGCCCGATTGTCGGGTCGATCACCCGAGACGGTCAGCCGTTCAGCGATCAACCGGACGGGACCCAATCCTACATCGTACCCTTCGACGCGGGCCTCACCCAAATCGGTTTCGAATTTACGGCGATCGACGGTTTCGGTAATGAAAGCTCCACGCCGCTCACCGTGGCGGTCAATCCGCCGACTATCGGCGTTGCCATCGACACGCCCGCTGACGGCTTCCGCACGAACCTGGACACCGTCACTCTAACCGGCACCATGAGCCATGAGGTCGCCACGGTTAGCGTCAACGGCGTTGCCGCTACACAAACCGGAACCAATTGGACCGCCGATGTTCCCCTGCCCACCGAGGGCGATTATGTCATCATCGCCACGGCCACTTTCAGTACGGCGACACCCGCCACGGCCCAAATCACGGTAACACGCGACAACACCGGCCCCGTGCTCAGTATTACCGCTACGCCCAACCCGGTAGTCATGGGTCAGGACATTCTGGTTACCTGGTCGTCCGCCGATGACAGCACGCCCGTGTCCGGCTCGGTCACCCGAGACGGTCAACCCTTCAGTGATCAAGCTTCCGGCAGCCAATCCTACACGGTGCCCTTTGATGCGGTGCTCACCCAAATTACCTTTGATCTGATGTCTCAGGATGCTTTCGGAAACAGCAATACGGCTCAGGCCGTTGTAGCGGTCAATCCGCCGACTATCGGCGTTGCCATCGACACGCCCGCTGACGGCTTCCGCACGAACCTGGATACCGTCACCGTCACCGGCACCATGAGCCATGAGGTTGCTACGGTCACCGTCAACGGAGTTACCGCAACACAAACCGGAACCAATTGGACCGCCGATGTTCCCCTGCCCACCGAGGGCGATCATGTCATCATCGCCACGACTACTTTCAGTACGGCGACACCCGGCACGGCGCAGATCACCGTAACCCGCGACAACACCGGCCCCGTGCTGAGCATTACCGC